>JACQUW010000107.1 GCA_016210115.1 Deltaproteobacteria bacterium | reverse complement strand
TAGTGCTGTAGAGCTAGTAACGAACCGCAGAAAAGTGTGGTTACAGCGCAGCCGCCGTTACTGCCGCGCCGTTTACTTCGACGGCTTAAGGTGGATCAATTTCACCTAGCAGAGGTGGATCAATTTTGGTTAGCGCCGAAGCAGTGCAGCCAGCCGCGCGGAGGAGTTGCCGATTTGAAGCATCGTTACATCTTTCTTTGGATTCAGTCCTCCTTCCTTCAACACCAGATCGGTCATGAACTCAGAGCCGGAGCCAAAGCGGCTGATCGCGACTTTGCCGCCCCTCAGCTCCCGGATCGACGTGATTTCCGGGCGAGTGATATAGACGTGGTTAAAGTGGTTCGCGATCACCGCAATAATGCGTCGATCAGCGCCTCTGAGCTTGGTCACAATGGACTCTGAGCCGATCGAGAGCGCCATATCGAATGTACCCGCAACAAGCGCCTGACTCATAAGAGAACCGCTTCCGATATAGACGATCAGCGGATCGACGCCGTTGCGAAGAAAAAGTTTGTGTTTTTGGGTGATCCCGAGGACGTATTGGTTAATCCCGGTACCGCTGAAACAGAGCGCGATCCTCTTCGGCTCTTGGGCGGATGCGTTATGGAGTTGGGTCAACGGCGGAAACCACAAGAGCAGCACAAACGAACCAGTAATCAGCAAAACCCGCCGGTTCTTCATTTCAGCCTCCGTAGAGATTCGGAGTTTTAGCCGAGCCAACCTATGTCATTTTGGGTTCAAAGTCGACCGCCTGCCGCATAGATGAGCGTGAACTGTTTTCTAGTCTTGCCGCTGGATTGAATGTGATCGCTGGCATATTGATTCAGGTGCCGAGAATCAAGTAAAAGAGGGTAATTCTGAATCTATTCTCGTGATCCGCGTTGGGCAAGAGGAGATCACAATGAAAAGTGGCGTAGACTTCAGCGCAAGCACCAAGTTCTCGGCGAAACTGAGGATGGGATTCTCAGGGCTCCGCTGTTTTTATAAAGCCCTGGCTGCCTTCCTCGTTGTTTTCGCCTTCACGTCCCCGGCTTCGGCTCAAGACGTGGCAACATGCTCCGCAATCCCCTTATCTACTGCGACCCTCTGCGCTGAAGAAGACAACGTAAATATCCCGTTAAGCGGCGAAGTGACTTCGTTCGTGATCGAGGCGACGCATCCTACTTATCCCGTAGCAGTAGACAGTTGTGCAGCGGACTTCACTAATTGCGGGCCTTCCATCGACCCCACCTATTCGTTTAACCCGGGCGTTGTTAATCTCTACGACGACGGCGAGACCATCGTCGAAGCTGTGCGAGAGGCTTCCTGGTGGCGTCCAAACGGCATGGCGGTTCTGGTCGACTCCGGCGCGCCGGCAACGGACATTCACTACGTTCGGATCCGACGAAAAATTGCCGGTGCGAGTGAGCTGCCCGAGTTTTTCGTTCTTTACATGGACGGCAATCTCAGACTGAAGCCGCATCCTCCCGTGGGAATCAGCGATGTCTGCTTCGGCAGTTCTGTAATCGTCGGCCCCGCGCCTCTTGACTTCCGTCCCATCGCCGAGATCGCGTCAGCGAGATATCTCTCAGCTTCCAAGACCTTAGAGGTGATCTACCAATCGGGAGACTGGGCAATCCTCTCACTGGAGCAGGTGGACCGGACCATCGCGCGCGTGCGGGTAAGGCTGAGCTCAGAATTCGGCGAAGTGCCGTTTGCGACTTTCAGGAGCATGTTTGTCGCTGATGGCAATGCGGACGTCGATCACGTTACGTGGAGGAACGACACTACCGTGATTGACGATGAACCGATCATCACGTTCCCGGGCGGCGAGGGAAGCGATTGGTTTTTTTATCGCAAGTTTTCGTCACAACATAACACGTCGGCTCCGGACATCCGGATCAAGATTCAAGGCAACGAGCCTCCGGTCCTGACGGCGATCGGGGATAAGACCGTGGCGGCAGGAAACCCGCTGAACTTTGTCGTCAGCGGCTCTGATCCGGACGGCGATCCTTTGACTTTTTTGGTTTCCGGCCTTCCTCCGGGAGCAACATTTAATCCGGTCACACAGCAATTTAGCTGGACGCCCTCTTTAAGCCAGACCGGTATCCACAGTGGGATTGCCTTTACCGTCAGCGACGGGTCTGTGTCCGCCACAGAGACCATCACCATCACCGTGACCGAGCCGAGCCATTCGTTGACCGTGAGTGCGCCGGTGAACGGGACTATCACGGGATCCGGAATCAGTTGTCCCGGCGACTGCACGGAGAATTACCAGAGCGGGATGAATGTCTTGCTTACGGCCAATCCGGCCAGCGGCTTTCAAGTTGGCGCGTGGAGCGGCTGCCAGAGCGCGAACGGAAATCAATGCACCGTTCAGATGACACAGAACCGCGCCGTGTCCGTCACGATCGCCGCGCCATCGGACCTGCTTGTCTCTGCCCTTTCAGCCGCTGCCACCGCTGGTCCCGGAGCGACGATTTCGGTTACCGATACAACCAAGAACAATGCGAGAGTCGCGGCAGGAGCATCGACGACGCGCTTCTATATTTCCAGAGATCGTATTCTCGATAGCGCCGATATCTTCGTGGGGAGTCGATCGGTTTCCGGCCTGGCCGCAAGGAGATCCGAGCGAGGCTCTAGCGCCGTCGTCCTCCCCGCCGGCACGGGGCCGGGCAGGTATTACCTTATCGCCAAGGCGAATGGAGACGATGCGGTTCCGGAGACGAACAAGAACAATAACTCGAGATACAAGGCCGTTAAGATAGTTTTGCCGGATCTATTTATAGCGGCTCTTACTGCTCCCGCGGTATCAACCCGCGGCGCCAATATCCTGGTGAAGAATACCGTGAAAAACCGAGGCGGAGGTTCGATAGCATCTACGACCGTTCGCTTTTACCTCTCCACGGATGCAAAGTTTGGCAGCGGCGACACCCCTATCGGAAGTCGCGAGGTTTCGGCTCTCGGCTTGAAGGCCGTCCACTCAGACTCGACCTCAATTACCATCCCACCGGGCATGCCGGCGGGGAGGTACTACATCATAGCCGTTGTGGACCCGGACGATACGGTAGGAGAGGGAAATAACGCGAACAATTCAAAATACAAAGCGATAACGATCAACTGAATACCTCGCAAGGAGAGTTTCGCCGATGATCTTTCGGGAACACTCGTTTCAAGCCCAGTGTTTCATAAAGAACCCGGCCCTACCGTCTCTGTCACCTCAACAACTGTCTTGACACCGGGGCTTGTCAGCGATAAGTTGAGCCGCCTTCCAGTTGAGTCTTTTCGTCGGTTTAGCGGGAAGCCGCTGAACCGAAGTGGCGGAGCTTAATTTCCAGCTCGAGCGTTCCTACCCTGTAATCAACGACTGAAAACCTGACGCCATCTACACTCTCCTCTCATAAATATCCAGCAGAGATCTAAACCGCTTGACAGGCCCGATATTGGGATAATGCCAGAAGCCAACGGGATATTCTCCGGACTCGGAGCGGTTGCGAACGATTTGTCTGGGAGCAATCAAAGCCCACGCCTTTTTCGCTTCTCGACAGAGATTGCGGCAGCAGTTGCGAGGACGCCGGTCGCATCCAGGGTTGAGAGGCCGACACACTCACTAGCTAGTTTCTGTCGCAAAACTCATGATTTTTTCGATTCGGCGTCTCCGCTGCCGAAAAAAGTGCTGTCTTTTGAACTGCGCGAATCCGGATGTCGGTGACGCCACGCAATTTCGCGACAGAAACTAGCTAGGGTTTCGTTACGAGCATATCGGGGTTTTGTCGAACTTCCCGGGCGCGTGAGCGCGTCTTGTAAGAGCAGATGCTGAAACAACGGGCAAAGACACTGAACTATCTGTCGCGGACTCTGGACGTGGCCGTGATCGTCGTGTCTTTTTTTATAGCCTATTTTCTGCGAAACCAGATTAGCTGGCTGCCGCCGCTCCGTCCTTTGAACGAATATCTACAGGTTCCGCTTATAGCAGCGCCCCTTTGGGCGCTTTTTCTGACGTCCTACGGAGCCTACGAATCAGGGCGCAAGAAAAGGTACCTGCAGACCTTATGGCTGATCACGCGGGCTTCCGTGACGGCGATGATGGTTCTCTTTTCGTTGCTTTTCATCACAGACGCTGATTATGTGAGCCGGTTGTTCATTGTATTCTTCGGCCTCGTCGCGGTTGTTTTATTGCTATGTGGTAGGATCGCGATCATGATGGCGCTGCGGTTTATCCGGCGGCAGGGTTTTAACTACCGGAATATCCTGATTGCAGGTACCGGAAAGCGTGCGCGTATGTACGCGGAAATGATTTGCTCTCATACGGAACTCGGATTACGAATTTTTGGATATGTGGACGACGAGCCGTCGGCAGCGGATCGGGAAATCCTGGGGTCCAAGCTTGTCGGAACTCTGGCGGAGGTTCCCTCGATCCTGGCGAAAAACGTGATCGATGAGGTGGTCATTGCGCTTCCGCGGAGTTGGTTGTCGCAAGCGGAAGAAATCGTACGACTATGCGAGGAAACGGGCATTGAGGTGACCATCGTCGCCGATTTCTTTGACATTGCCATTGCCAAGCTTCACACAACGATGTTCTACGATATTCCCTTACTTACTTTCAGCACGACTCCTGCTCAACATCTGCAGCTGTTGCTAAAAAACTGTTTGGATCGTATTGGTGCAATCATGCTGTTGATTTTGGCTTTGCCCGTGTTCATTTTGGCTGCTCTGGCGATCAAAATGACCTCACCGGGCCCGGTCTTCTTTAGGCAAACGCGGGTGGGCTTGAACGGGAGAAAGTTCAGAATTTACAAGTTCAGGTCCATGGAAGTGCGGGCGGAGGAAAAACTCGAAACGTTGAGAACGCGGAATGAGATGGACGGCCCTGTCTTTAAAATGAGAGACGACCCGAGGGTGACTTGGGTCGGCTCGATCCTGAGAAGGACGAGCGTGGATGAGTTGCCGCAACTGATGAATGTCTTGAGAGGAGAAATGAGTCTCGTAGGGCCCAGGCCGGCACTTCCATCAGAGATAGACCTGTACGACCGATGGCAAAGGCGTCGCTTAAGCGTAAAGCCGGGGATCACTTGTCTATGGCAAGTCAATGGAAGAAGCAATATCAACTTTAACGAATGGATGAATTTGGATCTTTTTTACATTGATCACTGGTCGCTAGCGCTCGATCTCCACATATTGCTCAAGACTTTCATTGCCGTCGTGAAGGGCAAGGGGGCTTTTTGAGCTTTCCGGGCAAGGCTTTCCTTTCGACCGGGGGGACGTGCGAGGAGGCTAATTCGGGAGTCCGGTCCTCAGGTCAAACCGGCCCGCTGAGGCCCTGGACCGGAAAACGCTTTAACCGGCAATTGATTGCAGATATTTGTGACGGGAAAGTCGCGGACTACGGAGCTTTGAGAGGGTTCCGGAAACGGAGGAGAAGGTGATGGATGTCTTCTGGCGCAGCCCATTCCGCCTGCTGATGATGGCGGTCCTGTGCTCTGCCTGTTCGGCAAACAACGACGGACTGCGGACGCAGGCCGATTTGACCCGGGAGGTGCGTTCAGTCGAGGATTATCGTCTGCAGATCGGAGATGAAATCGAAGTTAAGTTCTTTTTGAGCCCGGAGCTTAACCAGGAGGTCGTCGTCAGGCCCGATGGCAAAATCTCGCTGCAATTGCTTGACGATGTGGCAGCCGCGGGGCTCAGTCCCATGGAACTTGACGCGATCATTACGGAGAAATATCGAAAATCCCTGCGAGAGCCGGAGGTCTCGGTTATCGTCAAGAAACTGGCGGCGAAGGTCTATGTCGGTGGTGAGGTCCGCCAGCCTAGATTCGTGGCGCATAGTGGTTCCCTCACAGCACTACAAGCGGTCTTTGAAGCAGGAGGTTTCACAGATACTGCGGAGCCAGCAAGTAGCATCGTGCTGAGGAGGATCAGTCGCGACAAGGGGATTGCCGCGAAAGTTGACTTGAAAAAGGCGCTCTATGCTCAGGTGGAGGATGTTGCTTTATTGCCTTCCGATATCGTCTTCGTGCCCAAGAGCACAATTGCCGAAATCAATCAGTTTGTTGAGCAGTACATCAGAAAAGTGATACCCGTACCTTTCAGTGTCGTTGCTCCTCCGGCGATTGTTGGAGCCGGGGGATTTTAGCCATAGAGCAAAATGGCAGCGGGAGAAGTGATGGACATCAGTAGCGGGTTGCCGGGTGTTTTCTCAGGCCGCGGCGTGGCCACGGTCATTTTGAAACGGAAAAGACAGATCCTCTATACGTTTGGGTTGACGGTTGTTCTCGTTATTGCAGGAAGCTACGTCGTCCCGCTTCAATTCAGTGTCTTCTCGACGATCTACGTGAGGCGAAATCTCCCTCCAACCCCCAATCTATCTCCCGCCTATCACGTGGTCTTGGAGAGGCAAGAGGTCATTACTTCCGAAGTCGAGGTGATTAAATCAAGAGCCGTGGGGGAGAGAGTGGCCGATATCCTACTGGCGCGAGGCGACGAGCCGAAAAAGAGAGCGCTCAAATGGCAGTTCCTGATAACCGCGAGAGCCGCGGTCAAACGTTTGAAAAGTCAAATTGAGGGCTTTTTCCTGTCCTTGGGTTTGGTGAATCTCGCCAGCCCCCGGGAAGTGATGATCAAAGCGATCCGGGATAATCTGACGGTAAAGCCGGTGGTCAATTCCGACATTATTACGATTGCCTACAAGAGCAGCGACCCCAACTTTGCCGCGGTTGTCGTGAATACAGTAACGAGAGTTTATATAGCGCAAGCCCATCTTTTGGCGAATCGAGAAGGACTTTACGATTTCTACAGCGAACAGCTCGAGATAAGCAAAGCCAACATTAAGACATTGGAAAATAAAGTGCAATCGATCAAGCGAAGAGGATCCATTGTCTCAATCGATGAGCAAATCAAATTAAAACTGCAGGAGTTGAGCGCCCTCAACACGCAACTGAATCAAATGCAGGGCGAGCGGATGGAGATCACGAGGAAGGTAGCGACCCTGAACGAGCAAATTCAGAATCAGCCTGACGAGGTGCTCAGCACGACAGCTTCGAGGCCGAATCCCAGGATTGAGCAGATGAACGCGCGACTCCTGGATCTGGAGATGGACAAGGCGAAGCGGCTGGAAGTATTCACTCCCGTAACGCGGAAAATAAAGGAGATCGATGAAGCCATGGATCGCATACGGGAGAAGCTGGCGAAGGAACCTTTGACGGTTGTGGATACGCAAACGATGGCCAAGAACCCCATCAGAGAAAGCCTCACAGTCGCTCTCTATCAGGCGGAGGCCGATCTGAACGCAAAGAGTGCTCGGGAATCCATACTGGCGCGAAACATCGAACAGCTGAAAGCGGAGCTGCGGCAGCTGGATGAAGATGCGGCAAGGCTTCGAGAAATTACCGCGGCTATCGGGGCCGCCGAAAAGTCCTACACCCGTTATGTCGACCAGCGGGAGGACGCCCGCATGGCGGCGGCCAGCGATCCGAAAACAACCAATGTGCGCGTAATTCATCACGCTTCGGTACCGGAAACCCCCGTGTATTCACGGATGTTTCTCATTCAGATCGGAGCGCTCCTAGGCTTGGTGATGGGGATCGGGGTGGCGTTTCTCTCAGAGCTTTTTGACGATTCCGCAAATGACAAAAAGGATGATGTCGAACATCCTGTGAATCTTCCCGTGTTGGCAACTGTTCCAGAGAACACTTTTGCTCGTGAGGGTAAATAGTATGGCGGGACGCAAGAAAAGAACCGTCCGGCAGGCGTCTTGAAGACACATGAAAGTCTCCCTGATTATGCCTGTGCGAAACGAAGAGAAGACAGTCCAACTTACACTCGGGTCGATACACAGGCAAACAAGAAGGCCAGACGAACTCATCATTGCAGACGGTCGCTCCACGGATGGGACCGTTCAATTGATCAGGTCTCTTAGCGATGCGGACTTCCCATTGCAAATCGTGGATAATAGTGCGCTGCTTGCAGGTGCGGGAAGAAACGTGGCGATCGAAAAAGCAAGGTTCGATCTGGTTGCCGCCACAGATTTTGGAACTATCTTGGATCCTCATTGGCTGGAAGAAATCGTCAAACCTTTGGAAGACGATCCTGCCGTGGATATGGTCGGGGGGCGGGCCTGCCCGCTGGTGACCAATTGGATTGAGAATTGTGTGGCGGCGGTATTACACAGCTCCAATATGCTGAGGTTGGATAGATTTACGGCAGAAGAAATTCAGCGACTGCTTGCCAGGAATCCTCCACTGCCAGGGGGAAATTCAGTCGCATTTAGAAAAAAAATCTGGCAAAAGGCAGGGGGATATCCGTCTTGGATAAAGACGAGCGAAGACAAGCTCTTTGCGAGAAAGGTGAATCGAATAGGCGGTAAAATTGCCATCAGCCTCCACGCGGTGGCCTATTATGAGCCCAGAGACACGCTGTCAAAAGTGTTTCGGCAATTTTATTCGTATTCCAGGGGAAACGCCCAATCCCGTCAGGTGTCGAATAATTTCTGGAAGTTGCTGGCGAAAGCAGGCCTGGGCGTGGGCCTATTCTCTGCAGGTCTCATCAAACCTCTTTATTGGTACGCGCTGGCGGCATGTCTTGGGCTGCATCTTTACAGGGCGGGTTTCAGGCCGTATCTCAATCTCAACGAAAACCCCTGGGATCTTAAGATCTTCCTACTCATTCCCGCTGTCGTACTAACGCACAATGCGGCTTCTCTCCTGGGCCATCTGGCCGGGTACTATGATTGGTGGACAGAGCCGTGTTACCGGCTCAAATACCGCCAGTACATGCAGTAACGCAAGCGAGCCCATCCCGCTTAACGCAATTCTGACAATCATCTGCGACCGCGGGTCTTATGGAACTGGACGGTCCTCCTGCGGCCCTGGGGTGGCAGAGCGAGGCCAATGCTTCCCGGAATCAGCCGTGAATAGCGTCTTGAAGGATCGCAAGCTGGCACAGATCCTCAGCGAGCTAAAGCTGACGGTTCAGAACGTAATGGAAAAGAACGAGAACTTTCTTCTTTTGAAATGCGCGGACCCAACGGATAGAAGGCTTGTGCTGAAGTACAGTCATTCCGGCGTGAAAGACGCGAGCGCGAGGCTCCAAAATGAAGCCGTTTTGATCAGAAATCTCCAAGCGGCCAGACCCCTTCGCCTCCTGCAATACTACAGTCACGGGCCGGATTATCTCGTCACGGAGTTCGAAGAAGGTGACCTCCTGTTGCCTAACTCTGATTATCGCGAGACGATCAGGCAATGCGTGGCTGACGCGCTTATCAAGTTTCAGGTCACTCCAATCAGAGTCAAAAAGGCAGGGGTGCGGCAGAAAACCTGCATGAAGTCGTTTTATCTAAAAGGATTGCTCAAGCACCTTCTTCACCTCTGGCCTGATTTTGTGAGCCTTTCCGAGGCGATGCAATGCCTGCGCATACTGATATCGGCTCTCCCCGCGATGGGCAAGAATCCGGTTATTTGCCATGGGGATTTTTTGCCGACCAATCTGCTCTTCAAGGCCGAACAACAAGAGGTGGTTTTTACCGACCTCGAAGGTTTTCAGGCAAAGAACCACCCTTTTTATGATGTCCTGTCCTTTTGCACGATTGATGATTGCGATCTGTGGCAATGGAAATGGCAGAAGCAATTCATACGATACTACCTCGAAAGAACAGAGGCGCTTTTTAGTTTGGAACCAGCCTCGAGAAGCTTCAAAGATGCGCTCCGCGGGATTTTGATTTTTCTCTTAGTCTATCGAATGAATGAGACGAGAATCGGTCTCCGAAAGACGACGTACTTTGACGGTTTGGGGAAACTCCGTTACGCTTCAAAGAGATTCAGGAACCTCCTTTTCTGTTCAGTGGGCGATTGCCGACCAAATTTCGCTAATCGTTCCATGAGGCTTCGAAAGAACAACTTAGAGGCGGTGCTGTCGTCGCGGTCATTCCTGGGCTATCTAGACTGGCTCCTGGAGGTCCGTCTTCCCGAGCAAAAGCATTAAAGGCCTGTCTCTCAAGTAGAGCTTCCGGCGGGGACTTTGTGGGCACGCTGGGCGCAGCCGGGCCGCCGATAAGACGTCATGAGTGGCTATCCTGGAATTCCGGTCATCATCTATCATAGCATCGCGGATCCGCATGATCACCCGTGGGGCTTCCTGTCGTTGCCGGTGGCAGTTTTTGAGCGGCAGCTGGCATACCTGAAGCGCCAAGGCTTTCATACCGTCACGCTTTATGAGCTGTCTGCCTATCTCAGAGACGCGCAGCGTTTGCCGCCCAAGTCCGTTATTATAACTTTCGATGACGGATTTCTCGATAACTGGGTCCACGCGTTTCCTCTGCTCAAGAAGTACGGCATGAGAGCGACTGTTTTTGTAGCGACAGATTTCATCAATTCTGCGGATTGCCGCCGGCCTAATCTGGAAGATGTTTGGGCGGGGAGGACGACAAAACACGAGCTTCAATGGTGGGGATACCTGGCGTGGAGCGAGCTGAAGGCGATGTGCGCGAGCGGATTCATCGATGTTCAGTCTCACTCGCGGAGCCATACATGGCACTTCACCAGCGACAGAATCGTCGACTTTCACCATCCCCAGGATCCCTATGTCTGGCTGGCTTGGAACGCGCGTCCGGAGAAAAAACCTGATTGGCTCGCGGAAGAATTCCGCGAGCATGTACCCTGGGGAGTGCCCGTTTATGGCTTCGAGCAGGCGCTGCTCAAAAGGCGTTATTACGAGGATGTCTGCTTGAGCAGAGTATTGGCCGATTTCGTGCAAGCCAACGGCGGGAAGAAATATTTTGAAAGACTCAACTGGAGAGATGCCCTGCACGAGGTGGCCAGCGCCTATCGAGCAAGACATGGAAGTCAAGCCTATTATGAGTCCGAAGACGAATACCTCCAGAGGGTCAAAGGAGAGCTGGAGTCTAGCAAGAGAATAATCGAGGAAAAACTGGGAAAGGCCGTGGACTTTTTTTGTTGGCCGGGAGGCGATTTTACCCAAACTCTTCATCGGCTGGCGATAGAGCAGTGCGGATATTTGGCGACGGTGACGACACGAAAGCGGCCGAACCGGTTCGGTGATGATCTGACCAAGATTGACCGGACCTATTTCGGACAGAGCTATCGGGGGCCGTTTCGGGACCTTCTTTTATTTCTGAATTTTTGCGCAACGGTGAGTCACCAAAGCGGCATTCCAATCGTCCACTGGGTTCTCCCCCTACTCGGCAACCGACTGATGCGCGTGTTAAATCGAATGGGGAATCGCGGGAGACGGCAAAAGCCGGCCCCGTGACTTGTAATGACACGGCGGGTCCATGAGACTGGTGAGTATGGGCGCCTTTCTGATCAGTCTGAGTCCAGCGCATAATTCGGTGAGTTAAACCTGCGAAGGTGATGAATCCAAGATCATGCTCAGCGGCCCTATGGAGCGTCGGGGCCGCGGTCATTGCCAGTTTGGGAGTTCTTTTTCAACTGTGGCTGCCTTTGCTTGCTCTGATTGTCGGTGTGCCTCTCGTCGCGTTCGTTCTGTCTGAGCCCCTGCGGGCACTGCTGTTGTGGCTGCTGGCATCCCCCGTACTTGGTTCTTACGTCACGCTATCTCTGCCCGCTGGAATTCCGGATGTCACGTTCGACCGGTTGGTGATTGACGGCGTTGTTCTGGCGCTCTTGCTTCAGCGCCGGTTCAGTGGAAGGCGCCTTCTCCCCGCCGGTCAGACTGACAAAGCGATGCTGCTGCTCGTCATCCTGGGAGTCCTTGACGTTTTCTTGAGAAGCGCCAGAAAGGGATCAGACTTGCTGATCTTCTTTGACGAAACGGGAATTCTGTTGCTTCTGTTTTTGGCAGCAAAGAATCTTTTCACATCTGATGACGACATCAAGAGACTGGCTTTCGTTATGTTCTTCCTCGGTCTGATGCTTGCTTTCCAGGGTATTTACCAGTCTTTCAGCCATAGGAGTCTCACGGCGGCTTACGACTACAACCCGGAGACGCTCGGTCATCTTCTCGAGGGAAGGTCGGTGGGGCCATTCTTAAATGCCGATATCTATGGCGTCGTGTTGGTCTTCGGATTTATCTGGACCATGTATCTGATATCCGTTGCAAACTCAGTTAGGGCGAAGTTCTGGATGGCGGTGGGGCTGGGATTTATGGCGGTAGGAATATTCCTGTCTTTGACGCGTGCGGTGTGGGTTGGTTTTCTTATCTCGATGTTGATCCTTCAGAGGTTTGATCGAAAATTAAGACGAGTGATGTGCTTGTGTATGGCAGGTCTGATCCTCTTCTCTCTCGGTTTTTGGTTGTTGTCACCTGAGGAGTCCCGACTGAGAGCAAGGGTGACGACAGGAGATACCATTTCTCAGCGTTTGGTGGCTTACAAGGTAGCTTTAATGATGTCTTTGGCAAAGCCGATCTTTGGCTATGGAAGAGGTCAAGAGCCCTTTTCAACGGGAAGAACGGAGTATCTGAGTCAGATCGGGTCGATCTCGGCGGAATTGGGCGCGGACATAGGGCCGCCGCACAACCAATATCTTTATATGCTGGTCCAGTACGGCGCTGTGGGACTGGTTCTTTATGTGTCGATTTTTTATGTCATGTTTCGATCAAGCCTCGGTTTCTTTCGCCTCCTGAAGGTTCAAAATAAAGCTCAACGTCAGTTGCTGGTTTCTTTCTGGGCGGTGTTGGCATGTTATCTCGTACAGGGTGTCTTTGTAGACATAGTCGCGTTTCCATTCCTGGGAGCGCTCGTCTTCGTTTTCGCGGGCACGGTGGAAGGAGCACACCTAAGGCTGAGGGCGTCCAGTGCGGCAGCCGCCAGAGCGTAGCACAATGCAAAAGGCGCAGGGTTGCCACACGTTGCGCAGGAGAAATCATTCCGATGAGCTTTGTAAGGACGTGGCGGTTGGGCGAAATGCGAAGCATCCCGCGTAACGTTTGGCAGCCTGATCCAACGCAAGGCGCCGCTGATCCGATAGCCGTTCATGCTGGGAAGCCGCTTCGCTTGGGTATTGTCGGCTGCGGCGCTGCAGTACGGGCTTATCACCTACCGACACTCATAGAAATGCCCGGTGTTGTCGTTGCCGTTTTGTGTGACAAGAACCGGGAGAGCGCAATATTTGCGCGGAGGCTGTTTGGACTTCAGGCATTGACCACGGACGATGTGACCCAACTTCGCGGTCGAGTGGATGCAGCGCTGGTAGCGACGCCACCACGGTCTCACGCCTCTATTAGCGTAGAACTCCTCGAGATGGGACTCGACGTTTTATGCGAAAAGCCGCTTGCCACGACCTGCCTCGATGCGGAGCATATGATGAAAGCGGCGAGTCAGCACGGACGAATTCTTGCCGTGGGCCTGATGACGCGGTTTCACCCGTGCAACGATGTCATGCGCGCCATTCTGAGCGAAAATCTATTGGGTGAGGTGATCGAGATTAGCGCAGAGCACGGGCGGCGGCTCGAGTGGCCGGTCGCAACAAGTTCTTTTTACAGCCGGGAATGCATGGGAGGCGGCGTTCTTATGGATCTTGGAGTGCATTTGCTGGATCGAGTGCTTTGGCTTTTCGGAGAATTGGATGACGTTGAATTTGAGGATGACTCCGATGGAGGACCGGAATCGAATGCCCTGCTGAGGGGAATCTTATCTGTTGCAGGAAAGCGCGTCCCTTGTCGAATGGCGTTTAGTTGGACGCATAGCCTCAAAAACCGAATTGTTGTCAAGGGGTGCCGTGCATCGGCCGAGATGAGACTTTCGGAGCCAGAGGCTGTGATCATGGGGCAATTGATAGCGTCTCAAGCGATGGAGTTGAGAGTTAGCCGAGAAGCCAATTGCTTGAGCGCTCCTCGGTTTCACTCCTTTCGGCGGCAGTGGGAGGATTTCGTCGGCGCGGTCAGAACCCGTGGCGAGCCATTTGTTTCGGCTGCTTCTGCCGTGCATTGTCTGCGGATTGTTGAGAAAGCGTATTCTGTTCGAAGGAGAATGGATCAGCCGTGGGTTGATCGATAATCGCCATGGCGCTGCAGAAAGTATTTGTCACAGGGGCTAACGGTTTTATTGGATCTCGCTTTTGTGAGCGGCTGAAGCTCCGCTATGAGCTGCCTTATCGCGCTTTTGTGCGCAATTTAGCCAAAGCTCACCGCATCGCAAGATTGGATGCTGAGTTGTGTCAGGGCGATCTGCTTGATCTTGAGAGCATTCGGCGCGCTCTTCGGGGTTGCGACGCCGTTGTGCATCTGGCGTACTCGAGCGCTGTCGAACCCAAGGGGACAAGGAACCTTCTGCAAGCTTGTCGTGAAGCAAAAATCGAGAGATTTGTACACGTCAGTTCGGTAGCCGTCCATGGACCCGCGCCAGGCCCAGAAAGTGCCGTGGAGGAAACCGCTACCATCTCACGTTACGGCGAAGGATACTCTGACGTCAAAGCAAGAGTGGAAAATCTGGTCCGGAGGGGAGTTCAGCGCGAAGGATTACCGGCAGTGATTCTAAGGCCGACGCTGGTCTATGGCCCGTATGGTGCCTTTGTGCTCGATATCATACAGAGTTCTCTTCTCGGACTTGTTACGTTGATCGACGACGGAAAATGGATTTGTAACGCTGTTTATGTTGACGACGTGTGTGACGCCATCGCGGCGGCTTTGGAAAGCCAAGAGGCAATTGGAAAGGCGTGTTTTGTTACTGCGGATCAATCCGTCAGTTGGAGAGAGTTTATCGTCGGTTTTGCCCAAATGGTCGATCCTCCTCCCGCGATTCGATCCATCTCCTCGGAAGAGCTTCGGCGGTACTGGGTCTGCCCGTCGACCTTCAGCATACGAGCGAATCTTTCTGCGATTGCCCGACTGCTTGTGTCCCAGCAGTTCCATCAGCAGTTATCGACCGTTCCCGCATTCGATGCCTGTATTCGTGTGACCAAGCGCCTTGTGCGGCACCTCATTTCACGGGAACAACTCCTTCGGCTGAAGGCCCGTACCTGGGATTCGAATGATGGCGCTTGTTCCACTCCAGCGGGGTGGAACAATCCAGGGCGCCTCATTCGAGAAACCTGCCCCATCACGTTCTCAAACAGAATGGCGAAGCGGCTACTGAAATGGCAGCCGCGCTTTGATTTCTTTGCCGGCGCTGAGCTAACAAAAACATGGCTGTCGTTTGCCGGACTCCTTACGGCGAAGCACGATTCTGTAACCTTTGATGCAGAGCTGAAATCAGGGCAGCGCCGCGAGTATAGCCTTCGAAAAAGGAGCGATTTGGACAAAGCGCCAAGGGCGGTCTGATTGTTACGCTGATATGACTCAAATACGAATCGTGGCACTGATAGGTTTTCTATCCATAGTCGTTGGCCTAACGGCTTTTGCGCCGTGGTCTGACATTGTGCCCCTGTCCATTCGATCGTGGGCAACAGAAACGGGCGTTAAGACTCTGACTCGACTGCCTCCGCTTCCTCAAATCTCATTATGGTCCAGGTTCATGAGAGAGAGATCGGAGGTGTTGCGGGAGATCGTTGACGTCAAATTAAGTACTTACCCGGACAAACCTTCGACGTCATACCGCGTGGGGAAATATCGCACCACGGGCCTTTTCTCGTCTTTCGAGCCACGGGAGGAACAAGTTAAAAGAGTTGCGCCTCATTATGATTTGTTTTTGCTGACCGGCTTTAGAGGCAATCTCATGAGACTGATCAAAAAAGTTAACCCGTCGGCAAAAGCACTGCTCTACATGTCGAGCAGCTTGACCTCCGTGGCCACGATGATCGATGCGGGGAGCGTTGATGAGGAGAACACCGAGTGGATCCTCAAAAATCAGCCGGATTGGCTTCTCAAAGACAGCGATGGAAGACCGATTCAAGGAACGTCATGGAGTCCGAAATACTGGCCGGATCCGGCAAATAAACAGTGGCAGGCATTCTTTGTCAGAAAAGTGAATAAAGCCCTCAGGGAATCCGGCGGGCTCTGGGATGGAGTGCTTCTCGACGAGTTTCTAACAACTCGCACGAGCCATTCTGCCTCTTACGCCGGATCCGCCGGGACGCAGGCGAAATATACGAGCGACGGGGCTTTTCAGCGGGCTCAGCTCGAGTTCTTGAGGAACGTAGCTCCCGGGCTGCATGTGCCAATCATTCCAAACGTGGAGTCTCTTGTGTTGAATCCCACCTCAGAGGCTTTTAAGCCTGATTTTTTCACAGAAGTGCAGCGGATTGCCGGGGGCGCAGAGGCAGAGATTTTCGGCCTGCACGCGCCGAACCGGCATGGGTTTCTTGAGAAGGAAATGCTCAAGGTCTACCTCGATCGCGCCAACAAAACTCCGTCCGGGAAAATAATGCTTCTCAATTCCCCCACCGCGGGTCTGGAAGGCAATATTGAGCGGACACTGTACGTCTATTTCAGCTACCTCTTAGTGGCGGGGCCGGAGCGGCAAATCTACTGGACCTTCAAAGAGGGCGATTCGAGCATCCCACATTTTTGGTTCAAGGAGTTTGATCTGGATCTGGGGCCTCCCCATGGGACGATGCAGACCGCCGGGCCGCTCTGGAAACGAGATTTTGCAAATGCGGCGGTGCTCGTCAATCCCAATCGAGAGGCTGCGGCGTTTACATCGAAAGAAGCCTATTTTGATGTTCTGGGCGAACCTGTTAGAGGTCCGATCTCGCTCGGTCCCAACAGCGGCGTCCTTTTGATCAAGAACAGGCGGATTATCCCTGCCGGTGAAAGCAAAAACTAATCTGGAGGATCGGTCAGGTAGTGGATTTCTGCTGGTTGTACGCCTGCGATTCAAGTGGATAATTCGGACCGCCGTCGAAGCGTTTCCCGTGCTCCGACTGAGCGGCGCGTGCTCGCGATGATGAGAAAAATTGCCGGAACGAACGCCGCGGTTATCGGGCTGCTGAGTTTTTCGGCGCTGTTGATTTTCGTTATTCAAAACACCGCGATCCGGCGGATTAAAGAGTTTGTTTTGTCTTCCGCCGCCAATGACCAGACCCAAATTATAAGACGGAACGCCGTGAAAATAGCCCTCGCGAATTGGACGTCCATCTTGGAACCTTTGGATTGGGTGGTTGTTTTTCTTTTAGCTCTCTCGCTTGTGGCGCTCGTCCTCTGCGAAATCCACCGTCATGCGCTTTCTCGTTATCTGCGCGAGCTGAGTTTGCGGCCTTTAGCTTTGAAGCTGTTCTTAATCGGTTTTTCCCTTGTTGTGACGCGCTACTACTTAGCCTCAGGTCAGATATTTATGGGAGACACCGAGACGCACACCATCAGAAGCTGGATGGTGGCCGAACATCTAAGAAAACTGCAATTGCCTGTCTGGTCCAATTACTGGTATGGCGGCTTCCCGCTGGTGCAGTATTACGGTCCGTTATTTTTTACGGTAGTCGGAGCCATCAATGTTGTTGTGAATGATATCCATTTGGCTACGAAGCTTGTCCTATGGATTTCGCATGTGATGTCGATTTTCGTCATGTTCCATTTTTTGCGCCTGGTCACCGAAGGCGTCTTGCCGGCTTTGGTAGGGGCGGCGGGCTATGGCTTAATGGTTCAGCGAATCTATATCGTGCTGTATCAAGGAAAACTGCAACTCGCGCTTGTGTTCTTGTTATACCCGCTGATTCTCCTTGTTTGTGAGAGGCATCTCAAAGGCCGTAGCGCCGGTAAAAGAAGTTTTTTGGCCTTTTCTTTCCTGGTTGCAGCCCTGATAATTACGCACCACGCGTATGCTTTCTTCGGCATGGTGTTTATCGGCATATATCTTTTGATCCGTATTTTGGGGTTGGCGGTTCCCCGGAACACTAAAATAAACCTCTTCGCATTCTTTTCCCTGGGAGGATTGGCGGCTGTGTTTTTGAGCGGGTTCTCGCTGATTCCGTTTATTGCCGAAATGCATCACGTTCGCGGCATGCCGCGCATACCGTTTCATCTCCTATGGCCATCGCTGCCCTCCTTAGAGGGGCTCGCGGTGGTTATGGGAAAGCTCCTTCGATGGACACCGGTTGGTTCGACGGGGAACGTCACATACGTCGGCATTTCCGTAATGCTATTTGCCGTTGTTTCCGTTCTGTACATTATCAAGACGAGAATGAATGCGGGCATGGCGCTGGCGATCTGTATGGTGTTGAGTTTCGCCACCCTTCAGTCGAACGCGATGTACAACGTCAGGAATATCAACTTTACTGTGTTCTTTCTTACCGCGTTGACGGCTTTTACGCCGGCCGCGATGCTATTCTTGCTTGTCAAAGGTGGCTTTTATGAAAAGCTGGAGAAACGATGGGGTGCACTGCTGGAGAGCAAGATCGTGATCAGCCTTCTTGCGCTGATGGTTCTTGACCTCGGACCGATTACATTTCAAAACATTTATAAGGAACACGGTGTTTCCAGAGAAACGATATACAACCGATTACTAAGTATTGGTGGAAATTACAAAGTCATTGAACGCATAACAACCCGTTATGACCCGGCAAAAAGTCTCAAGGATAATTTTGACTCCGCAAAGCTGGGAATTCCTTCGGTCTATGCGAAGGTTCAAACGCCGCTAGGTTGGTTTCACGAAGGAAGCCCGCGATCCATTAGCTATAATACAGAAATGATCAAAAAGCTGCATTTGGATCTCCACCAAGGGCAGGTTTCGGATCTCGCGGTGAAAGGGCTTTACCTCATGGGCGTCAAATTCGTGCTCTTCCGGGACCGGTATCAGTACTTTATGCCTCCTCTCGAACCAAATCCCAGGTACTCTCTTCGAGAAGGTTTCATCGAATTTGGGGAGATCCGGCCCCTGTTGGTTTCCGATAAACTCCTTCATCTTAAAGCTGTGACTAATTACAAGTCGGACAACATCATCGAGGCCGGCCGTTACTTTGATCCAGATATGTATGCTTACGGCACGCCACACTACGAAGAAATTGTTAGGCCGCTGATTGACGCGATGCACATTGATCTGACTCGGGGTAGGGCCGATTATCTCATTGTTCGGGATGATCTTGTTTCACCGATTAACGATCAGACAGAATCCCTGGATGTCCAGGTAAGAAATTTCCTCGTCTCGATCGACACGATCACGTTGAGGTACATTTCTAATGGCCTAGGTTTTGGGCAACTTCCCTACTCATATTTCCCGTATCTCGATGTCCGGGTTGATGGGCAGCCGGTGCCTTTCTATCGCTCCGCGATGCACACCATTGTGGTCCCGCTGCATAAGGGCGAGCATAGCATCCAGATTCGGGGACAGGCCTCGCCGCTCAGTAAGTGGACTTTCTTGCTCTCCCTGTCTTTTATCTTAATCTTGGCTGTCTTTCCTTCCCAATTTTTCAGGCATTTTCGAGTGATCCGGTAGTCTCCTGGTCGTGCCCGGTGAGCCACCAAGCCGAAAACCGACAGAAATTTTTGGACTATAATGCTGCGCGGAACGTTTCAGAGAGGCGGTACGACGGCTTTCGAAATGAGCTGAAGTATGTGTCCAGGGTCAAGGCGCTGTCGGCGAATTTCAAGCTTCTTGATATCGGGTGCGGGCCCGGATTATTTACTGAGTTCTGCATGGAGAATGGTTTAGAAGGCGCGGGAATCGATTTCGACGGGCGTCTCATAAAGAATGCGAAAGAGCGCTTAGAAAAGAGAGGAATGAGAGCTCTCTTTAGCGTGGGTCGCGCGGAGGAGTTGCCCTACAAAGAAGGCGTTTTTGACGTTTGCGTGGCCAATTCCCTCTTGGAACACGTCCAGGACTGGCAGAAGACTCTGCGAGAGGCGACTCGGGTTCTCAAAGCAGGCGGTGTTTTAGTGTTTTGGACGACCAATAGGCTGCATCCCTTCCAACACGAAATTAATCACTTTCCGTTTTATCCGTGGATTCCGGGGACTATGAAAAAGAGAATTTTAAAAAAGATAACGGAATCTCACCCGTCTATGGTCAATTATACGGAACACCCGGCCATCCATTGGTTTACCTATGAACAGCTAAAAGCATTCCTTAACGGGTTGGGATACAAGATTTACACCCGCCTTGACTTGATTGAGCGGTCTGACCTCAAAGGCTGGAAGGCGGCAATCAAGACGGGGCTGTTTTGGGTCCAAAACATCCACATTTTTCGGTACCTATACTATTTTTACTCGAGCGATGTGTCGGTCTATGCGATGAAGTTGGGCCGACCCTCATAGTGTTGCCATGGAACCTAATGCAATGCGCAGGATTGACTACCACGTTGGCATTCCTGTGTGTTTCTTGCTTACAGCGATCGTTAAACTGCAACGTCTGTTTAACTTTAAAAGCCCGCAGCCCCGCGAAAAACCACGGAATGTCCTCTTCATCGAACTGGTAGAAATGGGAAGCACGGTTATCGCATATCCGGCGATGAGAGAACTGAAACGCCGTTACCCGGATGCCAACCTGTATTTTCTCTTGTTCAAGGAAATTGAGGAGACCGTTGAACTAGTAGAGATCATCCCAAAGGAGAACGTTTTTACTATCCGGAAGAAGTCTGCGTTTTCCGTGGTGAAAGACACGTTGAAATTCATGCGGCTGTGCCGAATAAAAAAGATCGATACGGTTATTAATCTTCAGATGTTTGTCCGCTATAGCTCCATTTTGAGCTATCTCAGCGGCGCCAAAACGCGCGTTGGCTTTTTCCGCTACAATCAAGAGGGCATCTATACGGGTGACTTGTTAACTCACAGGGTGATCTATAACCCCCACATCCATACCGTTTACTCGTTTATGGCTCTGGTTTATGCATTGGACGCACCCGTGGAACAGATTCCGATGGTGAAGTTTCCCCTGGACGGTCATGAGGTGCGCTTGCCAAAAATCACTTCTACCCCGGCCGCCAAGAAGAGGATTTGGGCCCTGCTTAAGGCCTTAAATCCTCATATAGACGAAACCAAAACCATCGTCGTTGTGAATCCAAATGCGAGCAAATTATTTCCCATGAGGAAGTGGCCGCTTGAGAGCTATGCCACTCTCGTGAAAAGGCTACTAGAAGATAAGAATATTTGCGTGATCATTACGGGTGTGCAGTCGGAAAAACCGGATGCGGCCTTTATATGCGAGTTCGTGGGAGATAACAGAGTATTGGACCTAACTGGAAAGACGACATTAAAGAATCTCCTCGATCTTTACAATATTTCCAAAGTCTTAATTACTAACGACAGCGGCCCCGCGCATTTCGCCTCATTGACGGATATCCATGTTGTTGTGGTTTTTGGTCCTGAATTGCCGGCACGCTACAAGCCTCTGACCGATAATTGTACGGTGATTTATGCGAATTACGCCTGTAGCCCTTGTGTCGGCCCGTATAATCAGAGACTCACACCCTGTAACGACAATCTGTGCCTAAAGGCAATAGGTGTGGAACGGGTATACCCAACGTTGAAGGCCATTCTCAATAATGAGAAAACGGGTGCGTGATCCCCCCCACTCCTTCGTACTAACGAGCATTTTAAACAACAAGCGACGGTGCATTCCTCTGCATTTTTCCGCTGTGCTGTGGCTCTTTTTTCACGTGTTTGCGGCCCGCCCCTATTCTAACTTCCGAAAGCGAAATCCGCGACACAACTAACAAAAAACGGCAGTTTGCAGAGGGTCCTGGAGCCTGCTCGAAAACGGGACCAGAGATTCTTTAGGTTTTCGGTAAAGATTTGAGGTGTCTCCTCTAACCGTTCTTATGCGAACTGCAACGCCTGTTAGGCACGAGCCTTGCTAGCATGCATAATCCAAACAACGTTTAGGGGGGTACCGATGAGGTTCTTTGAGCTCCGATCCAGCTTTACAACATGTGTTTTTCTTTCGGGGCTGGTATGCGCGCCGGTTTTTCACGGTTCATTCGCGTGGGCAGATTGCATCGACACGGCCCGGAGAACGCCGACAAGAACCACAATAACGCGACTACCGCCGTTCCCCGCGATTCCCTGTGATTTGTCAATGCTCGGAGAAGAAGAGATACGGCAGTTAACGTTTCAGGTGGTTGATCACAAGTTAAGCACTTATCCTACGACGCGATCGGCCGGTAGGCGGGTGGCCAAATTTCGTTCAACCGGATTGTTCGCAAGCTTTGAGCCCAGCCAGGAGGAAGTCGCCAAGGTCGCACGGCAGTACGATCTAATTATGCTGGTCGCTGCTCGAAGTCACCTGGTACCGGTGATGAAGCAGTACAACCCCTCTCTCAAGGTACTGATGTACTTTGACTCAGGCTTGACTCCGCAGGCGTCCTTGATTGACGCCGGCAGCGTCGACGAACAGAACACGGAATGGCTTGTTACTTATCATCCGGAGTGGTTGTTGAAAGACGGGTGGGGCAACCCAATAAAAGGGGAGAGCTACTGGCCTGACCCAGGGAATCAAGAGTGGCAAGCATTTTTTGCAGAAAAGCTTAACAGGGCCCTTGAGCTTACGGGCGACGTTTGGGATGGCGTTCTCCTGGATCAATTTTTGGGTTTCCACAACAGCCATCGTGACTATGCGGGAACTGAGCTGCAGGTTAACTACGGCAACGACTCGGAATTTCAAGCGGCACAGCTCAGTTTCTTGCAAGGGGTCTCATCGATGGTAAGTGTTCCGATCGTGCCTAATGTGGAAGGACTTTCAATCGTGACAACGCCGTCTTTCTTCTCGCAGGCCGTGGAAGTATCAGGTGGGGCAGAAGCAGAAGTTTTCGTTATGGAGGCAGCCTCCTCGGCGGGTTATTCCCCTCCAGAAAACATAAAACGTTATATTGAGGTTGCCCTAAACGCGCCCAAGGACAAACTCATTCTGCTGAACTCACCAACAGCCGGCATCGCCGGTGATGTTGACTGGACACTATACGCCTATTTCACCTATCTATTAGTTGCCGCTCCAGACCGACAGGTGTATTGGACGTTTAAAGAGGGCATTTCAGCCATTCCTCATTACTGGTACAGGGAATTTGATCTGGATCTTGGCCTCCCTTTAGAAGGAGTTAAGGTCATCGGAGATCTTTGGAACCGGGCTTTTGAAAATGCCGACGTTGTGGTCAATCCAACTGTGAACTGGCGGTCGTACGCGTTTCGTGGCATCTACTACGATGTATTGGGACGTCGATTAAGGAGCCCCCTGAAAGTGGCACCGCATAGTGGGCTTTTGCTTGTTAAGAAAACGTCCATACTGCAGTAGAATTCTCATAACATTCTTGTTCATCAGCGCCATGACGTCTCTTCAATGAGACGTCATGGCGCGCGCCCAACCCCACGAGCGCAAAGGGATAGCGCCACGACTTCCAAGCGCCTCATCCGACCAATGCACGTAGTCTGACCCCGTCCCAGGCCGCGGGAGTTCGCGAAGGTATCCCTTCGACTAAGCGTTATTCAACCTCCGTGGCACGCGCGCCTATTACTGCCGCTCGCGCTTGTGTACTGATCCTGGTTTTAAGCGACGGCGCGAGGCTCTGACTTGTGGTGACGTTCCAGTAGCGCGGCAATGCCTAGCAGCGAATATCGTTTGATCGCTCGGTGCAATGCGGAAGCCAACGGTCCTCCACCTTATTGAGACGCTAACGATTGGTGGCGCGGAGAGACTTCTTTCACGGTTGGTTCTCCACTTGCGCGAGGGAGAATATGATCCGGTCGTGTGTTCTTTATCCGACGGTCCGCTGAGGGCAGAGCTGGAGGGCAGGGGAGTTCCGGTCCTGACCTTTCACATCGCAAGGCGAAGCGTCATTCTCTTGCCGCTGTTTCTCAAGGACGTGATTAAGACCGTTATCAGACTGATTATACTGATACGAAGACGAAAGATCGATATCATTCACGCGCATCTCCCGGACTGCGCTATCTTGGCCGGCATCGTTGGAAAGCTCTCCGGAACGGCCGTTGTTGCTACCTATCATGGGCTCGGTATTTTTCCTTCTGGTCGGAACAAGTTTGACCCGCGCAACGTTTTGAGGGCTGTTTTTTATCGACTGGCCGGTAAACTCGCCGACCGCTCGATCGCAGTTTCGGATTCCGTAAGAGACCTCCTAAGGGACTCTTTTCGAATCCATTCCAGTAAAATCGTGGTTATTTATAACGGCGCCGAGGTTTCGGAATATGAGAGACCCGTCGATTCGGAATCTGTGCTTTCCGAGTGGGGCCTGCGGCAAGACGACAAGATCGTGACCTGTATCGGGAGATTGGTTTGGAACAAAGGACATGAAGTTTTGATTCGAGCGGGTCAAGAAGTGGTCGGACACTATCCGAGCGCAAGAATTCTGATTGTGGGCGACGGGCCAGGGCGCGAGAATTTGCGTGGGCTCGTTTCACAGCTTGGTCTCGGGAGGCATGTCCTGTTTCTGGGTGAAAGATCCGACATTCCCGAGATTCTCGCTGTGACGCAGGTGTTCGTGCTGCCGTCTTTTGCGGAAGGGATATCCATGGCTTTGCTGGAAGCGATGGCCGCGGGAAAGCCGGCTGTGGTGACCGCGGTGCCGGGGAATAGGGACGTCGTGGTTGATCAGGAAACGGGCATATTGGTGCCGGTACAGGATTCTTCCGCATTGGCAGAGGCTATCTGCAATCTTTTGGCCGATTCCAGTCTAGCGGAAAAGATGGGCGCCTTAGGAAGGCTCAGAATCAAAGCCCGGTTTGATTTTGAGAAGACATGGCGCAGCACCGAACGGGTTTACGACGAACTCATGAGAAAAAAAGGATCACCGCGACGAGATCATGAACATAGCTATTCTGACCGCCGGGCTTCCTCCTGAGTGCGTGGGAGGTGCGGAGATCCAGGCATCAGAGGCGGCGACACTCCTGTCACGGCGCCATCACGTAACCCTGTTTACTCGTTCCCGGATAATGGGTTGGGAGCACGATCCGGCCCGACCAGACGTCGTCGTTTGTAGGAGGACCCGGATTGACATTCCAATCCTGAGGTTTCCCGCCGATGTCTTTTCAACCCTGATTCGTCTGGGTCGATACAGAGGCAGGATCGACATCATCATGGCTTATCAAACCATCATTGACGGGTTAATCGGCGCAGTAGCGAGGCGGCTATTTCATATTCCAGTTATTGTATTTGTCAGATCTGAAAAGGAATACAAGATCCACGAGTTTCGCAAGACGAAGATCTTTGCCCCTTTTGTGTTCAAAAATGCGGACCGAATTATTGTTCAGTCCGGGAGGATTAAAGACGATTTGCTTTCGGAACTTCGAAAGTACGGATCCAATGGCCTAAGAAAGCTTGTGGAAACGAAACTAGGGGTTATTCCAAATGGAGTTTCGTCGCGATCTGGAACAGATGCGGAGAGCACGGTCGTTCTCTACGTCGGTCGGTTGGTTGAAGGCAAGGGAGTGGGATGCTTGATCTCGGCGATGAAAAGGTGTCCGAACGAGAGACTTGTGATTGTGGGAGACGGCCCGGAGAAGCGCAGGTTGCAGCGTTTAGCTCGAAATCTGACCAATATCGACTTTGTCGGCCGGCTTCCACCGGGAGAAGTCTCAGCGTACATGCAGAAGGCCCGGATGCTTGTGTTACCGTCCAGAAGCGAGGGATTTCCTAATGTTCTCTTAGAAGCGATGGCGCACGGAGTGCCAATCCTTGCAACGGCGGTCGGAGGTATTCCTGATTTGATCGAGCACGGTGAGACAGGTTTTTTGCTTGAGTCCGGGGGCGCGGAAACGATCGCACACTATATTCAGGTTCTGGCGCAGGATGAGAAACTCAGAAGAATCATGGGGCAGAAATGCCTTCGGATGGCAGAGCGATACTCGTGGGAGAAGGTGCTGCCATTGTACGAGGACGAATTACGAAGAGTTCTGGTGAAAGTGGGGGGGTAAGCATTCCAAATGCCGAGTTGGCTCTTTATTTTATTGCGCGCAATCTACTTGAGATTCCCCGATAGGCTCCGACCATCGTTGAAGAAGTGCTTTTTCCGGTGTCTCATTAGATTCAAGTCCTTGATTCTTTTTCGCCCCGTGTGCGCCGGAAAGCGTGTGGAATTTCTCTGTTTTGAAATCGCCAACCTCGAAGACTTTGAGTTTTTGGGTCCGAAACAAGGCGAAGTTCTGATAGAAACGTTTTGCAGCTTGGTTAGTCCGGGTACAGAGCGCGCGATTCTTTGCGGATTGCCCGGCATGCGTCACCACTTTCCTCACACGCCAGGCTATTCGGCAGCCGGAGTCGTTGCGAACGTGGGAAAGGGAGTAAAAGTCCTTAAGATCGGTGACCGTGTAGCCGGAATGATTCACCATGCGAGTCATGAGACGGTTTTGCCCGAGCGTCTGTTTAAGGTCCCGGATGGCGTCTCGTATGAAGAAGCGAGTTTTCTGATGCTCGGCTTTGTCGCATTGCAAGGTATCCGTAAGGCTCGTATCGTTCCAGGGGATCGGGTGGTGATTATTGGACAGGGACTAATCGGCCAAATCTCTAGCAGATTGGCTCGTTTGTGCGGAGCGTCCAAGATCATCGCTGTTGCCGCCACCAGAAACCGAGAGAAGACAGCGCTGCTGGCCGGAGCGGACGAGTTTCTCTCTCTTTCCGAGGAGCAGCACTGGCTGCGGGATGTGCGCGCAGACGTCGTGATCGAGGCGGCAGGAACTCCTCAAGCCGTCGCCATCGCGTGCAATTGCGCACGGGAAAACGGCCGGCTGAGTCTCATCGGGAGTTCTCGAGGCCTGGGACGAGAGGTGGATGTGTGGGAGCTTATGCAAAAAAAGAAGCTGACTGTGGTTGGAGCCCACTCCAGCACGGTACCGGAGAAGGATGCAAGCCGGTCCCGATGGACGTACCGGCAAGAAGGCAGTCTCTTTCTGGAGTTGTTGCAGACCGGACGCTTAACCGTTTCGGATCTTATCACCTGGCGCGCCAGGCCGGATGACTGTAATCGGGTGTATGAGGTTTTAGGCGACGGCGGTCATGAGCACGTCGGTATCATTTTCAATTGGAGAGAAGATAAAGGGCGGCCAGTTTCCGGGGGAAAAAATAAGCCATGCTCCGCCATGGTCTAAGGAGACCGGTGTGGAACCCTTGCGAATAGGCGTTGTCGGAGCGGGCGCTATCGGACAGTACGACGCAGAGGAGGCAGTAAAGTCGGGCTCAGCAAAAATCGTTGGCGTTTTTGACGTTAATCACCCAGTCGCTAGAAATCTGGCGCGAGTCTTTTCTGCTCGGGTTTCCCCCACGTACGAGGAGTTATTAGACCGTCAGGAGATTGAGGCGGTGTTGTTGTGTGTGCCCCATTATCTCCACAAGACTATGGCGATCCAGGCTGCAGATCGGGGTAAACACATCCTCGTCGAAAAGCCTATGGCAACCACTCTGGAAGACGCGAATGATATCATCGCAACCTGTAGGAAGCGCCGAGTTCTCCTGACCGTCAACTTCAGTTTGCGTTATTTAGCGAGGAATCGAAAGGCAAAAGCCTTGATAGAGCAAGGAGCCGTCGGCGATATCACCGGCGTACAAATCATCGCTCACGTATTTCGAGAGCGGGGGTATTGGATGGGGGGGCGCAGTAATTCGCCGGATGATTGGAGAGCTTCGCGGGAGAAATCGGGCGCGGGCCTGCTGTTTATGAATGTTTGCCATGTCATCGATTATGTTTATTTCCTGACGGGACTAAAGGCCGCGCGGATCTACAGTGAATATGCGACTCTTGGCTCACCGGCAGAGGTGGAGGACATCGCGAGCGTCACCATCCGATTCGACAATGGGGCCATCGGAACGATAAGCGCCAGTACCATCATGAGGGGTCCGGACCAGATTGAAGAAAGAATCTGGGGTAGTCGCGGCACATTGGTACTGTGCCCGGATGGGCTTTCCTTCTATTCCACGCGACCGATCGATGGGAAAAGGCCGGGGCAAATGCACCAGATTCCGAAGTTCCGCGGCGTGAGTTGCACCGCAGAATGGGTTAGACGCTTCGTGCTTGCGGTACGAGAAGGCAAAGCGCCTGATGTCGCCGCACGAGAGGGATGGGAAAACGTGGCATTTATTTCGACGGCCAATTTGTCCCTGGAGAAAATGAGGCCGCTAGAGGTCCCGCTGTTTCCTAACCATGATTGAGAAGAATAGCCGTGCGTCTAGAACAAACGCTACGTCTTGACGTCGTCCTTGACAGAAAATCTCGTCTCGTGGACGGCTTGGCGGAGTGGACCTCGTACGGAGTCGGAAGAGTTGTCGGAATCGATGCGAAAAAGAACGGTTTTTCACCCGGGAGTCTTCTCTTGGTGAAAACATGGGATTCCGATAACCCCGAGGTTGTGGTCAGCGAACGTGACTGCCTTCTTGTCCCCGATGGTTTGGATGCTGACGTCGCCATTCTCGCTCCGCCTTTGGCGCTTGTTCTCTGGATCTGGGAAAAACTCGCTCTTGAGCTGGGCGAGATCGCCGTTTATAGCGAGGGAACTCCCTTCTCGGCCTTGGTCGGACGGGTCGCTTGGTGGCGGGGAGGATGCCCCGTCATTGGAATAGGAACAAACCAGCGACAAGAATTCGGCGCGAAAGTGGAGACACTGGGACTTGAGGATCCAGAGGCTCTTATCAGCGAGCTAAAACAGCGTGTCAAGGACAAGGCGGGATTTGCCGCTGTCGATCTCAGCGGCTGTCCGGAAGTCATTGACGTGTTGCTTGAAGTCCTTCCGCCACGGGGTCGTTTGATGCTCGCGGGGCCAAAGAATCGGCCGCTAACGATAGATTTTTACAATAACATTCATCGTAAGGGCGCACGCCTGTATGCGACGGTATTTGATCCCGCCTTGATTTTCGACGATCCTTGCGAATTTAGCTTTCCGCTTCAAAGGGCCTATAGAATACTTCAAGACGGGACTAGGCTCCGGACGTTGTTCGCCGGCGGACCCTGGTAGAGGCCGAAGGGCGGCCCGACGATGAAACGCGGCCGAAAGCGGATTCTATGGGTTACTTTTCATTTTCCACCGAGGCAAAGCGGTGGCGTGTTTCGGCCGATCAAAATTTACAAGTATCTGGATAAGAGGCGATTTGAAGTTGATTTTCTGACGCTCTCGCTGGTCTCCAAGTACAGACGAGCGATCCGGGACGACACGCTACTGGCCGAAGTCTCTCCTAAACCAAGAGTCTATCGTCTTCCCAGTATAGAATTCGATGATGTCCTCCGCGGGATATTTGATATCGCCCGGAGAAAGCGCGCGCGAGGGAACGGGGAAGAAGGCAATTCTTCAAAGCGGAGACCCCTCTCAAATGATACCGGGCTCAGGTTCTTGAGGGCATCGTTAAGGAAGCTGTATCGAATGTTGATCATGACATTCTATTTTCCAGATCACCTTGTTGTTTGGGGCTCGCTGGCATCGTTTAAGGCATTGTGGCTTCACTTACGTAACCGGTACGACGTGATCTATACGACCTCCAATCCGCCCAGCGGCCACCTTCCGGGGTTGTTGTTAAGACTTTGCGGCGCTAAGTGGGTCGCCGATTTTCGTGATGGCGGAAGCTTATGGAACAAACAGGTGCTCGGTTATGTGAAAAACAAAGTGCGAGAACAAGTCGATTTCAATTATCAGCGCTACGTCCTGAGTAGAGCGGACTATGTGATCACCCAAAGCGAATTGCTTAAGAAAGACTTCTCCAGAGTTTTTTCCCTAAATCATTCCCGCATCAAAACCATCCCTAACGGATATGATGAAGATGATTTTGTCAGACAGAGGGGCCAGGAACTTCCCTTTCAAAAAAGAGCAAAGGAAATTCACATCCTGCACGTCGGAAGCTGGGTGCTCAATGAGGAGGAGGTGACGAAGATTCAGAACAATTTGAATTCGCTGCAACGGGGTCTCAAAGAGAAAGGCCACGCGATGTATGTGCACGCTTTAGGGAACGATCTGTTCGGCGGGGACCGCAAGAAAGCCGTTCGGTTCAATTACCTCTTTCACGGCGTCATTCCTCATTCGATTCTCCTCCCGTACCTGGCGGCGGCGGACTGTTATCTTCTATGTGCCTCGGTGGGAAAGCTGGTTGAAGGAGCTCGAGGAGTGCTGGCTGGAAAACTGTGGGAGTATTTGCGTGGTGGCAAGCCGATCCTACTATTTGGCCCCAGAGACGAAGCTTGGAATATCATCGAGGACGCAGGCGTGGGTCTATATCTGGGAGAGTTGGATAGCGACGAGACCGTCAGTGTGGATGAGCTGTTTAGCCTGGTGACAAAGGTCAAGAGTGTGCGCTCGGAGGTGAGCCAACACAGCTGGGAATCGAGAGCGCGTGCTTTGCAACAAGTGTTTCTAGAGGTGCTGGAATACAAGCCGACTGATTAAATGAAGATTGCGATGTTGGGACTCAAAGGGGTCCCTTATCCCGAGGGGATCGAAAATTTTACCGAGCAGGTTGGCTGGCGGCTTGCGGAAAGGGGACACCGCGTAACCGTATACGTCCGCCCGTACGTCAAGGTCGGGGACAGTTACAGGGGGATGCAAATCAGGAGATTGCCTTCCATCAACACGAAACATTTCGACGCTCTCACTCATACTTTCCTGGCAACGCTCGATGCGGCGCGTTCGGACGTGGACGTCGTGCACTTTCATGCTCTCGGGCCGTCCGTTTTCTCGTTTATTCCAGGCATGAGAGGAATCAAAGTCGTCGTTCAAGTGCACGGGCTGGACTGGCAAAGGCAGAAGTGGGGGCGAATCGCGAAGATGTGCCTGCGGTGGGCTGAATATGCCGCTGCATACTTTCCCGACCGCACCGTGGTTATCTCCGAGACTTTGAAGAACTATTTTGAGCAGAAATACCGGAAGCACCTCGAATATATTCCAACAGGGGTGGAAGCCTATCCGCAACGGGAACCTCAAGAGATCAAAAAATGGGGGTTGGAGAAGGGAAAGTATATTTTATTTCTTGGCAGGCTGGTGCCTGAAAAAGGCTGCCATTATTTGTTGAAGGCTTTTGCAACCATAAATAGTCCGATGAAACTGGTCATTGCCGGTGATGGCAGCCATTCGGACGATTACGTGTTGCAACTGAAGCAATTGAGCGGCCGTAACGTTATCTTTACCGGGCATGTCAAAGGGACTTTCCTCGAAGAGCTGTTCAGCAACGCCTATTTTTATGTACTGCCATCCGAGCTTGAGGGCTTGCCGCATTCGCTGCTGCAAGCATTGAGCTTCGGCAAATGCGTATTGGCGAGCGGAATACCCGCAAATATGGAAGCTCTCGGCGATTGCGGCCTGACGTTTAAGAGCGGGGACATCGAGGATCTGAGAAGGCAAATGCTTTTTCTCTTAGAGAATCCCGGCTTCGTTCATGCGCAGAAAGACAAGTCCCAGGCGAGAGTCAGTCAACACTATGGCTGGGACGCTGTGGTGGATAAGCTTGAAAGAATCTATTTCGACTGCCTTGATGCAAGCCATTAAAAGCGTTCCGGGCGGGATGGGATCAAACACGCCGAAGAAAGGCGACAAACGACGATGATCATCTCGCAGACGCCGCTCCGCATCAGCTTTGCAGGAGGCGGGAGCGATTTTGAGGGTTTTTACGGGCATCAACGGGGAGCCGTTCTCTGCACCAGCATCGACAAATACATTTACGTCATCTTGAAGAGCCGCTTTGATGATCAAGTTCGGGTCGGCTATTCGACGACGGAAATCGTGGATCATATTGACAGCTTGCGGCACGAGCTTGTACGGGAGAGCATGCGCACGGTCGGTATCCATCGTGGAGTTGAAATCTCGACAATGGCCGATGTCCCTTCGACGGGCTCTGGACTCGGCTCTTCGAGCAGTGTCACCGTGGGTTTGTTGAATGCGCTCCACGCTTATCGAGGGGAGATTCAGACGGCCGCCACGCTCGCGCGCCAGGCGGCGGAGATCGAGATCGACATCTTGGGCAAGCCGATCGGAAAGCAGGATCAGTATGCGGCCGCTTTCGGGAACTTCCGCAAGATCAGCTTCAATCCGGACGATTCCGTGAATGTAAGAACCGTGGAACTCACTGCCGGTATCAGAAGAGCCTTGGATGAGAGACTCATGTTATTGTACACCGGCTACGGACGGAACGCGTCCGATATTCTGGTGGAGCAGAAGGCCAATGGGACGGCGAACTCGCGGGTACTGGCTCGGCTGGTCGATATGGTCGATGAAATGGAGTCCTGCTTGTTGAGCGGGGACCTCGATGAGTTTGGCCGGTTTTTGCACCGCAGTTGGGAGTTAAAAAGGGGGCTCGCGTCGAAAATCAGCAATCCTCATATAGATTCGCTTTATGAGCGAGCCATGGCAGCCGGCGCGCTCGGGGGAAAAATCGTCGGCGCCGGAGGCGGTGGATTTCTCCTCCTCTACTGCAACCGCGAAAAGCAGGACGCGGTAAAGGACAGCCTCCGAGAACTGCGCGAACTGCCGTTTCGGTTTGAGATGGATGGAAGCAAGATCATATTCAACGCAAGACGCTAGGCCGGTTTACTGAACCAGCCCCGCCGACGGGTTTCCCTCACTGGCGGCCGTCCGGCGCGCAGCCTCAATCAATTCCCACTGAAAGGCCATCCCGCGGTGAAATTTCTCGTGACAGGCGGTGCCGGATTTATTGGGTCCCACGTTGTGGACGCGCTGTTGGGTCACGGCTATGAGGTGGCCGTGATCGATGACCTGTCCACCGGCAAACGCGAGAACCTCAATCCCCAGGCCACCTTTTACAACGTAGACATCGTGAGCACCGAGGTCGCCGATATTTTCGCGGAAGAACGGCCCCACGTTGTTTACCACCACGCCGCACAGATGGATGTGCGTCGGGCCGTGCGCGAACCTCAATTGGATGCAATGGTCAATGTTGTAGGGTCGGTCAATATTCTTGAATGCGGGCGGCGGTCGGGCGTCCGGAAGTTGATTTATGCGTCGACCGGTGGCGCGGTGTACGGGGAGCCGGCGTATCTCCCTGTAGATGAGGCTCACCCCCTCGCTCCTCTTTCTCCGTACGGCCTGACGAAGCACGCCTTTGAAAGCTATCTTGCGCTCTATGGGAGGCTTTACGGCGTGCCCTACACCGTGTTGCGTTATCCGAACGTTTACGGCCCACGTCAGAACCCGCATGGCGAGGCGGGAGTGGTGGCTATCTTTATTCAGCGGATATTAGCGGGAGACCGTCCCACGATTTTCGGCGACGGTAAAAAAACCCGCGATTATACTTACATCGATGACGTCGTCGCGGCCAATCTCCTGGTTATCAATCGCGGGGATAACAGAGTTTACAACGTTGGCTGGGGCAGGGAAGTTTCCGATTGCGAAATTTTCTCCACGGTGCGGGATGCCGTCGGGGCTACCGTTGAACCGCGTTTTGACCAGAAGCGTCCCGGTGAAATCGATCGGATCTGCCTCGATAGTCGAAAAATCCAGGGTGAGCTTGGCTGGCAGCCTCGGGTTTCTTTGCAAGACGGCGTCAGGGAGACCGTGCGCTGGCAGAAACGCGCGACTCTTCATGCCATGGCAGCCAAAACAGGAAATCCGCAGAGATGACGGAGTTTTCCATCCTACCAGTAATGTTTGCCGTATTTGGCGTAATAGTCGACCGTCCGTTTTGTCCCGTCATATAGGGAAGTTCTGGGTTGCCAACCCGTGTCCCGGGAGATCTTAGAAATATCGGTTATATAGTCACCGGTCTCAACGAAGTATCTTTCCCCGGGCCATTCCACGTGCTCGAGTTTAGTATTCGGAATGATTGCGGCAATGGTCTGTGCCATTTCAACAAAGGCCGTACCGACTCCAGAGCCGATATTGTAGACCTTCCCATCAGTCGTCTCCGTGGAGGCTGCCATCACCATGGCTTCAGCCAAGTCGTCGATAAATATGTAATCCCTTTTCTGGCTTCCATCTCCGTAAATGGTTAATGGCTTGCCTTCGAGAGCCAAACGGATGAACCAATTGACGATTCCATACTGACTGTGGCGCATTTGCTGTCCCGGCCCATAGGGGTTTGCAATACGAAAAATCGTTTGCCGCATGCCGTAGGCCCGACCATAAAACTGGCAATACCGCTCCGCTGCGAGCTTGTGAATGCCGTAGATACTCAAGCAGTTTAAGGGATGACTTTCGTCAACAGGATTTCTCTCCGTGGCACCGTAGACAAATCGCGAGCTTGAAAAAATGACTTTGGCTTTCTTGTTAGCTTTTCTGAAGGCCTCCAGGATGTTCAAATGACCTCGGCAATTAATGTCAAGATCCGTGAATGGATCCTTATTGCTATCGACATAGCTGACTTGAGCTGCCAAATGGAATATCACGTCAGTGTCGATGACTAACTTTTCAATCTTTTCATAGTCTCGAATGTCCGCCTTAACGAATTGAATGCTGTCTCGGATATCCCTGATGTTGAAAGGATTTCCACCGTAAAGAGGGAGCAGAGCATCCACAATCATCACCTGTGCGCCGTGCACCACGGCTTTCCGTGCAATGGAGCTCCCGATCATTCCAAGACCCCCCGTGATCAAGACACGAGCGTTCTGCAGCGTTCTCATGGGCTATGCACCTTCTATTTGATCAAATTGTCCCAAGCATCTCTGGACACATGTCACTGATTACCGGTAGCGGCCCTTCACTGGCACTGTCTCTGGCCCCTGAATCGCAGTTCGTTTGCCCAAAACTTCCCTGTACACTTGCGCCAGCGCCGCATAGTGCCGCTCGGGATGGTACTCCCGTTCCACTTTTGACCTGGCATGCCTGCCCATCTGGGCCGCCACGCTGTCGTGCGTCAGCAAATAGCGGATCTTTTCCGCCAGGTCCTCCACGTTGTAAGACTCAAAAAGTAAACCGGTCTCACCGTGCTGGATCATCTCCGGAATCCCGCCAATATTCGCGCCCAATACAGGTTTCCCATACGCGTAACTCTCCATCAAGGCGATGGGACAGTTCTCATACCATTCGGAGGGAAGTACCGTAAAACGCGCGCGGCTGATCAGACTCACCAGCTCTTCGTTCCATTTTGGTCCGGTGAGATGGACGTTTTTTAAACGATACTCCGCAATGGTTTGCCGCAGAGGCTCATACAAGGGACCATCTCCGACAATGTAGAGCGTCCCCTGTTGGAGGCGGCGCATGGCTTTGAGTAACGTGAACAGCCCTTTTTCTTCCGAGAGTCGGCCAAAGTAGAGGAAGTAGTCATCGCCACCATAAACCGGAGCGTAGCGGTTTGCATGGACAAAGTTGGGAATGCACACGAGTTGTTTTTCAGGAATCCCCCACTCGATCATTTTCTGCTGATAAAACCGGCTCGTGGTAATGAAGGTGTCGACGTTAGTCTCGTACACCCCGGTGTAGCGGTGCAGGTACAGTTCCGCAGCGCACACGATGCTGGCCAATACAGAATCTTTGATGCAACGATGCACAACGGCCTGATAGAACCGCCGCGGTTTGCATCGCTCGCAGACGGTTCCTTGGGTGCGCATCTTGTAGTTTGGGCAGAGAAGCTTTAAGTCGTGCAACGTCATAATGACCGGCAGCTTCTGCCGCTTCAAAACCGGCAAGACGGACGGCGAAATCTGGTGATAGACGTTGAAGAGGTGCACCAGGTCCGGGCGAGCCTGGTCCAGCAGAGCTGTTATCCTGATTTTCGCCTGCCTCGAATAGAGAATGCGCGAAGCCTTACATAGATTGACGTACCAGGAATCGGGCTGATTATAGTCCACCGTGTCGACGAAAAAAGAGGCGTAGTCGCTGGCCAGATTCTGTTCGTGCCGCATGGCAAATGGAATGACTTCGTGGCCGTGCTCCTGCAGGGCCGAAATCAGATCAAAGAGGTAAACTTCGCCCCCGCCCTTTCGGTAATAAAACTTGTTGACCAATAGGATCCGCAACGTTGCCCTTTTTCGCCCGAAAGCTCGCAGTCACGATCAAAATGAACAGGCCTATTGAGGCTGGACGGAATTCTAAACGGATTGTGGTTGTATTGCAAAACTTCGACTGCGCGGGAGTGGGAGGCCAATGACCGTTTTTAGTTCCTGGCGGGCTCACCCTGCCGGCCCTGTGGCACTACAGAATGACGAAGTACATGTCTGGTGCGCTTCAGTGGCGGACCGGGCGGAGTCCTCTTGGCATAGTTTGCTGGGCTTTCTCTCCCACGATGAAGTCGAGCGCGCCAGGTGCTTTTATTTTTCAAGAGATGGTAGACGTTTTATCATTAGGCGCGGGCTGCTTAGAATGCTTCTGGGTCTTTACTTAAACAGTGCCCCGGACCAGCTCCAGTTTTGTTATGGGCCGCATGGCAAACCAAGCCTCCGAACGCGTACTTCTCTCTCGTTTAATATGTCACAATCCGAAGATCTCGCTCTTTATGCAGTCGCTTGCGGCCGGGAAATAGGCGTCGATCTGGAGCGTCCGCCGGTTACCAGAGGCTGAACAAATCGTGGAGCGCTCTTTTTCTCCCGCCGAGAATAGGATTTTTCGCGCAGTCCCGGTTGAGAAGCAAACGAAGGCTTTTTTTAACTGCTGGACACGTAAGGAGGCCTATCTTAAGGCCACGGGGGAGGGGCTCGCTCGTCCTCTGGACGAGATTGAAGTCTCGATCATTCCGGGAGAGCCAGCCAGGTTGCTGTGTGTCAAGGGGAATTCGTGCGAAGTCGTCGGTTGGTCACTCCGTGAGTTGCATCCCGCCAGAGGGTATGTGGGAGCGCTTGCGGTGCAAGGCGAAAACCGGCTCGTGAGATGCTGGCAATGGAGCATTGAGCGCGAGTCATTGATACGGGCTGCACAGTGAGGTCAGCGATACCAGTTCAGAGGAGGAAAGACGGTGGCTGCAGAAGACACGGACGACCAAACCGTCTACAAGGTCGTGGTGAATCAGGAAGAACAGTACTCAATCTGGCCGGCGGATCGGGAAAATCCTCTCGGGTGGCAGGACGCGGGTAAGACCGGATCCAAGGCAGAATGCTTGGGCTATATCAAAGAGGTGTGGACGGATATGCGGCCCATGAGCCTGAGAAAGAGAATGGAGTCGACGGGCCGGAAATAACTGCCGCATCATGAACAAAGCCAGTTTTCTCCGGAAACTGCCATGAGAATAGTTTTGCCATCGCGAGCATTCTGAGCTGCCGGTATGATCTCGCAAAATCCTTGGATCCTCCGCGGCAGAACGAATTTGCAGCCTCGAGTGCGCCTTTTTTGCCTGCCCTACGCCGGAGGAGGCGCGTCCATGTTTCGCAACTGGGCGAACACCTTGCCGCCGACCGTCGAGCTCTGTCCCATACAACTCCCGGGGAGGGAAAACCGGTTGCGGGAGCCGCCGTTTAGCCGTATCAGCCCATTGGTCGAAGCTTTGGCCCAGGCGTTAGAGCATTCCCTCAATCTCCCCTTTGCCGTTTTCGGTCATAGCATGGGAGCGCTCATCGGTTTTGAGCTTGCCCGGGAATTGCGGAGGCGATCACTTCCCACCCCGGCTTTGTTGTTCGTTTCAGGCCGTCGCGCTCCGCACCAATTGGATGCTGATCTGCCGATTCATGAACGCTCCAGAGATGAGTTCATCCGGGAAGTGCAATTGCGTTACAACAGCATACCAGAGGCCGTTCGGCAGGATTCCGAGCTGATGGAACTGCTGTTGCCTTCGCTCAGAGCTGACTTCGCTCTGACGGAGAGTTATGTCTATTACGCGGAAGCGCCGCTTGACTGTCCCATTTTCGCTTTTGGAGGAGTGGAGGATCCAAAGGTGAGTCATAACGATCTCGCGCTCTGGTCACGGCAGACATGCCGATCATTTAGCCTGCGCATGCTGCCCGGAGAACATTTCTTTCTTCAAAGCGCGCAGTCTGTTCTTCTACAAGCAATCTCTCAAGAGCTGGATGGGGCGGTCCAAAATCCTGAGGGAGGCTCTCCCACAGAGGTCGCTGCAAAAATCACGGCGGGAGCCCGAGATGGAAAAACTCGCTATTGAGCAGATCGAAACAGCGCTGATGGAGGATGTGTCGGTTGAGGATTGCGCAGTCCTCGAGAGGTTCACGGTCCGAGGCGAACCTCAGCTCGTGGCATATATCGTTCCCCAGGGAGCCTTTTTGCCGAAACGGTTGAATTCGCGTTTGCAGGAGATTCTTCCCGCCGGCAAGTTGCCGGACGCTTATGTCACGGTCGCATGTATGCCGTTGAACTCCGCGGGAGAAGTCGACGAGCAGGCTTTAGTTAGAGTCGAGGTCATTGATAGCGAGCTGGTGAAGGGGTGGGAAATGCGCCTGAAGGCGATTCCGGAGATTGAGGAGGCAGTGGTTGTGGTCGGAGAAAATCCCCGGCCGCTCTCACGGCTTCACCTCTCAGATGTGCTATCAGAGTGGCAGGGGCTGTCGCTCCGGACTGCCGCCCCCCTGGACGATCCGGAGCAAAAAACTGCGCCGCGGGAAAAAGCGCGCTCAAAAGTTCCGGCCATTAGCCACGGTGAAGGGCTGGGGGAACCGGCGGGCGCTCCCCGTACTCTCCCGATGGCGCTGCGGCGCGCGACGCTGCAGTCACCTGCAAAGGGCGTTTTCTATATTCAGGAAGACGGCTCTGAAAGTTTCCAGCCGTATCCGAAACTACTGGAGGAAGCCGCGCGCATTCTCGCGGGCCTCAGGCGATTGGGCCTAAAGGCCGGAGACAAGGTTATCTTCCAGTTGGACCGCAATGAGGATTTCATCAGTTCTTTCTGGAGCTGTGCCCTGGGGGGTTTTGTTCCGGCGCCCATATCCATTGCTCCGGGATACGACCACTGCAACAACACTGTAAAGAAACTCTGCAACGCGTGGCTCATGCTGGGTGAGCCGCTGATCTTAACGAGCGAGAAGATCGCTCCTGCAGTTTCTTCATTGTCACGTTTGCCGGGGCGGGAAAGCATCCGCGTTGCGGCCATTGAGGAGTTCCGGACATGCGAGATCGACAGGAATTACCATGTTGCCGAGCCTGATGACTTAGCTCTTTTGCTGCTGACGTCCGGCAGCACGGGTGTTCCGAAAGCCGTCATGCAGAGCCACCGGAGCCTGCTTCACAGGTCGGCCGCGAGCGCCCAAATTAATCGTTTCTCAGCGGATGACGTATCGCTAAACTGGTTCCCTCTCGATCATGTTGGTGGCATCGTGATGTTTCACATTCGAGACGTCTACCTCGGTTGCCAGCAGATCCAGGCGGATACGGCGCTGATCTTGGGGAATCCTCTCAAGTGGCTGGATCTAATCGAACGCCGCCGGGCAACCATCACTTGGGCGCCCAATTTTGCCTATGCGCTCGTCAATGCCAGGGCGGAGGAGATCAGCGCGCGCCATTGGGACCTGAGTTCGATGCGCTTCATCCTCAACGGGGGTGAAGCGATAGTCGCTAAAACGGCGAGAAAATTTCTCCAATTGCTTTCTCCCCATGGACTCCGGGATACGGCGATGCATCCCGCATGGGGAATGTCCGAAACATCCTCCGGCGTGACGTACTCCCATCGGTTTAGCATGGTGACGACAGCCGACGATGATCCGTTTGTTGAAGTTGGCGGGCCCATCCCCGGAGTCTCCCTGCGAATCGTCGACAACCGCGGCGAAGTCGTGGAGGAGGAAACGATCGGCTCTTTAGAGGTCATGGGGATTCCCATCACAAGCGGATATTACAATAATCCGGAGCTTAACCGAGAAGTTTTCACCGGCGACGGCTGGTTTAAAACCGGCGATCTTGGTTTTCTCCGGGGCGGGCGTTTGACCATCACCGGTCGCGAAAAGGATGTGGTCATCATCAATGGGATGAATTATTACAGCCATGAAATCGAGGCGGCGGTCGAAGAGATCAAAGGCGTGGAGCCGTCTTATACGGCTGCCTGCGCCATCCGCGAGCCCGGCGCCGCGACGGACCGGCTGGCCGTTTTTTTCTCTCCATCGCGTTTCGAAGACGCTGATCTCCTGGCCGTTATCAACGAGGTTCGCGCTCAGCTCGTAAAAAAAGTCGGCATCCATCCGGATTATTTGGTTCCAGTAAAAAAAGAGGAAATTCCAAAAACGGCAATTGGAAAAATCCAGCGGTCGCAGCTGGGCCAGCGTTTTGTGGAGGGAAACTTTGATGCGGTTCTCAAACGCCTCGATATTTTGACCGAGAGCCCGACGACGCTGCCGGATTGGTTCTACCGCAGGATCTGGCGCCGGAGGGAAGCGGTCGGCTTGCTTCCGGCGCCGCGGCAAGCGCGTTCTCTCGTGTTTGTTGACAGGCTGGGGCTTGGGGAGGCGCTTTGCATCGAACTCGAAAAGCTTCAGCGGCCCTGTATTGTCGTGGAAGCAGGTTCTCAGTTTGCCGTTGTCGATCATGATCATTACCGGATTGATCCCGGGAACACGGAGCATTACAGACGACTGATAGGATCTCTCCTGGAAAACGGCCGGTCTGTTGACCAAGTCCTGCACCTCTGGACCTACGATGACGACATCGGAGAGCCGGCGAATGTCGAGGAACTTGAACGCTTTCACGAGCGGGGAACCTACAGTCTATTATTCTTGGTCCAGGCGTTGTTCGAGCGAGAGGCTTCTCAACCGCTGATTCGGGTATATGTCATCTCCACGTTTGCGCAGAAAACGTCTTCGGACGATGCAATGATTTATGCGAAAGGCCCTCTCTTAGGATTCATCAGGTCCTTTCCCCAAGAAATGCCGGGACTCCATTGCCGTCACATTGATCTCCCCCTGAATGATGTAAACGTTAATGTCCGGCGTGTCCTCAGAGAGTTGACGGTGCTTCAAGAGGACCGGGAAGTGGCCTACCGTCAAGGTCAACGCTTGGTTACTCGCCTAAAGAAGATCGATTTTGACCCATCGAAAAGGCGGCCACTTCCGTTCACGCCTGGCGGCATGTATCTCATGACCGGCGGCCTGGGTGGAATCGGGGTGGAGATCGGAAAATATTTGATCCAGCGGTGGGGCGCGCGCCTGGTCCTTGTGGGAAGAACTCCTTTGCCCGACCGGAAAGAATGGGCAGGTCGTCAACAGCTATCCGATGCCGTCGCGCAGCGCATTCAGGCTTATCTCAGCCTCGAGGGGCTGGGCGGGGAGCTTTCCTACGAGGCCGTCGACGTATGCGATCTTGAGCGTGTACGCGATGTTGTGGAACGAGCCAAAGCCCGGTGGCATTGCGGATTAGACGGGGTGATCCATCTTGCCGGAACTTATCACGAAAAGGGCGCGTTGGAGGAGAGCCGCGAAAGCCTGGCGGAAATCTTTCGTCCAAAAATTTCGGGAACCTTGGCCGTTCATCAGTTGCTAAAGAATGAACCGGACGCGTTATTCATAGGCTTCTCGTCACTGGCGGGCTCTTTTGGGGGCGCTGCGGTATCGGCCTACGCGGCCGCAAATTCGTTTCTGGACGCTTTCGTGCTGTCACAAAGCTCGCGTGTACCGCGCTATTATTCTTTTGCATGGAGCGCGTGGCAGGGCGTGGGGGTAAGCCGGCAATTCGAGATGGAAAGACTGCTTCACGCCCGCGGCTATCAAACGATGAAGCCGGAAGAGGCTCTGAACTCGCTTCTTGCAGCCTTGCATACGGATCAGAGGCAGCTTCTGATCGGGTTGGATGGAACTTACCGGAATGTCCGCCGGCAGATGGAAAGCGCTTCTTGTGAGCTACAGAAGATGACGGTCTTTTTCACGGCACGGCAGAGCTCGTCACCGACTTTTCAATTGCGGTCTATGACGCTCCAAGATCGATTTGGAACGTTGAGCAGCTGCGAATGGACGCGGATTGAGGAGATGCCCTTGACGCAAAGCGGCACAATCGATCGCGAAAAGCTCGCTGATCGACTCCAGCCGATCCTGCCAGCTCCCGATCTGACGGCGCCCCGCAACGACGTGGAGCGCCGGATCGCTGCCCTCTGGCGGGAAATCTTATCGCTCGACCAAGTGAGCGTGCGCGATAATTTCTTCGACGTTGGGGGAGATTCCCTTTCAGCTTTGCGCCTCCTCGCGCGGGTGCGGGATGCGTTTCAGACAGGGGTGTCGCTGCGCTCTTTTTTTGAATCGCCGACTGTGGCGGGACTGGCTGACATCGTGACGCGCGCGGGGGCCCCGCTCAAAGAGAGCGCCGGCGCTCTCGGTGGCACCAACGCCGGGCTCGGGAAGAGGTCTCGGCGAACGTCGATCAACTTTCCAATCGAGAAGTGAACGCCTTGCTGGGCGATCGTCTGACTGAACAAAAGGTTTAGCCATGAATCAGCCGAACAAACCCGTTGAAGAGTTGTCGGCGGAGGAGAAAGTCAAGCTCCTGGCGCAGGTGCAGCAGGAATCATCGAATCCGCACTCCCAGGAATTTCCTCTTTCCTACGGACAACGGGCGCTCTGGTTGCTGCACCGGCTTGCCCCAGAGAGCGCGGCTTTTAACGTGCTGTTTGCCGCGCGCATCCGATCAAAGCTCGAGGTTTCGGCGTTACATAGCGCTTTTCAACTTCTTCTCGATCGTCATAACGCTTTGCGGACGACATTTCTTTCGCGCCAAGGGGAACCCGTTCAACGGATCCACTCGTCCATGGCCGTTGATTTTGAAGAGATCGACGCGACCGCTTGGAGCGAACCGACGCTGCACGCGCGCCTCACTACGGAAGCTCACCAGCCTTTCGATTTGGAACGAGGACCGATGGTGCGCGTCCGTCTGTTCAACCGTTCGGCGGAGGAGCGTTATCTTCTTTTCAGCGCGCACCACATTGTCATTGATGGTTGGTCCCTATGGATCTGCCTGGATGAGCTTCGCGCGTTGTATAGCGCAGCCAGAACCGGAACTTCGCCGACTCTGCAGGCCGTACCGCAGTACACTGACTACTTGCGATGGCAGACGGAGATGCTTGAGGGTCCCGAAGGCAGCTGGCTCTGGCAGTATTGGCGACAACAGCTCGCAGGTAATCTTTCCGTCTTGCGCCTACCGACCGATCACCCACGTCCGTCCACGCAAACCTATCGTGGCCTTTCCCATTTCTTCAGAGTGGACGGCGAATTGACCCGGCGGCTGAAATTGTTGTCAAAATCGGTCGGGGCGACGTTGTACATGACGCTGGTCGCGGCTTTTCAAGTCTTGCTCTACCGCTACAGCCAACAGGAGGACATCCTTATAGGCTCTCCGCTGCCCTGTCGAAATCTATCTGAATTCGAGCGGGTTGTGGGCTACTGTGCCAATCCGGTCGTATTGCGCTCAAACCTGGGAGGCAATCCTACGTTCAGGAGTTTGCTTCGCCAGGTACGAGATACCGTGCTCAACGCGCTTGAGCACCAGGCCTTTCCATTTCCTTTGCTTGTCGATCGGCTCCAGCCCAACAGGGATGCAAGCCGGTCGCCCATTTTCCAGGTCATGTTCGTGCTCCAGAGACCGCATCATCTGGTCAAGGAGGGGCTCGCGCCCTTCATTCTCGGCGAAGCCGGAGCTCGGATGGAATTTGGAGAACTCACCCTTGAGGCCCTGCCGTTTCCAATCCAGCAGGAAGGACAGTTCGATCTCATGCTCAATTTCGTTGAGGTGGGAGAATCGCTTTCAGCATCATTCGATTACAATGCTGATCTTTTTGATGCCGGAACCGTGGCCAGGATGGAAGCGCACTTGCGGACGCTCATGGAGGGTATCGTTTCTGATGCTGACGAACGAGTGGCGCAATTGGCTCTGTTGTCTTCTCAAGAGCGACACCACCTCAAGGCGTCGAGCAGCAGGGTTAAAAGCTTTCCGCAGGCGCAACGTCTCCATGAGATCTTCGAGAAACAGGTCGAGCGGGCGCCCGAGGCGATTGCCGTAAGTTGCGGGCCAGAGGAGTTGAGTTACGAGCAGCTTAACTGCAGAGCCAATCAATTGGCCCATTATCTGATGGAGCTTGGAGTCGGCCCGGAGATCACGGCGGCCATTTGCGTCGAACGCTCTTTGGACATGGTTATCGGGATCTTGGCAATTCTCAAAGCCGGCGGGGCTTATCTGCCGTTGGATCCGGCTTATCCAAAAGAACGGCTCGCCTTCATGTTACAAGATGCGCAGGCTCGGGTGATTCTGACTCAGACAGATTTGCTGCGAAAGCTCCCCGCGCAGGGGATCAACGTCATCCGCGTGGATTCAGACCGCCAGGCTATCGCCCAGAGAAGCAAAGACAATCCAGCCAGCCGGGCGACGCCGGCGAACTTGGCCTATGTGATCTATACATCGGGCTCTACCGGGATACCAAAAGGCGTGCTCATTACTCACGAGAATGTGGGGCGCTTATTTGAGGCGACCAAGCCCTTGTTCCAATTCAACGAGCATGATGTCTGGACGCTGTTTCACTCCTACGCCTTCGATTTTTCCGTGTGGGAGTTTTGGGGAGCCTTTCTATACGGCGGGCGACTTGTGGTTGTTCCTTTCGAAACCAGTCGCTCGCCGGCGGAATTGTATGCCCTCTTGTGCCGCGAGAAGGTGACGGTTTTGAACCAAACCCCCTCCGCGTTTCGGCAGCTTATGTGGGCGCAGGAGGATCTGGAGAGATCTGGCTGGAATCTCTCGTTGAGGTTTATCATATTTGGCGGCGAGGCGCTTGACGTTCAGAGGCTACGGCCGTGGTTTGAGCGTTACGGTCATGAGCGGCCGCGATTGGTGAATATGTACGGCATTACCGAGACCACGGTCCACGTTACCCACCGTTCGCTCGAAACCAGTGACGCGCGCATCGCGCGGCCAACCCCGATCGGCGTGCCCATTGAGGACCTGCAGGTATACCTTTTGGATGCATACCTGAACCCGGTCCCGATTGGCGTTCCGGGTGAGTTATTCGTCGGGGGGGACGGTTTGGCCCGGGGTTACCTGAATCGCCCAGAGCTGACCGCTGAGCGGTTCGTGCCTGATCCGTTCGGCCACAAGCCGGGATCGCGCCTGTACAGAACCGGAGACCAGGGGCGTTACCGGCCGGATGGCACCATCGAGTTTCTCGGTCGCACGGATCACCAGGTTAAGCTCCGTGGTTTCCGCGTCGAGCCAGGGGAGATCGAGGCGCAACTGGCGAGCCATCCCTCGATTCGAGAGGCGGCTGTTGTGGCTCGCGAGGACTCTCCTGGAGATGTCCGTCTCGTGGCGTACGTCGTCGCCGACGAAGGTACCGCATCGATTCCTGGCGAACTGCGCGTATTTTTAAAAGAGAAACTCCCCGATTTTATGGTGCCCGCCTCTTTTGTCTTCATGAATGCTTTGCCGCTCACGCCCAACGGCAAGCTGGATCGCCGAGGGCTGCCGCATCCGGATCGTCTGACTGCAGAATCTGAAGTGGCCGGGAGCGCGCCACAAACGGAGTTGGAACGGGCTATTGCGGCGATTTGGCAGGAAATGCTTCACCTGGAAAGGGTCAGCGTTCACGATAATTTCTTCGATCTCGGCGGTAATTCTTTGCTCATGACTCGCGTGCACGGGAAGCTGAAGGAGCTTGGTCTGAAAGAGCTCTCCATGGTGGCCTTGTTTCAATTTCCAACCATAAGCGCTTTAGCAGGTTTCCTGGCGCAAGAAAGAAGCGACACGCCGCCAAAGCCGCAAAGCAATGCTCGTGTTGAACAGATGAGAGAGGGAAGAGAGCGGCTGCATAATCTCCAGCGACGGCGTAGCGGAGGGAAAGCCGAGAAGCAGGACCCATGAGTGATCGCAGCGGCCTCGAAATAGCTGTCGTGGGGATGTCCGGACGATTCCCGGGCGCCGAAAATATCGAAAAATTTTGGCAAAACCTCCGGGACGGCGTGGAATCCGTGAAGACTTTTTCCGACCAGGAGCTCCTGGCTTCAGGCGTAGACCCCGCAGTCCTGGACAACCCTGACTATGTCAAATCAGCCGCTGTGCTGGAAGGCGTTGACTTATTCGATGCGGCTTTCTTCGGGTATAGCGGCACAGAGGCCGAGCTGATGGACCCGCAGCAGCGCTTTTTTCTGGAATGCGCCTGGAAAACGCTTGAGGACGCGGGATACGACACGTCCAACTACAAGGGTCTGATCGGTGTTTGCGCCGGCGTCAGCGTCAACACATACCTGTTGAATAATCTCCGGGAGCGCCACGATATCATGGAGCCCGGGATGGGTTTCCAAACCGTGCTTGGAAACGACAAAGATTTCCTGGCGACGCGCGTCTCGTACAAACTCAATCTGGAGGGGCCGAGCATCGTGGTGCAAACCGCCTGCTCCACGTCTCTCGTGGCAATTCATGTTGCGTGTCAAGGTCTGTTGAGCGGGGAGTGCGATATTGCGCTGGCAGGCGGCGTGTTAATCAAGATCCCTCAACAGGCAGGCTATTTCTACCAAGAAGGCGGCATTTTTTCGCCGGACGGCCACTGCCGCGCTTTTGACGCGAGCGCGCGCGGATTTTTTCCTGGCTCCGGGGTCGGTGTTGTCGCCCTGAAGCGGTTAGAGGATGCGCTGGCCGACGGAGACTCAATCCATGCCGTCATAAAGGGAAGCGCGATCAATAATGATGGCTCTTTCAAAGTAGGTTTCACCGCTCCGAGCGTGGCTGGACAGGCGAAGGTGATTCAGGCGGCCCAAAGCGTAGCCGGAGCTGCGCCCGAAACGATCAGTTATATCGAAACTCACGGTACCGGAACCGCCCTCGGCGATCCCATCGAAGTTGCGGCGCTAACGCAGGCATTTCGCGCCGGAACTGAGGCCAGAGGTTTCTGTGCCATCGGTTCGGTAAAGACCAATATCGGACATCTGGATGCGGCTGCCGGTGTGGCAGGATTTATTAAGACGGTGCTTTCTTTAAAGCACAGGCTTCTGCCGCCGAGCCTGAACTTTGAAAAGCCCAATCCTCAAATCGATTTCGATAAGACCCCGTTTTACGTCAATGCAAAACTGAGCAGTTGGCCGCAGGGCAGCGGTCCGCGCCGCGCGGGAGTCAGCGGATTCGGCATCGGGGGCACGAACGCGCATGTCATTCTCGAAGAGGCCCCCCCCGCGCGGCGGGCTGAATCCCGCCGGCGTTGGCATCTCCTGGTGCTGTCCGCGAAAAGCGAGAAGGCACTTAATCAGGCTACTGCGAATCTTGCGGCGCGCTTGCGAAAAGATCGAGATCTTTATCTTCCTGACGTAGCTTACACGTTACAGGTCGGGAGGCGTGCGTTCAGCCATCGGCGGATGGTGGTTTGCCAGAATCTCGCGGACGCGGCTGACGCTTTGGAAACATCCGATCCCAAGAGAGTGATCACGAGCGTTTACAAATCCGATACACCATCTGTTGTTTTTATGTTTCCGGGTCAGGGGGCGCAGTATCTAAACATGACGTCGGAGCTCTATGAGACGGAGCCGTATTTTCGCGAGCAGGTTGATCAGTGCGCGGATATTCTCAATTCTCATCTCGGTTTTGACCTGCGCTCGGTTCTGTACCCGGATGTCGCAGAATCCGAGGAAGCGGCGCGACGACTGAATCAGACCGATGTTACGCAGCCGGCGCTCTTTGTGGTGGAATACGCTCTGGCCCAGCTCTGGATGAAATGGGGGGTGCAGCCCCAGGCGATGATAGGCCACAGCATAGGGGAATACGCGGCGGCATGTTTGGCGGGCGTCTTTTCTCTTGAGGACGGGTTAGCGCTGATGTCTGCCCGAGGCGAGTTGATGAATAGAGCGCCCCACGGCGCGATGCTTGCCGTGTCAATGCCGCTTGAGAAGTTGCGGTACTGCCTGGGTGAAGAGCTGCGCATCGCCGCGGCTAACGCGCCGTCCCTGGGCGTGGTTTCCGGACCCACGGACGCTGTGCTCGCTCTAGAAGCTCGATTGACCGAGGAAGGAGTGGCGTGTCGCCGCCTTAATACCTCCCACGCTTTTCATTCTGCTATGATGGACTCCGTCGCCGACGCCTTTGCCGCACGGATCAGGCAAATCAATTTAAAGCCTCCCCGCTTGCCTTACATTTCCAATCTCAGCGGCACCTGGATTACCCCGTCGGAGGCGACGGCTCCGAGCTATTGGGCCAAGCATCTGCGTAACACCGTGCAGTTCTCGGCAGGCCTGCAAGAGCTGACGAAACAACCGGGACGGCTGTTCCTTGAGGTCGGTCCGGGGCAGACGCTGACGGCGCTCGTAAACCGCGAGGCAACTGAACGGCCGGGTCCTCTCGTATTGTCCTCAACCCGCGGCCCAAGCGAAAAACAGTCGGATAGCGCTTTGCTACTGAGCAGTCTGGGCCGCCTCTGGCTTGCTGGCGTGCCCGTGGAGTGGTCCGGCATATATGCCACGGAGCGCCGCCGCCGGGTCTCCTTACCGAGTTATCCATTCGACCGGCAGCGTTATTGGATTGACCCGCCAAGCGAACAAGTTAACGGGAAGATAGCCGAGAGGTCCTTGCGCAGGAAAGCAGATATTGCCGATTGGTTCTATGCACCGTCCTGGAAACGTTCTGCGGCGCCGCGAGAGGCCCGGCAAAAAACGTCTCCGAACAAAAACTCCCCTTGTTTGATTTTTGCCGATCAAGGCGGGCTCGGGTCCCGTCTGGCGCTGCGTCTGGAGGAAAGAGGCTACCGGGTCATCACGGTCAGGGCGGGGAAAGAATTCACCCGAATCAGCCGGCGGGACTACATCATATCGCCCCGGAAACGGGAGGACTACAACGGCTTGCTTGCCGATCTTCGGCTCGCGAATAAAACCCCGAGCGCTATTCTGCATTTATGGAATGTTGGACTAGAGGATCGATCCTCATCAGAAACGGCGTTGGCCGAAGCGCATTTGGATAGCGGTTTTTACAGCCTGCTTTTTCTGGGTCAGGCATGGGGAAACCAAAATCCATGGGAATCTCTCTCTCTTTTTGTGCTTACGAGCGGCGTTCAGGAAATCACGGGGGAAGAATCGCTTTATCCTGAGAAGGCCGCGGTACTCGGCCCCTGTAAGGTAATTCCGCAGGAATATCCAAACATCAGCTGCCGTTCAATCGACATCGCGCCGCCGGCCCCGGAAACTGCCGAGGAACAACGCTTGATCGAGGATCTCATCACCGAGCTTACGGCTGAACCGTCAGACGGCAGCATCGCTTATCGCGGCAAGCATCGGTGGGTACAAATCTTTGAACCCGTGAGATTAGAGAGAAGACTCGACGGCACGATATCTCTCCGAGAAGAAGGGGTTTATCTCATCACGGGAGGTTTGGGAGGTCTCGGGTTGGTTCTCGCGCAGAGCCTGGCCGAGAAGGCGAAGGCAAAACTGATCCTGACCGGGCGAACAGCGTTTCCAAGAAGAGAATTGTGGCAACAATGGCTGCAATCTCCAGAGGGTGAGCACGCCTTAGACGACAAGGGAAAGGAAACCCGGGAGAAGATCCGAAAACTGGTGGCGCTCGAAAGAATGGGAGCTCAGATTCTTGCCCTCAAAGCGGACGTGACCAATTTGGAAGAGATGTCGCTCTGTATTCAGCAGGCGCGCGATCGCTTCGGCACCATCCATGGCGTGGTGCACGCCGCAGGAGTGCTCCATGACGGTATTATTCAACTAAAGGAGCCGGAGGTCGCCGCAAGCGTGCTTGCTCCCAAGGTCAAAGGAAGCCGCGTGCTGGAGACTGTCTTTAGAGACGCTGAGCTGGATTTCCTTTTACTTTTCTCATCGGTGCGATCTCTGGTGGGCGGCAAAGGGCTTGTCGATTATTGCGCTGCCAACGCTTTCCTTGACGCTTTTGCTCATGATCAGTTCCGAAGGACTGGAAGGTTGACCGCTTCCATTAATTGGGGCGTCTGGCGAGAGGATGGTATGTCAGTCAAGGTCGGGGCGAAAATCGGCCAGCGATCGGCGGAGGCTTTGTCGCTAGAGACAGGCATGTCGTCTCAGGAAGGGATCGAGGTATTTTACCGCGTTCTGGACAGTGGATTGCCGGAAGTGGTGGTGTCCACGCAGGATTTCAATGCGGTGATGCGTGAGTATACTGTTTCGAAGCCCGCGGAATCTTCGGGACAAGCTGGGTCTTCAGACGCGGTCCAGATCCGCCCTGTGGAAGCAGATCCCCGCGTCGCCGGCAATACTCCAATTGAGCAAACCCTTTCAGAGATCTGGCAGGCGCTGCTGGGCATTGAGCGCGTCGGTATCCATGACAACTTCTTTGAATTGGGCGGGGATTCGCTCATAGGGCTTCAGTTTATTGCTCGGGCCCACAAGGCGGGTCTTCGGTTCACCAATAAGGAGCTTTTCGATCACCAGACGATCGCCGAGCTGGCGGCGCTCGCTGCCGGAAAGCGGAGCTACGGCGCCGAACACGGTCCAGTCAGCGGACTTGTTCCGCTGACCCCGGTTCAGCGATGGTTCTTTGAGCATGCTCGTTCTGACGCTCACCACTGGAACATGGCTTTTTTCTTTGAAGCAGCCGAAGCCCTGGATCCGTCTCTCCTGGAGAAAACCGTGCAAGCCTTGGTCGCACACCATGACGCGCTTCGCCTGCGTTTTATTCAGGAGGATTCCGGCTGGCGGCAGATGCACGGCGATCTGAATCATGTCTCTCCATTCTCGTGTTTCGATTTGTCGTCACTGCCGTTGGAGGAGCAAATACCCGCGCTGCAGCAATCCGCAGCCCGGCTGCAGGCCGGCATAAACCTGTCCGAGGGGCCGCTGCTGCGGATCGTCTATTTCGCTAGCGGTTCGGGAGCACGGAGCCGCCTGCTCATTATCTGCCATCATCTCGTAGTCGATCTCGGCTCCTGGCGTATTCTCCTGGAAGATTTTTGCGACACCTATCAACGGCTGAGGCGCGGCGAAAAAATTTGCCTTCCCCCCAAAACCCACTCATTGAAACAATGGGGTGAGCGGCTCATGGAGTTTGCGCGCTCGGAGGCGCTTGAACGCGAGATGGATTATTGGCTCGAAATCGGAAACTCGGTGCCGCCGCCGCTCCCGGTGGACTACTCGGGAGGCGCCAACACTGTGGCTTCGGCGCGCACCGTCTCAGTCTCACTCGCGCGAGAAGAGACACGAGCTTTACTGCAGGAGGTCCAGAAATCCTACAACGCGCGGATGGATGATATCTTGCTAATGGCCGCGGGACGGGTCTTGGCTCGGTGGGCTGGATCTTCTGCTGTTTTGATTGACCAGGAGAACGATGGCCGGGAGGTCGAGATCGAGGGCCTAGACGTTTCCCGAACCGTGGGATGGTTCACCGTTCTTTATCCGGTCCGGCTCGATTTCCGTGCGGGCGACAATCCCGGAGAGGCTTTAAAATCGGTCAAAGAGCAACTGCGCCGCGTTCCGAATCATGGCATCGGCTACGGGTTGCTGCGCTATATGGCCGAAGACCGGGTTACGCAGCGATTCCAGGCCCAGCCCCGCCCGGAGGTCATTTTTCTTTATATGGGCCAGTTCGATCAAAGTCTCCCTTTGTCCTCTATTCTTAAACTCGACACGCAATCTTGCGGCCCCACCCGCAGTCCACGGGGAATGCGAACGCATCTACTGGAAATTACTGGCAGTCTCGGCGGGAGCGCCGGCGAGCTGCAGTTCGACTGGACCTTCAGTGAGAACATTCATCGACGTTCTACGATTGAAAATCTCGCGCATGAAGCTTTGGAAGTGCTGCGGTCGCTCATCGCTCATAGCGGATCGCAGCCGATAACGCCGTACACGCCTTCAGACTTCCGCGGCGCGAGGCTGAGCCAGAGCGAGCTGGATCGATTCATCGGCGCAATCTCGCAAGCCGGCTCTCAACGAGCCAAGTAAAAGAGCCTTCGCATGCGCGCGCAAGACGACATTGAAGACATCTACGAGCTTTCGCCGATGCAGCATGGGCTGCTGTTTCACAGTCTGGATGCGCCGGAGTCCGGCGTATACTGCATTCGGTTGGGATATACGTTGCGGGGTGAGTTGGACGTCTCGGCTTTTCTTCGGTCATGGCAGCACGTGATGGATCGGCACCCGGCTCTGAGAACTTCTTTTCATTGGCAGGAACTGCAAAAGCCGCTGCAGGTAGTCCATCGGCGCGTGGAAGTCGAGGTGGAGCAGCAGGACTGGCGCTCGCTGTCGCCGGGCGAACAGGAGAGGGAGATCGACTCCCGTCTCAAGGCCGAGGCGCGGCGCGGGTTCAATTTCACGACGGCGCCTCTGATGCGGTGGGTCCTCGCTCGAGGAGCAGAGGACATCCACCACTTCCTCTGGAGCTTCCACCACTTGATCATGGATGGATCGTGCAGCTTCTCGCTCCTGCAGGAGGTGTGGGCGTTCTACGAAGCGTTTTCTCGGGGCGACGCAGTCGCCATGGACCGCCCGCGTCCTTATCGGGACTATATTATCTGGCTTCAGGAGCAAAGCTTAGAAGCGGCTGAAATTTTCTGGCGCGAGGAGCTGAAGGGCTTTACCGCTCCGACTCCGTTCGGAGTGGATTTGTCATCGAATGAGCTTCCCTCTGGAGAAGAGGTCTACGCAAAGGAGCAGGTCTGGTTGAGCGAAGCAGCGACAGCTGGCTTGCAAGCCTTCGCGCGGCAGCATCGTCTGACGCTAAACTCGGTGGTTCAGGGCGCATGGGCTATACTCTTGAGCCGTTATAGCGGCGAGCAGGACATTGTCTTCGGAGCGACCGTCTCCAGTCGTCCCTCCAGCCTCGGCGGAATCGACAAAACGGTTGGATTGTTTATCAATACCCTGCCTTTGCGGGTACGGGTACCGGATAGATCCTCGTTGTTGTCCTGGCTGACGGATCTTCAGTCGCATCAGGCCCAGGTGCGCCAATACGATTACACGCCGCTGAATGAGATTCAAAGATGGAGTGAGGTCGCCACGGGCCGGCCGCTTTTTGAAAGCATTTTGGCTTTTGAGAATTCCGCGGCTCAAGCCGCGAGGCAAAACGCCAGAATTCCGGAGGTCGTGTCCGTACGCGGCTTCGATTGGGCTCACTACCCCCTGGGCATCGAAATCCTGCCGGGATTCAAGCTCTCACTGCTCATGATGTACGACCGTCGCCGTTTTCAGGCCGCGACTGTCACGCGGATGCTCGGTCACCTGCGGAGCGTGCTTGAAGGCGTGGTTGCCAACCCTCAGTGCCACTTAGCTCAACTGCCGCTGCTCACAGCCGCCGAGCGACAACGTCTGCTCTTGGAGTGGAATCATACCGAGAGGGTTTATCCTGAAGATCGATGTGTGCATCAAATATTCGAAGCCCAGGCCGATCGCACGCCGGATGCCATCGCTGTCGCCTATGAGGGACGGCAACTCACATATGCCGAGCTAAACGGGCGCGCCAATCAACTGGCGCATTACTTGCGCGCGCTCGGTGTCGGACCAGAAGTCCTGGTGGGCCTTTATCTGGAGCGCTCGCTGGACATGCTGGTGGGGTTGCTCGGTATTCTCAAGGCGGGAGGGGCCTACGTCCCTATTGACCCTTCAGATCCGCCGCAGCGGGTGAATTTCGTTTTAGAGAGCGCTCAGGCGCCGGTCCTGTTGACCCAAAAGCGGCTCAGCGAAGGACTCATCGATTGTCACGCCCGGGTTGTCTGCCTTGACGCGGATTGGGATCTTATCACGCGGGAGAAGAACCGGAACGTGGACAGCGGGGTCATCTCTGAGAACCTCGTGTATGTCATTTACACCTCGGGATCCACCGGATTGCCCAAGGGAGTCTCGGTGGAACACCGACAACTCACGAATTATCTAAACGGGATTCTTGAGAGAATGGCTCTCCCGGAGGGTGCCGGTTTTGCAATGGTTTCGACAATTGCCGCCGATCTGGGCAATACCGTGGTTTTTTCTTCCTTATGCACCGGCGGATGTCTTCACGTGATTTCTCAGGAGCGGGCTTTAGATCCCCGGTCCATGGCAGAGTATTTTGGCCTCTATTCTATCGATTGTGTTAAGATCGTTCCCTCTCATCTCGCGGCATGGCAAAGATCGGCAGGCTCGGAAAACATTTTGCCGCGCCGGCTGCTCGTCCTCGGGGGTGAGCCCTCACGGACCGCGTGGGTTGAGAGCCTGCAGGCGCTGGCGCCCAACTGCGCTATTCTCAATCACTACGGGCCGGCCGAAGCCACTGTCGGTGTCCTGACATACCGGATGGGGGAAACCGGGCGCGTCCCCGAAGGCCCGCTGATTCCTCTGGGCCGTCCCATCGGCAACGTGCAAATCTATCTCCTCGATCGAAACCTCGAACCGGTGCCGATCGGCGCGTCCGGTGAGTTGTGCATCGGCGGCGCCAGTCTTGCTCGCGGCTATCTGAACCGGCCCGATCTGACCGCTGAGAAATTCGTCCCGAATCCCTTCAGCAAAGAAAGCGGAGCGCGCCTTTACAGGACCGGAGACATGGCGCGATGGCTGCCGGATGGCAACGTCGAATTCATCGGGCGGATCGATAATCAGGTCAAAATCCGCGGCTTTCGCGTCGAGCTTGGCGAGGTCGAAGCGGCCCTCGCCCAACACCCCGATATTCAAGGGGCCGCCGTGTCGATTCGCGATGACGGCCCCGGGGAAAAACGCCTGGTCGCCTACGTTGTTCCCGGCCCCCATCGAGCGGCTTTCATTGCCGGCAGGCAACGTTACAGGCTGCCAAACAATATGGGGATCGCCCACCTGAACAAGCATGAGACGGATTATCTATACGAGGAGATATTCGAACGCCAGGCGTATCTCAGGCATGGGATCACTATTCAGGACGGCGATTGCGTATTCGATGTCGGCGCCAACATCGGCTTGTTTGCGCTGTTCGTGAAGCAGGTTTCTGAGGACGCCAAGATATACGCATTCGAGCCCAATCCCTTCGCTTTTGAGATCCTGAGTGCCAATGTTTCGCTCTATGCTCGCGACGCGAGATTATTTCATTGCGGATTGTCGCACGAGGCGGGGACAGCTTCTTTCACGTTTTTCCCGGGGTTTTCAATACTCTCGGGTTTTCATGCCGATCCGCAGTCAGAAAAAGAGGTGGTCAAGGCGTTCGTCCGGAACCGGCAAAAAGCCGGTGAGATCGGCATCGCTGGGCCGATAGACGGCATCGATGGCATCCTCGACGAACGGTTTTCCTCGACGACATTTTCCACCGAGTTGAGAACTCTTTCCGGCGTCATCGAGCAGGAAGGCATCGATCGTATCGATCTGCTGAAAATCAACGTCGAAAAAAGCGAGCTGGATGTGCTCACCGGAATCAAGGGCGATGATTGGAAAAAAATCAAACAGGTCGTCCTGGAGGTGGATGTCCAGGAGAAATTGCAGATTATCCTGGGCATGCTCGAGCGCGAGGGTTTTGAGTCCTTCGTGGAGCAGGATCCGCTGCTTGAGAACACGCCTCTTTGTTATGTGTATGCGATCCGGCGGTCTCCGGAGAGTGCGCCGGCAGCCGGTGCAAGGCGCGCGGACGTGAGATCGCTCCGGACTATGGGTGAGCCCTTCCTGACGACTGATGAGCTGCGGGATTTCCTCAGGAAAAAGCTCCCCGGCCATATGCTTCCCTCTGCATTCGTTTTCCTGGCGGCGCTGCCGCTTACGCCCAATGGTAAATTGGACCGGAGGACGCTGCCGCCCCCCGACCTGACCAGGCCAGCGTTGGCGGAGACTTATGAGCCGCCATCCACCCAGGTGGAATTGCTGATCGCCGGCATCTGGCAGGAGCTATTGCAGATCGATGGCGTGGGCGTTCGCGATAACTTCTTCGATCTCGGGGGCCATTCACTTTTGTCATTGCAGGTGGTCACAAGGTTAGAAAAACAACTGGGCGTGCGGATTGGTCCGGGGGAACTGGTGTTCCAAACGCTGGGGCAGTTGGCGGCGGTCTGCGAGTCGCGCCGGGCTGGAGAGGCTGAGGAGCCGTCCGTTAGCTTCGGACGCCGGATGTTGGGAGCTGTTCACGGCGTCGTGTCCTACCTGAGGAGGGGAAGCAGCGACGAGAGCGGTCAGGCGGCAGTGAGCTCCGGCGGTGCCCGCAAGCCGTAGAGAATTTCCTTTCAAGACTGCAGAAGCATTTGCCATTCCGGCGGGAGGTTATCCGATGGGCAAGATTGTTCTCATTAATATGCCTTTCGCAGCCCTGAATTCGCCGTCCATTGCGTTGACACAACTGAAATCCATGTTGGAGGACAGGCACAAGAGTCGAATGTCTGTGGAGATACTCTACCTCAATCACGATTTTGCGAAGTACATCGGCATCGAGCTGTACCAGCATTTAGTGGAATCTTTGGATGCCAACAATTCCGGGATCGGCGACTGGTTTTTCCGGCAATCGGCGTTTCCCGAACTGGCCGATAACGCCGACCTATATTTCCGGCGTTACTATCCCTACCGCGACGAGCCAACCCAGGCATTGAAGCGCTCGATTCTGCAGAAGAGGCCGGGAATCGATCGCTTCCTCGTCGGGTTGATCGACCGGTATAAGATCGACCAGGCAGAAATCGTCGGGTTTACGTCTATGTTCTCCCAAAACGCGGCCTGTTTTGCCTTTGCCAGGCACCTGAAGGCGCGCAATCCCGGCGTGGTTATCGTGATGGGAGGCGCCAATTGCGAGGCGCCGATGGGCCAGGAAATCGTCAAACATGTAAACGCCATAGATTTCGTTTTTTCCGGCCCGGCTTTAAAGAATTTTCCGGAATTTGTTCAGTACTGTTTTGAGGACCAAACAGAGAAATGCAACAGCATAGGGGGCGTCTTCTCGAAGCTCAACTGCAGTTCTGCGGGTTCGGGCGGTATTGGCGCGATTGGTGAAGATCTCGACATCGACGTCAACGTCGAGCTGGACTATAGGGGTTTTTTGGACACGCTCAAGGAGAACTTTCCGGACCAGGGGATCAAGCCGGTTTTGTTCTTTGAAACGTCCCGGGGATGCTGGTGGGGGGAAAAGGCCCATTGCACCTTTTGCGGGCTGAATGGGATGACCATGAAATATCGGGCGATGGCGCCGGAAAGAGCCATTGCGCAATTCAAATCTCTATTCTCCCGATACGCTTGCGTTTGTTCGCACTTTGAATGTGTCGACAACATCATGCCGCGAAATTATCTGAAGGAGGTATTTCCGTTCCTAAGCGTTCCCCCTCACGCATCGATTTTCTACGAAGTCAAGGCGGAGCTGAGCGACCAAGACCTGCAAGTGCTGGCCCAAGCCAGGGTGAAAGACATCCAGCCGGGAATTGAGTCTCTGGCGACTTCGACATTGCGGCTAATGAAAAAGGGCACGATGGTTTTTCAGAACCTTATTTTGCTGAAGAGTTGTGTCGCCCACGATATTTTTCCAAGATGGAATCTATTGGTCGGCTTTCCGGGGGAGGGTCAAGAGGTTTACGAAAAGTATCTGCATGACATTCCATTACTGACGCATCTGCGTCCTCCCTTCGGCGTGTATCCTGTCCGGTTCGACCGTTACAGTCCATATTTTGTGAAGGCGGAACAGTACGGATTGGATCTGCATCCGTACGACTTCTACAGCCTCATCTATCCGTTCAACGAAGAGGCACTTGCCAATATGGCTTACTACTTCATGGACTATAACAGCAACGCGGAATACTTTAACGTTATGTTGGAGTGGATCGGCCAACTGAGAGAAAAAGTAGAGTTATGGCGCAATCGCTGGTATGGGGAAAACCAGCCTGTCCCTCCAGAGCTCGTCTTCAAGCAGAGGGACGGCTCGGTGGTCGTTTATGATTCTCGTTTCGGGCAGGCGATCGAGCACGAGATCAGCGACGGCGCGCGGCAGATGCTGGAGCGTCTCACCAAGCCGGCGACCGCGGTTGATCTTGCTTCGGCTCTTGGAGAAGCGCCGGGCTTGGATGTGGAAAGGAATCTGACTTTCCTTCAGGAGCGCAGCCTGATCTTTCAGGAGGGGGAGCGGTTTTTGAGCCTTGTTCTCCCTCGGGGGACGCGGACGGTCCGGCGCAGCAGGGATCAGTTTTATCTGTAGGCGCGGGTGAGTTATCCCGGTTTGCCCGGAAATTGTTTTTTAAGTTGCAACGAGGTGCTGATTGGGGAGGTCAAACCTTTACAGCCGGTGACCGGCGCGAAAACGGAACGGCCTAGAATATAGGAGGACCGATGAATACCAGTTCAGCAGTGACTGATTCAGCAAAGCAGAAGGTTCTGATAGCGACCGCGGATGTGGCCGAGCGTGTCGCGCCCTTAGGGGCGGGGTATCTTGAAGCTTTCGCCCGCACCGACCCGATCGTGGCGGCGAATTGGCGATTCGAGCAATACGTCTGCACGTTGACGAAAACCAGCGCCGACTCCTTCCTTCGGGCCTTATTAGACGCGGACGCGGATGTCTACGCGTTCTCCTGTTATGTCTGGAATATGGGTATGATCAAGAAATCCCTGGGGCCGCTCCTGCGCGAGAAACCTGACGCTCGGGTTATTCTCGGCGGTCCTCAAGTCATGCATCATGCCGGGAGATACCTCGACCCGAGACACGAGGGGCTGGTTTTGTGCGACGGCGAAGGGGAGCGCACCTTCAAAGAGTACCTGGCGGAGCTGAGCAAAGCCGAGTGCGATCTGACTCGCGTCAAAGGCCTGAGCTTTTATCGGGAAGGCGAACTGATCACGACCGGGCCGCAAGAGCGCATCAGAGATCTCGACGAGATCCCCTCGCCCTACTTGAATGGCTATATCCAGGCGGGGTGCTACACGAACGCGCACCTGGAGACCAACCGGGGCTGCCCGTTCAAATGCCAGTATTGTTATTGGGGCGGCGCCGTCGGCGCGAAGGTGAATAAGATGGGCGAGGAGCGCGTCATGGATGAGATCACCTGGCTCGCCGAAAATGGCATCATGTTCCTCTTTATCGTGGACGCGAACTGGGGCATGCTCGACCGGGACGTCCGCTTGTCCGAGCACATCGCGGCCTGCCGCGAGAAATATGGACTGCCGCTGGAGGTCGCCTTCTGCAGCTCGAAAAATACCCCGCAGCGCGTCAGTCGCATCACGCAAATCTTCCGCGCAGCCGGGTTGCTCTCGACGCAATCCATCGCCTTGCAGACCATGAGCGAGCAGGCTCTTGTAAAGGTGAGCCGGGACAACATCAAACGCAGCACTTATGAACAGCTCCAGAAGGACCTGAACGCGCAGGGCATTAGCTCATTTATCGAGCTGATTTGGCCGCTGCCGGGGGAGACATTTGAGACTTTTCAGTCCGGCATCACGCAACTGTGCGCGTCCGGGACGGAATCGCTCCTTTTCTATCCGCTTTTGCTGCTGAACAACACCGAGTTGGATAACAACAAGTATGAGTACGGGCTGATTACCGTGCGCACGCAGGATCCGTACAGCGAGCTGGAGCACGTGATCCAGAGCAAAGAAGTATCTCACGAGACCTGCATAGAGGGCTGGCGGCTCATCTTTTCGACCATCGTTCTGTACAACGTGCGGGGTTTGTATACGCTGGCCCACTACCTCCACGACCAGGGGGTCAAGCCATACGGCGAGCTGTTCTTTGATTTCGCCCAGTTCCTGAAGAGGCGTTCCGACGCGCCGCTGGCCAGGCTCTGCGAGGAGGTCATCGACATCTCAAAGAATAGATTCTCTACGCTTGGCCGCATCGTGCATCACGTCTGCCACGAAGCGCGCGAAGCCTTCGACAACCTGCTCGCCGCTTTCGCATCCGCGCAGCCTTGGTGGCAAGACCCGATGGCGCAGGCGTATTTTGAGGTTGATCTGATCAACCGAGTTTACGTCTACTCGAACACCGGTTTCCGTCCCAAACAATATCGATTTCGTCACCTCAGCGTACTCAACGGAACCCCGGATGGATACACCGTCCGCGTGCCGGCTGATGTTATGGCTCCGTTGCGGCATATTCTCGGCGGGAGGGCGACTTTCCATGGCAATCCGGTTCGCGTGCGCCAGCTTCACAAACAGCTCCCGTACATGAAGACGGAAACCGACGAGCACAACTTTCTTTACTGCACGCACAAGCTCGACACGATCGGTGAAATTCTACCCCACTGGGAAGACTTAGACGAGCCGTCGAAGAAGGCGACGGACGTGCCGCTGGCAGTGGCTGCGTCCTGAAGCGGGGCGGCACGTGAACATGGCGAGGCTTTTAATGGTCCGATTTGTGTAATTCGGAGGGGTTGGAGAAGATGGCGCAAGCCGCGGCAGATGCGTTTTACTTTGGCTCTCCCGAAGGGTCCCTTTTTGGCTGTTATCATCCGCCTCACCCCGCGCGTCGGCGAAGCTGCGCCGTGGTGCTCTGTTATCCTCTCGGACACGAATATATCGCCGCCCATCGTGCCTTCAGGCAGATGGCTGTTCTTCTGTCTCAGGCCGGTTTTCCGGTCCTGCGCTTTGACTACTACGGCTGTGGGGACTCACGAGGCGATGAGCGGGGGTGGCGGATAGCGCGATGGCTGGCGGACATCGGAGGCGCTATTGTCGAAACCCGGAGACGATCCGGGATCGCAAAAGTGTACATGATCGGGCTCCGTTTTGGAGCGACGCTGTCGATGATGGCGGGAGCGCAGCGCGGAGACATCGATGGAATCGTTCTCTGGGAGCCTGTGATCAGCGGCAAAAGCTACATGGGCGAGCTGGAGAGCGTGCATCAGGATTTTTTGGAGCGATCTTCCCCTCAGCCGGCGCAGCTGGTCAGGAAGGACGGCACTACGGAAATATTTGGTTTTCCTTTCTCGGAATATATGCTGACGGACCTGGCGAATGTGGATCTCTTGGCGATCCACAAAAAGCCCGCGAACGCGGTTCTCATTGCCGCGGCCGGAGCAGATGATCTCAGACATCATCTTGAAGCGACCGCTGCGACCGTCGATTATCAGTGTCTTTCGAATCCAACGATCTGGATGGAAGGAATCGAGCGAGTTGTCGTGCCCCACCAGATCTTGCGTTCTGTGATCTCATGGATTTCTGCCATGGCCGGCTGAGGGAGGAAGCCGTACAGTTCGGAAGCAGGAGCTCTCTGCAGGGGGTGATTACCGATCCTCCCGAAGCCTCAGGGAACGGCAACCTGCCGGCTTTTATTTTTCTGAACGCGGGAATCGTTCACCGCGTAGGCCCTCATCGCCTCTTCGTTAAGCTGGCGAGGCGCCTGGCAGGCATAGGCTTTTCAAGCCTCCGCTTCGATCATTCCGGGATCGGGGATAGTCAGGCGCGCGACGATAATCTCCCTTTCGAAAAGAGTTCAGTGGAGGAAACCCGAGAGGCCATGAGTTGCCTGCAGCGGCTCCGAAGTTGTCAGAAATTCGTTATCGTCGGCCTCTGTTCAGGAACGCTGACCTCTTTCAGAACAGCGTGCTGTGACTCAAGGGTGGTGGGACTGGTCCTGCTGAACGGCTTACTCGAGTCTGCAGATGATCTCAGTCAGGAGACGAAATCCTATTTAATCGATCGAAAAATCGCGCGGAGCTACTGGCACACCAAAATATTTCACCTGCCAAGCTGGCTCAAAGTTGCGCAGGGCCGGGCGGACTACAGAAAGATCGTCAGGGTCTTCTATTCGCAGCTCAACGGTCTGTTAGGAAAGAAGCGCCGTGAAGCAGCCGGATTAAAACCGGTGGCGGTCGAGTTGCGCTCACTGATGGAGCGGGGCGCGAATCTGCTGTTTGTCTATAGCGAAGGAACCGGGGTGGCCGAATACTTCCGCCTTTCGCTCGCAGCAGAGGTCGCCGGATTGCGACCGCGTGAGAGAGCGAGGGTCGAATTTGTCGAGGCGGATCACACCTTTACTTTAATCCGATACCAGGAAGATGTGCTGAAACTCGTTTGCGGGTGGGCGAGAGGAAACGTTTGGGCCAAGTGAGGCTGTGCCCGTGAGGTTTTCAGATAAATCGATCATCTATATCGGCAGCCTCCTGGCTGGATCGCTTTTGCCGCTACTTATGAGCATGGTCATGGTGCGGTGTTTGTCCAAGTATGATTACGGCACTTTTCGTCAGATCATGCTGATTGCCGTTCTTGTCCCGACATGCGTGGCTCTCGGCCTGCCCCAGAGCCTGTCCTATTTCATACCCAGAGCCCGCTCGCCAAAAGAGAAGAAACAGCTTGCGTTACAGATCTTTGCCTGTCTGCTTCTTTTGGGGGCCGCGGCGGCTGTCGGCGGCTATCTCCTCCAGAATCAGATCAGCGCGCGGTTTTCCAACCCGGCTTTGATACCCCTGGCCTGGATATTCAGTCTGTACCTCCTGTTTATCGTTCCAGGCAAGTGCGCCCAGGTCACACTTCTTTCGCTCGGGCGAATCAAGCTGGCCTCCTTGTTGGAGATCTCAACTCACCTATTCAGCTCATTGTTCGTAGTTATTCCGCTTCTCCTGGGAAAAGGGCTTGAGGTTGTCCTCCTCTCGATGGTGGCGTACTACGCGCTCGAGTTTGTACTCGTTTTGTCCGTGCTGCTCACGTTGGAGGGTGGATTTCCAAAGCTTTTCGACTGGGAGATCTTAAGGGCGCAGGCGCGCTATTCGCTTCCCCTCTGGTTATCTTTCATCATTGGGGCGGCTCGCGTGAGCGGGGACAAATTCCTGGTCGCCTTTCTGTATCGGCCGGAAGATTTCGCAGTCTACTCACGCGGCGCGTTCGAGCTTCCTCTGGTCGGCTTAGTGCCGTTCGCCTTGAGCAGCTTGCTTGTTCCGAGATTTGCCGAATTGTACAGTCGAGGCGACATCGGCACGATTCTGAGTCTCTGGCAGGAGGCTGCCCGAAAGGTCTCTCAACTTTTTTTCCCTCTCTTTGTGTTTTCTTTTATTTTCGCGGAAGAGATCATTACGCTGCTATTCACAGCGGATTATCACGGGAGTGTGGAAATCTTCCGGATTTACCTTTGTTTGCTTCCTTTGCGTCTGGTTTCTTATAAGACCATCCTGTCAGCCAGCGGGCATACAAAGCCTATCTTGGGTTCCGCGATGATGGCCTTGGTTGCCAGCATTTTGCTGGGCGTAACACTCCAGGCTACGCTGGGGCTGACCGGACCGGCTATCGGAAACGTGGCTGGAGAAGTGCTGGGCTTCTGGTATCTGTTGCGCCACTCCAGGAAGGTCCTAAGAGTTTCGTGGACAGAACTTGTGCCGATTTCGAAACTGGCGCAACCGGCCTGGGCATCTTTGTTGATGGGTGCGGCCATATTTCCGTTCCATTGGGCGAGCCCGGGAAACGCCGCAATGGTGCTCCTCTTCGGGATGGGCTACGTCGCCGCCTACGTCACTTTCATGAGAATGTCTCGTTTTTTCACCGAAGAGGATTGGGCGCTGATCCGCAGATGCGCCACTTTGAAAGTCTTGCGGGAGCTGAAGTAGGAAGACGGCGCGAATTCCGGGTTTCGTTCCGATCAAATATGAAGGCGTTCTTGCTCGCCGGGGGCGAGGGCCTCCGCCTCCGGCCTGTCACCGAAACGGTACCGAAATGCCTGCTCCCAATTCGCGGCAAGCCGCTACTTTCCCTTTGGCTCGAGCTTTGCCGCAAGCACGGCGTTACCGAGGTTCTCATCAACCTCCATCACCTTTCGGAGAAAGTGTTGGCTTTCTTGAACGATCACGACTTCGGCGTGAAGGTCACGACCGTCTACGAGGAACGCCTCTCCGGCAGCGCCGGAACCGTGGCGCGGCATCAGTCGTTTGTCACCGGAGAGGAGGATTTTTTCGTTCTCTACGCCGACAATCTTACCAATATCGATCTCGGAGCAATGCTGCGTTTCCATCGACGACGAGAGAGTCTTTTGACGATGGGTTTATTCCGGACCGACACGCCTGAGGAGAAAGGCATTGTGAGTCTCGATGGCCGGGGCCTTATTATCGATTTCACCGAAAAGCCAGCACGGCCGCGCTCGAACCTGGCCAATGCCGGGATCTACATCGCCGGTCAACAACTCTACAACTACCTCCGCGTGGAGGGATTTCTCGATTTCGGTTTCGATGTGCTGCCCAAGTTAGTGGGTAAGATGCACGGGTATGTCATACCGGAATATTTGCTCGATATCGGAACGCCGGCAACTTACCGGCAAGCGCAGGCCGAGTGGGCGGCTGTGGAAGGTCAAGACGGCGCTTGTATGCGCCCGCCAGACTGACTCTTTACAGCCCACCAGACATGGCCCACCAGCTCAGATGAGTTTCAGCAAAGCGCGCCACTCATGACATAAGCTTTTCCGGCGAGGGGCATTGTCGGCTTGGGGAGGTCTCATGGCAAATCCAATTTCGACCATTGAAAGTTATCTATCTTCTCTGCGGCAGGCGATCCTTGCTGTGCCGACGACAAAGATCAGAGAAATTATTGATCTGATTCTTTCCGCGCGGAAGGCCGATAAACAAATGTTTCTGTTCGGCAACGGAGGGAGCGCCGCCACGGCTTCGCATTTTGCTTGTGATCTCGCCAAGGGGACGATTGTACCGGGCAAGCGGCGTTTTCGGGTGATCAGTCTCTGCGATCAGATCCCGGTCATGACGGCATGGGCCAATGACGCCGACTACTCGGAGATTTTTGTAGAGCAGTTGCGCAATATTATGAATGCTGGAGATCTGGTTATCGGTATCACAAGCAGCGGCAATTCTCCTAATGTTGTGAAAGCCTTAAAATATGCCAAAGTTTTCCGCGCACAAACAGTGGCGCTAACTGGGTTTCAGGGCGGAAAAGTGAAGGAGATTGTCGACCACTGTCTCATTGTGCCGAGTTCAACTGTTCAGATTATCGAAGACGTTCATCTTGCCTTGGGGCACGCGATCTCTATACAGCTCCATGCAACAATCAAAGCCGAAGCGATCAAACGGCAGAACGTTCGCCGGGCAAAATCCGAAGTTTTTCCGATACAAAATATTCTGCAGGATCTTCCCCTGGTGGTGGAACCTGCCGAGGGCATAAAAACAACAAAGCTGTAAACGCCCGGTCCTCACGGGCCCCAACAATGTCCCCCCTCCGGGAGAGCGTCGGAGCCTGCCGCGAACGCGATCCGGGAGTGAGAAATGGCGCTGCAAAGTTCACTAACCACAATCTCATCCCTCAGAATCAGGTACATCTCAGATCTGTCCTCATCCCATTCCTGCCATCCGGCTGAGGCCTTTGGCTCCGGCCCTTTCAGAAAACTCCCGCAAATTTTAGCTATCCTGCGCCCTTAGAACGGCTGCAACCGTTCTCGTCCCACCGGCGCATTTAACCCCAGACGGAAGCTGACTTCGTGTCAATTTCAAAGGGAGAAGTATGACCTTCACGGTTCTACCTCCACGACCTACTTTCCTGCCCGTTCGCCCCTTCGGGCACAGCGTTTATTCTTTAGGGCGAAGAAATTCATGGTGTTCCTCAAAAAATTGAATCCTCGTTTGGGTCTCATCACTGTACATTCTGTGGCCGTTCCACGCCTGCTCGCGAGACCTTTCCAGCAATTGGGAATCTCTCAATTGATTTTTTCATAAATTGGAATGTCATCACTGCGAGGGTCTTGATTTGTTCTTTCCAGCCTTCGATTGCTTCGCATTCTGATCCAATTCCTCTGAAATCTCGTGGCATATTTCTTGCTCCGTCCATGAATTATGTCAAAACTAGAAACTCAAGGTTATCATTGGCTTCCTCTTAAAGAAGCTTTCGAGTCGCTCCCTGAAATCGATACGCCCGAGTTTAATCAACTCTGCCCGGGATATGAAGGCGTTTGGTGTCGTTACCTCTGGACAACGACCTACTTCCAGCAATTTTTTCGCGATGTAATCATCGTTACTCACGGCCCTCTCTCCTGCGTCGCTGCGGTTAAGAATTTCAAACAGACCCACTATTCTCTTCACTCGGCTCTCCCTTTTGCGCACTCGCCCTGCACGAATATGGATGAGAATGCAGTCATCATGGGGGGAACCGGCATTCTCGCCGACACGTTGAGGGAGGTGGACAAAGAATATCGCCCGCGGCTGATCATTATCACCGATACCTGCGCCTCTTATATGATCCACGATGACGTCGATGCGGTGATCGCCGAAGTAGAGCCGGACGTGAAGGCGAAAATTGTCTATACGCCAAGCCCGGGTTTTGCGGGCGTGCAATGCGGCAAGGCCGTGGAGGCGATGGGACCGCTGGTGGCGTCGCTCATGGATTCTCCTTCCGAGATCGAGCAGGAGGGAGTCAATGTCCTGGGACTCTACTATGACACCCGCTTCACCGAGGCCGAAGGACGCAAACACGGTGGGAACACCGAAGCATACGTCCATCTGATCGAAGGAATCGGTCTCAAGGTTCATCGAATCATGAACGCCGGCGATTATGATTATCTTCGGACGGCGCCGGAGGCGCGCGTCAACACGATCCACACGGCGATGTGGGGCTATCCGGTCGCGCAAGCGATGGAGGAGCAATTCGGCACGCCGTGGCTAAAGAGGCAGCTTCCGATGGGACTCGAGGGCACGCGGAGTTGGGTCATGGACCTCGCGCGTTTTATGGATCGGGAAGAGAAGGCCGAAAGATTCTGCAAAACCGAAGAAGAAAAGCTTGCGGGGCTCTTTGAAGAGACAAGAAAATGGGTCGAGGGAAAAATCCTTCTCGTGGAATGCTCGAGAAATTCTCAGGCGAAGTACGGCGAGATGCTCGCCTACGCCAGACTCGGCCAAGAGTTGGGAATGAAGCCGTACATTTACTGCCTCCACCCGGTGGAATTCAAATCGCAGAGGGACGACTTGATGGCGATTGCGGACGTGGAAGGGCTGAATCCACCGGTCCTTATCGGCCCCTATCCTTACCACCAGCCCGTCAATGTCGAGGACGTCATGGCCGACCTCGGCGTCGATGGCGATCAGTGCCTTTATATCTATGATGACGTTTTCCCTTACGCAAAGAGCGGCAGCTTTGACCCGTCCAATGTCGCTCGCTACACCACGTCTTCGCAGATGAAGCGCGTCAAGGGATCGTCGTTTTTGGGCGTGGGCTATGCCGGCACCGCGGGCAGTTATAAGGGAATCATAGAGTCCGTCAAGGCTGCCAGCCGCAAATCAAAGCCGACCTTTTTCGGCCGGATTTGGTCCTCGACGCCGTTCGAATTCCAGCTTGGCAAATAAAGAAAGAGGCCCGTTCTCATGATTGAAATCCTTTCCCCGACAAAAGAAACAAAAATGCGCGACCAGTTCCAGCCGGGAGCTTTCATCGGCAGCATTTTTCTTACAAGCGGCGTACTCGACACTGTCAACGTCTATCATGGCGTCTCCGGCTGCCACGCCATGGCGCAGCATTTTCGTGGAGACCTGATGCCGAACGGGGGTTACGTGCCCGTCGTCGGGACGGGATTTCTTGAGACCGAGGCGATCATGGGTGGGGCCGGCAAGCTCGAAAAGACGCTCAGAGAAATCGCCGAGGCCAGGCTTGTAAAAGAGAAGCCTCAATGCATCTGGATTTCGATGAGCGATTGTCCGGCGGTGGGCGGAGAGGACATTGAAGGCGTCGCCAGGAGCGTGGCGGCGGACAGCGGGGTCAAGATCGTCGCTATCGAGAATGCCGGGTTTAAGGGCGGGCTCGTGCGGGGGGCTGAGCTGGCTTTATGCAAGATCCTTGACGAGGTGGTGGAGCCGCATGACGGCGAGCGAGAAGGGCTGAATGTGATTGCTCCATTCCTGATGGGAAGCGCCAACTGGCCGTTTGATATCGACCATATCGTAGAGATCCTCGAAGCCGCCGGCATAAAGGTGAACCTCGTTTTGTCGCGCAACCTGACTTTTGCCGATCTGAAGCGCTTCTCCGCCGCCGAGGCGAACCTGCTCCTCACCTACGATGAGATGCCGGATTTTCTCGGAAAGAGCGAAGCTCTTGGAGTCCCCACGTTAACGGATGATCTCGCGCTCCCGTTTGGAATCGGCAATACGGAAGAATGGCTCCTTACGCTCGCGGAGCGCTTCGGCGATCCGGAGAAAGCGAAGCGATACCTGCTGGAGGAAATGGGCAAAGTCAAGAAGATCCTTCATCGCAACTATAACTTCAGTTGGATGGCGAGCTTTCTGAGCGACAAATACGCGGCTGTCTGCGGCTATGCCCCATTCGCCGCGGCCATAACCCGCTACCTTTTTCACGACCTCAACATCCGGGTGAAGGTTGTCGGCCTGTGGAGCGAGACCGAGGCTGGAATCGAAAAGGCGGAGAAAGTCCTGGAGCCGCTTTCGGAGTCTCTGGATTTCACCGTTTTGGAAAACCCCACCTACCTCCAGATGGGTGAAGCGGCAAAAAAAGCCAACGTCGATTTCGCGATCGGCTCCATGCAGGATAAGCCGCTTTTCAAGAGCTACGGGATTGCCCATCTCAACCTCGGAGGCTTCTACTACTTTAACAACTATAACTTCGTTCCCTGGCCGCTCGTCGGCGTGAAGGGATCGCTCAGACTCTTCTCGGAAATTTGCCGTGTAGTCGATGATGCGTTTTACGAAACGGAAGCCTGGAAGAAACTGGCCTTTGTTCCGGGCGATGGGGTTGAAGGATGAGCTACCAAAAGCTCGGAATCGTCGGCAGCGGGTTGATGGGGACGGGGATCGCGTTTGTCGCGGCCTCGCGCACTGAAGCCGAGACGGTGGTGGTTGACGTGGCGGAGGAACTGCTCAAAAAGAGCCGCGCCTCGATCGAGGGGCTCGCGGCCCGCGCAGTGGAGAAGGGACAGGCCAAACAGGAAGAAGCCGGGGAGTGGCTGAAGCGTCTCCGCTTCACGGCAAATTACGGGGATCTCGAAGGCGCGTCTTTTGTTATCGAGGCGGTGCCGGAAGATCTCGCGCTTAAGCGGCGGGTCTTCGCCGACCTGGATAGGCTTTGCTCCGAGCAGGCGGTCCTCGCGAGCAACACCACGGGTTTGCCAATTACGCAGATCGCGTCGGCAACTCGCCATCCCGAGCGGGTTATCGGCGCGCACTTCTTTAATCCCGCGCCCGTAATGAAGCTCGTGGAGATCGTGCGCGGCTACGCCACGAGCGAGGAGACCATTCAGAAGACAAAGGAGTTTTGCTCCCGCCTCGGAAAAGAAACCATTCTGGTTGAGAAAGACTACACGGGGTTTGTCACAACCCGCATCTATAACGGCTATCTCGTCGAAGCCCTCCACTGTCTGGAGGAAGGAATCGCCTCCGCGAGTGACATCGATAAGGCCTGCAAACTTGCTTACAACCACCCCATGGGCCCATTCGAGCTTATGGACCTGGTTGGCCTGGAGACCGTTTTATCGGCCATGGAATCGCTGCACGCGGCTCACGGCGAGAGATTTCGGCCCTCTCTGCTTCTGCGTCAGATGGTGGCCGCCGGTCGATTGGGAAGAAAATCCGGGTCCGGTTTCTACAGCTATGTGAAAAAGGAGAAAAGCGCCTGATGGACCAGCCGAGCAGTCAACGTTTTCTAATCGTTTATGGGAAGGGTGGAATTGGGAAGACGACGGTCGCCACGAATCTCGGCGAGGCCCTCGCTCATCAGAAGGGGCGAAAGGTCATGCTGGTCGGCTGTTCCCCGAAATCGAGCCTCATCGACCTTTACGATCTGAGCGGAGAGGTTCTCCCGATCCTTGATCTCAAGCGCAAGGAGGGAGTCAACGCGCAGAATATCGGCAAGGCGGTTTGGACAAGCCGGGAGGGAATCCTCCTGACGGAGACCGGCGGGCCGGAGCCCGGCATCGGTTGCGCAGGAGTAGGTCTTCCCACCGCTTTCGGCGAGCTCAAGAAATACAAGGCCCAAATCCAGGATTTCGATAAGGTAGAGTACAATATTTATGATCTCATTGGCGATGTGGTGTGCGGCGGCTTCTCGACTCCACTCCGCGGCGGCGGCCGAGAGGTGCTCATCATTATCAGCGGCGAGCTGATGGCGATTTACGCCGGCAACAACATTCTCCGGGCGGTGAAGGCGGTCGGTGGCAATCTCAAAGTCTTGGGATATGTCGTGAACATGCGCGGCGTTCCCCGCGAGAAGGAGATTGTCGAGGCCTTCGCTGCCCGAACTCGCGTGCCTATTCTTGCGTTTATTAAACGCGATCCCATCGCTTTCAAGGAAGCGGAGCGCCGCGGAGGACCCATCGTGAGGACTCTTCCCGAGTCGGAGATTGCCGCTACTTTTCTCGAACTGGCGCAAAACGTAGAGCAAGGCGCGCCCAAGACAGACCCGGCTCCTATCGCGAGCTACGACGATTTGTTTGAGATGTTCTTGAGTTTTCAGGGGCTGCACGGAGAAGAGGGGAAGGAAGGACGAACGGCTTACGTGAGCCGAATCCCGCCCAAAACGGTAGAGCGCGCCAAGCCGCTTAGAGTTTCCATCTATGGCACCGGTGGAATCGGGAAATCGACGGTGTCGGCAAACGTAAGCGCGGCAATGGTGCTCATGGGGGAAAAGATTTTTCAAATCGGCTGTGACCCGAAGCATGACTCCATTGCCAATCTCTGCGGTGGATTGAAGCCCACTGTCTTGGACGAGATCCAGAAGCGCGGGGGAGCCCGGGCCATGAATCGTGACATTCTCAAGGAACTGATATTTCCCGGGGTCAACCACGACAGCCGCCTGTACGGAACCGAATGCGGCGGCCCGGTTCCCGGCAAAGGATGCGCGGGAAAGGGAGTGGATCTGGCTCTCAAGCTCTTCGAAGATCACGGGCTGATGGACGAGTATAAATTCACTCTGATTCTTTATGACGTGCTGGGGGACACGGTCTGCGGCGGATTCGCTCGCCCGTTGAAATACACCCCCCAGGCTTACATCGTCGCCAACGGTGAGGCGGCCTCTCTGACTCAGGCGATGAAGATCGCCCAGAGCATCCAGGCGGCCGGCCAGCGCGGGGTGGAGGTGGGGATCGGCGGCGTCATCAATAACATGCGCGGGGTTCCCAACGAAGAGGCCATCGTCGAGGAGGCTTTTGGGATGGTGGGCATACCGGTCATCCACCATATTCCCCGTTGCGAGCTTGTTCAGACAGCGGAGAACTTGAGGACTACCGTGGTCGAATCGTTCCCCGGGTCGGAACAGGCCAGGCACTACATGGAACTCGCGAAAAGACTCCGGGAGAACTCTGAGCGTCATAAGCTTACCCGCGAGATCCTCTCCAACCGGGAAATCATGGCGGTTGTAAACAAGCACAGCTGACGAGACGTTACTGGTTCAAAAAGTTCAAAACGTTCAAGCCGTTCAATCCGTTGATCTCGGAACCATTTGAACCGCTTGAACTGTTGGAACTGCTTGAACTGATCTTGGGGAGGGAGCCATGACGTTTGCAGAAAAGATTGCAGAGCCGAGAAAACTTTTTATCGACGGCAAATGGATCGAGCCTGAATCGGCCCGTTATTTCGCAACCGTCAATCCCGCGACCGAAGAGGCTATTACCCAGGTACCCCAGGCGGGTGAACGGGAAACAGATCTCGCCGTCGCTGCAGCCCGTCGAGCCTTTGAGCAGGGGCCTTGGGCTGCCATGAAACCTGCGGAGCGCGGAAAGAAAATTTTTCGCATTGCGGAAGTGGTGGAACAGCAGGCGGAGGAGCTTGCGCTGGTCGAAAGTCTCGATACGGGAAAACCACTTTCATTTACCCGGACGCGAGACGTGCCCTTTGCAGTGGATCTCCTGCGGTATTACGCCGGCTGGGCCAACAAATTCTATGGCGCGACCCTCCCCACGGATGAAAGCGCTCTTGCCTGCACGCTGAGAGAGCCTGTCGGGGTCGTCGCCATCATTACTCCCTGGAACTCCCCTCTTATTCTCTCGCTGATGAAAATCGCGCCGGCGTTGGCAATGGGGAACACACTCATACACAAACCGGCGAGTTGGACTCCGCTTTCCGCTTTGAAGTTCGCGGAAATTTGCCAGGCCGCCGGGCTCCCTGAAGGGGTCTACAACGTGGTGACCGGGCCGGGTGATTCGGTTGGAACGCGGCTGGTGACGCACCCGGATGTGAACAAGGTCTCTTTCACCGGCGAGACCGTGACCGGCAAGATCATCATGGAAAAAGCGGCGGCGACGCTTAAGCGGATCTCCCTTGAGCTGGGCGGGAAGTCTCCTCACATCGTTTTTGCCGATGGCGATTTGGAAGCTGCCGCGACTTTTGCCGCCAAGGGCTTCTGTCTTAACCAGGGACAGATTTGTTGGGCCGGCTCGCGCGTTTTCGTCGAGGAGAAGGTGCACGATGAGTTTTTGGAAAAGCTTCTGCGTCATGTCCGGGAAGATTGGACGGTAGGGGACCCGATGGATCCGAAAACGCAAATGGGGCCGTTGATCTCCAAAACGCAACTCCAGCAGGTCACCGGGTATATCGAAGAAGGAAAAAAAGAAGGGGCAAAACTGATTCTCGGCGGAGACCGCCCGCCGATGAAAAAAGGGTATTACTTAAACCCGACGGTGTTTGATGAAGTGGACAATCGCATGAAGCTTGCCCGGGAAGAGATTTTCGGTCCGGTCCTGGCCATCATTCCTTTTAAAGAATTCGATGAAGTCATCGAAAAGGCGAATGACACGTTTTACGGTCTGGCTTCCGGTCTTTGGACCAAAGACATGAAGAAAGCCTACCGGGCGGCCCGGCGCCTGAAGGCGGGGAGCGTCTGGGTGAATTGCTACGGCGCGCTGGACGTCATGGCGCCCTTCGGCGGCTTTAAGCAAAGCGGCTTCGGGCGGGAATTCGGTCAGGAGGTGCTCCCTCTCTACACCGAAACGAAAACCGTTTGGTTCCAGATGTAGCAAGTCCTCGCTGTGCGAGGAATTGCAGATGACAAATCTCAGATTTCAAATTTGCCCTTTGAAATTTGCGATCCCGTAGGGCTTGGCTGCGATCGAAACGCACGTTCCGGAGGGAAGCCACCCTTCGACCAAGCTGCCCAGGGGATCTTTTGGAGAAATGACCAACACGCTATGGCCAAGGATCTAGCCCAAATTTCCGTCAGAATCAGATTTATGGGTGATCTACGGGCCGTCATGGGAAAGCCCGATCAACGGATGGTTCTGCCTCGAGGAAGCACAGTCGGTGACCTCATTCAATCGCTTTGCCATAGCTACGGAGAACCCTTTGTCTCTCGTGTTCTGAACCAGTCAGGCGGCATCGAACACTCGATTGTGATTTTCTTAAACGGCCGGAACATTAAGGAGATCGGCGGTTTGGCAGCAACGTTGGATGCAGGCGACTTAGAGATCATCATGCTGCCCATGTTCGAGGGGGGATGATTATGCAGTCCGAGTGGATCTTGACAGCCTGTGGCATGTGTTACGTCGGGTGCGGCGTTCGGGTTCTGGTGGAGGACGGCAGGGTCCTCGCCATCGAAGGCGATCCGAACCATCCTCAGAATCGTGGCAAGATGTGCGCTAAAGGCAAGGCCGGAATCATGAACCCCTATAACCCGCATCGGGTGAAAAAGCCGCTCAAGCGCACGAATCCCAAAAAAGGCCTCTACGTCGATCCCGGCTGGCAGGAAATCTCATGGGAAGAGGCGCTTGCAACGGTCGGGGCGAACCTTCTGGAAATCAAGGATCAGCCCCAAAAGCTCTATATTCAAGCCTGGGACGTTGTCGGAGATAATTTCTATTGGCTCTTGGCTTTCGGCAGCGCGTTCGGCACGCCGCATCTTATGGGCAACGCTTCGCCCACTTGCGGCAAGGTTATTCATCCGGTGGAATTTTTCTCCGGCGGCGGTTTTCATCAACAGCCGGATCTTCACTACTGCAACTACTGCATCCTCGTGGGAACTCAGTTCGCGATCTCGGCGCGAGGCTCGTTCAATCATATCGCGCTGGATATGGCCGAAGCTCGCGCGCGCGGCATGCGCCTGATCGTGGTCGATCCGATCGGCGGGTTCGCCGCAAGCAAAGCCGATGAGTGGGTGCCGATCCGGCCCGGGACCGACTCGGCGTTTGCGCTGGGCATGCTCCATGTGCTGCTGAACGAATTGGGCGTTTATGACGCGAAGGCTCTGCAGCACAGGACCAATGCTCCCTACCTGGTGGGAGGGCAGGGACGTTACATTCGTGACCCGAAATCGGGAAAACCGATGATCTACGACGCCGCAGACAACACCGTCAAGGCCCACGATGATCCCACGCTTCGTGAACCGGCCATCACCGGCGCCTATGAGTTGGAAGGCCTCAAAGCACGACCGGGTTTTGAGCTTCTGCGGGAACATGTGGCGCAGTATCCGCCGGAAAAAGTGGAGGAGATAACGACGGTTCCGGCCGCGACGCTAAGGCGAATCGCGCGGGAATTCGGCGAGGCGGCTCGTGTGGGCGCGACGATTACCATCGACGGCGTGGAGCTTCCGCACCGGCCGGTGTGTGTGGACTGGGCCAAGGGCCCACAAGGGCACAAGCACGGATTTCACCAGTCCTGGGCCCTTAAACTCGTGAACATCGTTATGGGCGCAGTGAACGTTCCGGGGGGCATCCTGAGCACGGCCGCTGCGGGGAAAAAACCCTTTCTCTGGTGGCCGGACGGCGGCCTCGACGGGTTGTTGGAAGACGGAGGACACGTATTGCCGCTCCCCCATCCGAAGGCATTTCCCGGCCGCACTCCGACTCAACCGGTACGGATGGATCTTGCCGAACTTTTTCCCCTGGCGCCCCATTTTCACACGCTTTTACCCATCACTTCCGAAGACGCAAAGCGTTACGGGCTGTCCTATGGAATCGAGGTGATGATCCACGCGCCCACGAACTCTGTTCTAGGCTCGTTCGGCGATCTCAAAAAAGTCGAAGCATTTTACCAATCGATGCATTTCATCGCTGGCTTCGCGATAGAGATCAACGAGACAAACCTCTTTGACGATATCATTTTTCCGTTTCCCACGTATCTCGAACGTTTCGATTTTGTCGCGGGGACCGGCCTGCTCATTCCGCCGTGCGGCAAAGACGATTGGTTCTGGCAGGTGAGGCAACCCGCTATCGAGCCGCCTTCGGGCATGAGACATCCCCAGGAGGTGATCATGGAGGTCGCCGAGAGGATTGGCATTCTCGACGACTTCTATCGCCTTCTAAATCACGCTTTCCGCTTGAAAGCTCCCCACGCGTTGGAGGCGGGCCGTCGCTATTCCGTAAACGAGGTGATCGACCGGATGGCGCGCGGCTGGTTCGGAGAGGAACATGGGCTGGAGTGGTTTCAGGAGCACGGGCTGATTCGAATTCCGAGAGACGTGGACGAGGCCTACATAGGTCCTTTCCTGCAGGCGCGCCTCCCGATCTATCTCGAGCACTTCTTGCAGCGGGGAGAGGAACTGAAAAAAGTCGCCGGGCAAATGGGACTGGACTGGGATTACTCCGACTATGTGCCTCTGTCCGAATGGATGCCTTGCCCTTCGTACGAGGCCACCAAAAAGGGAGAATACGATCTGATCGCGGTTCACTACAAGTTTCCCTATGTTTACGGGGCCTACGGCAACGAGAATCCCTGGGTCAACGAAATCTGCGAGAACACGGAGGCCTACAGCATTCTCATCAACGAGGATACCGCGAAGACCAAAGGCATCCGTGACGGCGATGACGTGTGGTTGGAATCTCCGGTGCGGAAAGTCAGGGCCAAGGCCAGGCTGACCCAATGCATTCATCCGCAGGCCGTTGGCATCGGCGGGCACTTTGGCCACTGGGCGCCCGGGATGCCTATCGCCATGGGAAAAGGCGTGAATTTCAACTCTCTTCTTCCTACGGACCTAAACCACATCGACAAGATCTCTACAGCCCTCGATCACTGTGTGGAAGTGAAAGTCTATAAGGATTACTGAAGGAGCCTGTTATGAAAATACCGCAGACACTCGTAGACTTCGTTTCCCGGCGTGACGTCGCCAAGGTGCTCGCCACCGTGAACGCAGATGGCTCGGCGAACATTGGTCCTAAAGCTTCCACGCAGGTCTATGATGATGAAAGTCTGGCTTTTGCAGAATTTGTCGGCAAGCATAACCTTGAGAACGTCCAGCGGGACCAGCGCATCACGATCGCAGCCATAGATTGGGAAAAAAGAGAGGGGTACCGGTTTGTGGGACAGGCGGAAGTCCATCAGTCCGGTCCGATATTCGAAAAGCTGCGGGAGCGACTTCCGCGTCCTCCGAAGGCGGTGGTCCGCCTGCTCGTCGATCGAATTGATATCCTTTCACCTGCGCAGGCTGGAGAGACGCTTCAAGCCGGGTAATCGGGCATCGAGGGGTGGACAACGGGTGCGGGCGAGCGATCCCCTGAGCGGCGCCGGCGCCACGATTTGCCCGCACGGCGATAAAATCGCTTCGTATGCCCGGTCCAGGACCTGCGGAGTCGTTGTGACAATCGTTTGATTTGTAAATGGGCGGAAGTTTTGCCACGCCGCTCTCGGAAAACGGAGGTAGAACAAATATGCGCGCACGGATTGGATATATCTGGACTGACGGAATGGTCGGCGAACGCGTCGGACCCGAGATCCTCGATGAAGGGGATCGTTCAAGACCGGCTTCTGACACATTCTGGTGCGGCGTTGAAACGATTCCCCTCGAACGAATAAAGGAAATCCAGCTCCAGCGCCTGCGGTTTCTCCTTTCATTTACTTACGAGCGCTCGCAGTTCTACCGTGAGCTCTGGGACAGCAAGAAGGTCCGGCCTTCGGATGTAAAAACTTTGGCGGACCTGCCGAAGCTTCCGATTGTGACCAAGTATGATTTTGAAAAGGACCAGGCGGCGCATCCTCCGTTTGGCACTGCGCCCACGAGCCCGCCGAACGAACATCTGAAGTATTGGCAAACGTCCGGCACCACGGCGCGGCCGAGGGTTTGGCTCGATACGCGCCAGGACTGGGAGAACGGGATCTTGCTCTACACGCGTTCTCTTTACGGTCATGGAGTGAGACCCGGATGGCGCGGCTTTTTTTCATTCGGCTTTCCGCCGTTCATCGGTTTCTGGCTCTGCTTTGCCGCCACAGAAGCTATGGGTTGCCAGGTGGTGCCGAAGGGAACTTTACCCACGACAGCCTGGATTCAGCTCATGCGAAACATTGCCGGCACCGCGCCTTCTTTTCTCTGTTCCACCCCGACCTACGCGATCCGGCAGATGGAGGCGGCAAAAGAGCTGAGCATAAATCCCGCCGATTTAGGCATGAGCATTTTAACGCTCGCCGCCGAACCGGGCGCCTGCGTCCCGGCCACCAATCGTCTGCTGTCAGAGGGCTGGAATGCCAAAATTCACGATATTCTCGGCGTCACAGAGACCAGCGGCCCGATTCTTTTTAGCTGCAAAGCTCAAGCTGATATGACGCCCGTTTCGGACCACGTAAATATCGATTACTTCATCGTGGAACTGCTCGACCCTGAGACTCTTGAGCCCGCTCCCGCAGGCGCGCCGGGAACTACTTGCGTTACCGCTTTGGGTCGCTACGGGATGCCGGCGGTAAGATTTCTGGTCGGCGATTATCTCCGCATCGACGAGCATGCCGACTGTCCCTGCGGGCGGACCCTTCCGTTAGCCGTCGGCGGCGCCGTGGGACGCTCGGACGACGTTCTTTTTGTGAAGGGGATCAAGCTTTATCCTTCGTTGGTGGAAGCCTCGGTCCGGAGCCTTCCAGGACTTGGGGTGGAGTACAGGCTGCAGAAAAAGGGGGAGCAGGTGGTTGTTCTGGCTGAGGCCGAGCCGGGCGTGCCGGAGCAACAGTACGCCGGGCTTGCGCAGAAGCTGCAACAGGATATCCGACTAAAAGCCACGGTTACTCTGCCGGTTGAAGTTCATCCGGCTGGGACCTTTCCCCGTCTCGAGACAAAAACCCCGCGGATCATAAAAGGCTAAAATGGGGTATCTCCGGCGCCTGCCCAGATTTGAGTACCTGGCGCCCCAAAGCGTCGCCGCGGCGTGTGACGCCCTTGCCGAATATCGCGGGGAGGCGCGTTTGCTCGCGGGCGGCACCGATCTCATCCTGCAGATGCGCCGGCGAGAGATCGCTCCGCGCTACGTTATCGGACTGAAGGGCATCTCCGGGCTGGCTTTTATCCGGGAGGAGGCCGGTGGAAATCTCGTTATTGGCGCCATGACGACGATTCACGCTATCGAATCCTCTGCGATCGTTCGCGAGAAATGCAATCTCCTTTTTCAGGTCGCCAATGAAATGGGAAGTCCGGAGATTCGGCAAGTGGCTACAATCGGCGGCAACCTCGCTGGAGCGCTGCCGTGCGCGGACTTCCCTCCGGCGTTGATTGTTCTGGGAGCAAAGGTAAAGCTCGAGAGCAGGCGGGGCGAGAGGTGGGTCCCCGTGGAGGATTTCTACCTTAAATTCGAGCAGACCGTTAGATCTGCTGAGGAGCTGTTGACGGCGATTCAGGTGCCGGCTCAGCCCGCGGCGAGCGGCGGAGTCTACATCAAGTTTCATGATCGCCATTCTATGGACATGACGACGACCGGGGTCGGCGCCTTCGTAAGTGTGGACAAAGAGAGGCGCGCTTTTCGAGACGTTAAGATAGCTCTGGGAAGCAGCGCGCCCGTGCCCCTTAGAGCGACGAAAGCGGAGGCGCTCCTGCGCGGGCATGCGTTCACCGATGAGGCTCTCGAGGAGGCGGCCGAGATCGCTTGCAGCGAGGCAGAGCCGCGGAGCTCATGGCGCGCGCAAAGAGAGTTCCGTCTGGATCTCATAAGAGTCTTGATCAGGCGAGCCCTCCGGGATGCGTGGAATACGGCTTTGGGGGAATGATCGTGAAGTTTTCCTTCACACAGAACTCAGCGTTTGCCGGTTTTATTGGAATGTTTGTTTCCATCCGTTCCAACATTCGCACAGCCAGTGCAGCCCGCTCAAGCCTAAAT
>JACQUW010000106.1 GCA_016210115.1 Deltaproteobacteria bacterium | reverse complement strand
ATTATCCCCTGACGATCCGGCACAAGAAAGGGCGTCTCATGGACGTTCTCTATAATGCCTCGGTGTACCGGGATGTAAGCGGCAACGTTCTGGGCGTATTCGCGGCGGCGCGCGACGTGACCGAATCCAAGCGCGTCATGCGCGAGTTCTCGGAGACGAAAAATTTCCTCGATAATATTTTGCAGAGTTCAACCAAGTACTCCATCATCGGAAAAGATCTCAAACACAGCATCCTCTCCTGGAACGAGGGGGCGCGGCTGAATTACGGTTATTCAGAGGAAGAAATTATCGGCAAAGACTCGATCATCCTTCACGCGCCTGAAGACATCGAGTCGGGGGACGTCGATAAGATGTTAGCGACCGCTTTTGAACACGGATTGGCCGAAGGCGAGTTCCAGCGCGTGCGGAAGAATGGTTCCCGTTTTGTAGCCAGCGTTGTTGTCACGCGCCGCAACGACCCTTCAGGTCGGCCCATCGGCTATCTGCTAATGAGCACCGACATCACGGAAAAGAAACAGTCAGAGGAAAAGCTGCACTATGCATCCCAGTATGCCCGCAGTCTGATCGAGGCGAGCCTTGACCCGCTGGTCACGATCAGCCCGGAAGGAAAGATCACGGATGTCAATGAGGCAACGATCAAGGTGACGGGCATTCCGCGAGAAGGGCTCATCGGCACGGACTTCTCCGACTACTTCACCGAGCCTGAGAACGCCCGTAAAGGATACGAACAGGTCTTCTCGAAGGGATTCGTCACTGACTATCCCCTTACGATCCGGCACCGGGACGGGCGTCTCACTTATGTCCTTTATAATGCTTCGGTGTACCGGGATACGCGCGGCAATGTTCTCGGTGTTTTTGCGGCTGCGCGCGATGTGACTGCGCAGAAGGAGGCCGAGGCCAAGATCGCCGAGCAGCGAGCCCGCGAGGAGCAGCGCACCCGAGAACTCGATAGACTGGCGGAGTTGGAGAGATTCCAGAAACTTACCGTCGGGCGCGAGCTCAAGATGGTCGAGCTGAAGAAAGAGATCGAGGAACTCAAGAGAGAAAACGAGCATCTCCGGGATTCGGGACCTCCTGAAAGAAGAGAACAATGAGCTCTACAGATACAGGGACGATTCTGAACGTCCATGGCCCGGTCAATCAAGAAGCCTACGCCAAGGCTATTTTCAACATTCTGGAGGACTTTACAGCAGAAAAGGGCCTTCTCGAGGAGACCCAGCGAGCCATCCTGAATATCCTGGAGGACTTTGCAGGAGAAAAAGACCGTCTCGAGGAAACACAACGGGCAATGTTGAACCTTCTCGAAGACTTTTACGTGGAGCGGTCAAAAACTGAGACCGCCAACCATGAGCTTCGGGAGTCATTTGAGTCCCTGCGGCTCGCAAAAGAGGCAACCGAGGCAGCCAATCGCGAGATCGAGGCGTTCAGCTATTCGGTATCGCACGACCTGCGGGCTCCCTTGAGGAGCATTGCCGGATTCAGCCAGGTGCTGCTGGAAGATTATTCAGAAAAGCTGGATGAGGAGGGCCAGGACTTACTGAAGCGGGTCGTGGCTGCGGCTGAAAAAATGGCCTGGCTTATCGATGACTTGCTGAAACTCTCCCGGGTGTCAAGGGCCCCGATGGAGCGCGAGCAAGTCGATATGAGCATGGCCGCCCGGAAGATCGCGGCCCGGCTCAGCGCGTCGGCTCCCGCGCGGCAGGTCGAGTTTATCCTGGCCGAAAGCCTCCTTGCGTTCGGCGACGGCCGCTTGCTTACCGTGGCGCTGGAGAACCTCTTGGGCAATGCATGGAAGTTTACGAAAAAACGGCAACAGGCGGTAATAGAATTCGGGGCGGCGCTGCGCGGAGATAAAATGATATTCTTTATCAAAGACAACGGCGCAGGGTTCGACATGACCTATTCCGGCAAATTGTTTCAGCCCTTTCAGCGCCTTCATGGGGCAGAAGAATTCTCCGGCACGGGGATCGGGCTTGCGACGGTAAAACGAATCATCGAACGCCATGGCGGCCGCGTCTGGATAGAGGGAGAGTTGGGGAAAGGAACGACCGTGCACTTTACCCTGGAAGAGAGAGAAACCATTTCACATGCAGGCGATCCCTGAAGACGCAGAGAAAAACAAATGACGCAATTGAGCTCCGCGCGTTCTGCGCTTTAAAAGGAGAACGAATGGAAACCAAACAGCTACTTTTGGTGGAAGATAATCCTGATGACGTGAAATTGACCTTGCGGGCACTCGAAAAAAGCAAAATTGCAAATAAAATTATCGTCGCATCGGATGGGGTTGAGGCGCTGGACTATCTTTTCGGCACAGGCAAATTCACGGGCCGCGACACAAGCCAAACGCCGGTCGTGATCCTGCTGGATCTCAAGATGCCGAAAATGGACGGGCTTGAGGTCTTGCACCGGATACGCTCCGATGAGCGAACGAGACTCTTGCCTGTCGTAGTGCTGACCACATCGATCGAAGATCGGGACAGGGTCGAGAGCTACAAGCTCGGTGCGAACAGCTATATACGCAAGCCCGTCGACTTCAACCAGTTCGTTCAGGCCGTGCAGCAGTTGGGCCTTTACTGGCTGGTTTGGAACGAACCACCTTAAAAACGGTTCTTTTTTTCTACATGGTTTTGACTGTTATTGCCGACCATAAAGTACAAAGTCGAACTGCACTATGACTGAACAACTAAAAGTCTTGATAGTCGAGGATTCGGAAGATGACGCCCTTTTACTGCTTCGCGAACTTCGGCGGGGCAAGCATAAGGTTCTATTCGAGCGCGTCGAAACGCCCGCGTCCATGAAAGCTGCGCTTGCAAGAGAGCGGTGGGACATCATTCTCTCAGATTACGTGCTGCCCGTATTCGGCGGTCTTGAAGCCCTGAAGATCCTCAAGAAAAGCGGGCAGGACCTTCCATTCATCATAGTATCGGGCAAAATCGGCGAGGATGTCGCAGTGGGAGCGATGAAAGCCGGGGCGCACGATTACATCATAAAAAGCAGTCTGAGAAGGCTTGTGCCGGCGGTGGAACGGGAACTTCGGGAAGCTGAAGTGCGCCGCGAACGCAGAAGGGCCAACGAGGAGCTTGCTCGTTTTCACAAGAAACTCTTGGAATCCGAAGCGCGCTACCGCCTGCTTTATGAGAGAAACCCCGCTGGCGTGTTTCTCGACGAGATGGACTCGAATCGCCTCAACGCCAGACGGGTCGATTGCAATCACGCCTACGCGCGGATCGTGGGCTATGATTCACGCGAAGAACTCTTGGGCCAGGATGTAACGCCGATTTTCTATTCCGAGGAAGACCGGAAGGCCTATCTCGATCTTCTCCTTAAGAAAAAGAATCTTGCCGATCACGAACTCCGTTTAAGGCGCAAAGATGGAACTCCGGTTTGGGTGATCGTCAGTTCGGTGATTCGTCAGGACGATGCAAGAACATTTATAGACGGGACGTTCCTGGATATCACGGAGAGAAAAAGGCTTGAATCTCAGCTTCATCAGTCACAGAAAATGCAAGAGATAGGCCAGCTCGCAGGAGGCATAGCCCATGACCTGAACAATATTCTTGCGCCCATCATGATGTCGACGTCTATCTTAAGGAATAAATACACAGACGACGAGGATCAATCAGTCATCGATATGATAGGCGAAAATACAAAGCGCGCAGGCGATCTTTTAAACCAGCTCTTGCTGTTCGCGCGAGGTACCGGCGGGGAACGACAGATTCTAAAAGCGCCGGAGCTCATCAGTGAGATCTTGAAGATGATCACCGAAACGTTTCCGAAATCGATCCGGATCATAACGCGGCTATCCCAAGATCTCTGGCCCATTAACGGCGATTCCATACAATTAGAACAGGTTCTGATGAACCTCTGCGTCAATGCGAGGGATGCCATGCCTGACGGTGGTATTCTGAGTATCTCGGTTGAAAACGTCCCGATCCACGAAGAATCTGCCGGGCTGCGCCGTCAATCGGCCGTTGGCCCGTATGTTGCTTTTTCCGTCACCGATACCGGCCATGGCATATCGCCTGAGATCGTAGACAGAATTTTTGAGCCCTTTTTTACCACAAAAGAGATCGGGAAAGGTACGGGGCTCGGCCTTTCCTCAGCCTATTCGATCGTGAAGGCTCATGCGGGATTTATCGATATGCATACCGAGATCGGCAAGGGAACGGAATTTAAGGTCTACATCCCGGCGGCCAAAATAATTGAGCCTGCGAAAACAGAACAAAAAGAAGAGGAAACTCTTACAGGACGCGGAGAATTGGTTCTCGTCGTCGACGATGAGCCCAGGATACTTCAGATTATCCGTATGGTGCTGGAACGCCATGGATACAAGGTGATGACCGCCGAAAATGGAGCAGAAGCAATCGCCGCATATTCGAAATGCAGAGAGGAGATCAGGGTTCTGATTATAGACATGATGATGCCCGTCATGGACGGCGAGGCAGCTATTGAGGACCTTCGTCAGCGGGATCCTCATCTCAAGATTATTGCCGTAAGCGGATTACCTGAGCCAAACGTTGGAGGAATGGCGCATGCGTTGTTGCGCAAACCTTTCACGAGGGAGGAATTATTAAAGAGCTTGCACGAGGTTCTGATCACAGCCGCGTGATGATGCTCCCGGGCGGAAAGGGGAAACGGTCGGGCCTGAGTTGTGAGTTTTTGCCAACCACCTCAGCGGGATTCCTGCCGGAGAAAAACTGCAGGGAAGCGCGAAGGTGTTAGAATGCGGATTCCAGGTCTCAATCCGCACCGGTTTCAACACGATCTCTTCGCCCCGCAGACTTACCTCAAAGTACTCGGTGTCGGGAATCTTATCCACGATGCTCTTAGGGAGAGTGATCTGGTTTTTGACGGTTTTCTTGGCCAGCATTGCCTGACCTCCGTATAGTACGGATATCTTGTTACATTCCTCTGGGCGACACGCCCCTGTTCCAGAGAAGACTTGGCCGGGCACGTAAAGATAAGCCCCTAGTCCTGGATGCAGCTCATCTCCGAGCCAGACATAACCATCGATGACGATGACTCGGGCGTTTCCACGAGTTTTCTGATGACCGACAGCAATCCCGGTAACTCGCGACCATAAAACCGATCGGGCTCATAGGGCACCGGCTCGTCTAGCCGCTACGGTCGGCGAGTAGATGCAAGCGAATCATGGCGTGTGCGCTAAGCCAACGATCATCGGGAGGCGAGCAAAACGTGCCGATAGAATTGCAGCGTTCTCAGACCGCCGAAATAGACGAACGGCAAAATTCCAGATCTGAGACCCGCCGCTCATCGCGTGATGACCCTTGCAAATAAAGCAGCCGCAGCCGACTCAACCGGAGAAACGAGGACAGGGTAACGTATCTTTCCCCAGTAATTGGACGGTTTCCCTAAGACTTTTATTTTGAGGCCCCAGCTCGTGTACATTCAGGCAGTGGAAGGCGCGATAACCGCAAGGGCGCGGCTGCATCCGCGAGTGCGCATCTCAATCCATGTCCGGCAGAGAAGCGCGCAAAAGATCTTTCGATTTTCGCCCCTATGACCGCGAGCGACACATACCCGGCCGATATCTGCGACCCCCTCGTGGGACTCGGAATTCAAACCAAAGACTTCCTCGGTCAGTAAACGGCTGCCGCGATGTGGAAAGACGAGTCGAATCGTTCCGAGGTTTCGGTGCCGGCGACGTATTTGCCGGGACATTCGCAGTTGCCTTGCTTAGCGGCGGAATGTTTTGGATACGTGAAGTTTGCCGTCGCTGCCGCCCACGTTTCCGTGACCCGCTATGGGGCGCGCTGGAACCGCTTCAACCGCTCGACCCTTTTGAACCGGGTTTTTACTGTCGCTTGACGAACAAGTTCATAAAAAGGTTTTGGTAGTAAGCGGTCTTGGCTTCCTCTTCCGGCGGCAGGATGCGCAATTTGCTGCGGTCTATGCCGATTTTCGGCTGAATATCACTCCGCGCCGGCATCTTTCCGAAATCGCTGATGAGCTGCTGCCCTTCCTTGGAAATGGCGAATTCCGCCAAAAGTCGGGCGGCGTTCGGATGGGGCGCGTTCGTCATGACCGAGACCGGATGCGGTTCTCCATAGTACGGCTCGTCAACCCGAGCCCAATTTACCGGCGCGCCTTTCTCTTTGACGTTGTCCACGTTGTTCGCGTTAACCGAGGCCGCGACAGGAAACTCCCCCGCCCCCACCAATGTCGCCGTCAGCGTCCCTCCCGCCCGCACCTGGGGCTGCTGATCGGCGAGACGTTTCAGGTAATCCATCCCTTTTTCCTTCCCATAGAGGTGCAACATATTGGCGACAAACATATAGTTATTCTGGTTAAGTCCGAGCTTACCTTTCCATTTGCCGTCCAGGAGATCCGTGTAACGCCGGGGAATATCCGGGCCGGTGACCATTTTGACATTGTAAACAATGGAATGGACGGTCGGGTAAACATCCGTCCAGTAACCTTCGGAGTCCTTGAATCGCTCGTCGAACGCATTTCTTTCCGGGGAATCGAACTTGGCCAGCATATGCTTTTGTCTGAGCGCATAGAGGACCGGTCCCTGCGTCAGAACCACGTCGACGGCTTCTCTGCCGGCGCTCTGCTCGGCGAGAATTTTCTGCAACACTTTCGGACCCCCGCTGCGGTATATCTCGACCGTGATGCCCGGGTATCGTTTTTCAAAGGCTTTTTTGAAAGGCTCCGTATCGGCGCCCGCCAGGGATGTGTAAAGGACGACGTTCCCTTCCGTCTTTGCTTTTTCATAATACCTGCTGTCACCTTCGACATTCAGGGGGAAGATCCACACAAAGAGTACAAAAATAATCGTTTTGCCGTCCATCAGAACCTCCTGCGCTGCAAGATATTTGACCTTCTTGCTCGTCAAAAACAATGAATAGGATCTATTGGCATTACGCCTAAAGACTACGCTTATGTAATGCCGGAGAGCCACAGATCCCTTGTCTCCTGAAATTAGCACGCTTTTCCTGCTATGGCACATTCGAAACTTACTCCCGAAGCAGCGCCAGTGAAGAGAAGGGCAGAAACGACGGGCTTCCTGTCCAGAACCCACAGCACTAGCGGCTCCTGGCCCAGCGCACGGCCTCCTACCCCTTTCCGTTTCCCCGATTCTTAAGAATAAACTCGAATAGCACCGCCAGTCCGATAGATTGTCTAGAATAGAAAGTCAGACCCCAAATCAGCGTGCAAGCTATCGATTAAATAAATTTTCTTGCTTAGATCGCGTAATCGGAATAGAATCCGGTCAAATTCCTCTAATTGAAGTCGAGACGACATGAGATCACAGAGGCAGAGAAAGGTGGTTTACGACTTGGCGCAACCGAAGACTAAACTCAAGCTACGACATCAGCAACGTCACTCAGACCGTTTCAATCCAAAGGTCGCTGAGCTAGGCGCTGTCTGGAAGGACAATCAACGCGGGACCTTGCCCAAGCTGCTTAAGCTCAATGAATCACTGAGAACAACTGAATGGCCATATCCTTTGAATACTACCACTCACAGGATTCGGGAGGCTGACGCCAGGAACCTGGACTGGATTCCGAGCCGCTCCGTGCATCTTATCGTCACCTCTCCTCCGTATTGGACCCTGAAGCAATATGAGACTCATGCGGGCCAGTTGGGGGAAATAGACTTATACGAGAATTTTCTAGACGAGCTGGATAAAGCCTGGGCAGACTGCGCACGTGTGTTGGTCCCCGGCGGCCGCATCTGTTGTGTGGTTGGCGATGTATGTGTTCCACGCAAACGCGAAGGACGCCACTATGTGATGCCGCTGCATGCCGACATCCAGGTGAGGATGAGAAAGATAGGGCTGGACTGTCTGACCCCTATTTTATGGTTCAAGATAGCCAATGGCGTTACCGAGGCCAAGGGCAATGGTGCAGGTTTTTACGGCAAGCCATACCAACCCGGCGCGATAATCAAGAACGATGTCGAGTACATTCTCTTTTTCAGAAAGGGCGGTGAGTATCGGTCGCCGACTCCGATTCAAAAAACCTTGTCGATGTTGTCCAGAGAAGAAATGAGAAGTTGGCTGACGTCAGCCTGGTCGGACGTAAAAGGAGAATCGACGCGGAAGGGTCATCCTGCCCCATTTCCTGTGCCGCTGGCCGAGCGGCTAATCAGATTGTTTTCATTTGCTGGCGACACCGTGCTAGATCCTTTTTGCGGAACCGGCACTACGTCGGTTGCGGCAATAAACACGGGTCGAAACAGCATCGCTTGCGATATCGAGCCTAAATACGTTTCGCTCGCAACCGAGCGCTTACTAAAGGAAACCAAGCATAAGCGTACGCATGGCGCGACCACGTGCATTGTAACGACAGAATAGAGCCATGCGGTTGCTGGAGACGTTCCGCCAATTATTCGACGGCACCAAGTATCTCCACAGAAAATCCAATCTTGGGGACCTCGTTGCTGTAGAATTTTTCGAAGACCTAGTCGCGCTCGGCAAATCCGCGAAGTTGCCGCCGAGAATCGCCGCTCACGACCGAGTCATCAACTTAAGAAATATTACGATTGGAAAGACGGCACGGCGTGGTGACGGCACGCTGGGCGAGCTTGTGCCCTCTGCGGTAGCCATCGTCGAAAAGGACTTTGTAGTGGCTCGCGGCCCGACGGCCAACATTGAAATCGGCGTTGAAGCGAAGATTTTAGCCAAGGCGATGATCAAACAAATCGACCGCGTCATCGGCGACTTGCAGCGGCAAGTAGCAATGTTCGGGAAACATGGTGGAAATCCGCTGTGCATCGGTTTTGTCGGGATCAACTGGTCGAATTCTTACATGTCCTACGAAGGGCGCAGACGGTTCCCAACGGATGGCAAGAAATATAAACACCCGATTCAAGAAGCCGCCGATGCTGAAGCCCGGCTGAGAAGAGATGCGCTGCCGGTTTTTGACGAATTCCTCATTCTCAACTTCACGGCCACAAATACCCGACCATACCCGTTTGCCTGGAAAGATTACGGCGCGTTGGAGTTGGAGTACAACGCCCTGCTTACCCGTGTGTCGCGGGAATATGATGTTAGATTTTAGTATTTAGAATGTATCCGTGTCAGACTTGCCTAACTCTATTTACAGCTTATGAATCACACGTTACTAACTCGGTAAGTAGTCGCTTAGCACGACCGTGACCGCTAGCCGCCCTGCAGCATTGTGCTCCAGGGACTGGGCGACTGCGGCAGTTATCTGTTTCGGATCGGTCACTCTGATTCCGTATCCGTATATCTCTGCATAAAGACGGTAATCCGGATTCGGCAGGATCGGCCCGCCGAATCCGGAAAGGTTTAGATTAGGACGCTGCCGGATTTAAATTTGAAGCGGCCCCGAGGGTTTTTGGCTCGCGGGCCTTTTAGTTTTCCCGCCTTGACGCCCGTCTGATTTCGGTTTACGTTTGGCTCAACTTCATCGGCTGGGTCTTCGATCCGGTCTCATCTCCGATCATCTCAAACTTCGCTCGGACTGCGTTCGCCCAGCCGGGATCTTTTGTCCTGTGCTCTTATCATAGCGCCGGTTTTAAAGCGGATGCCCCTCAACCGGCAGGAGAAGGGCCATGATCGAGCAGCTTAATTCCAAGGCGGTTGTTGTAATGCTGGCCGTGATTGCGGCTCTGTATCCTTATTTGATTCAAGCACAAGAAAGAGCCGGCGTGCTGCAGGGAATCGTCAAGAATTCATCCGGCACGCCGCTCTCCGGGGCGTTTGTCAGGCTCAAAAATGCCGAGCGGCGTCTCACCTTCATGGTCATTACACAGGAGCAAGGTCGTTACAGGGCCAATAATCTCCCTAACGGGAAATATATCGTGCAGGCGGTCGGAGGCGACTATCAAAGCGCGCCATCCGCGCCAGTGGACGTCGCGGCTGGCCGGCCAGCGACGGTCGATCTATCTCTGACCACGAGCCGGGCGCCGCAGCTGCCCGGAGCATGGCCGGGCAGGCGGCCCGGTGAGCGGGGCGGAGAGGCAGAGGCGGCGACGCGAGCAGCTCCGATTCTACCGGAAGGAGCGGGCAAGCAAATCGTCGAGACGAAATGTGCCGTAGGCTGCCATGACGCCCAACGGCTCGTGAGAGCCCGATATAACCGGGGCCGGTGGGAAGAAGTGATCCGGAACATGCGGCTTTACGCGCAGGGCTCGACGCTTGCCAAAGATTTAACCGATCAGGAAGCTAAGATTGTTTTAGATTATCTGGCGATGAACCTGTCGCCTAGAGACAGGGCCGCAAGGCCGAAGCCGGACCCCAATAGCCGCTTGCCCAGGACTCTGCTCCAGCCTGTGGCAACGAAGTATATAGCCGTGGAATACGAACTGCCTATTCGCGACGCCGAGCCGCACGAGGTAGCAGTGGACTCCGACGGAAATGGCTGGGTCAGTCAACGAAGGGGCGGCCACTTGGGTCGCTTAGATCCGAAGACATTGGTCTACACCGACATTGCCCCGCCTCCCGCGGCATCGAAATTCCTTCGTCTGAACGGCATCAGGAGCGGTCCGAACAATAAGTTGTGGGTCATGGATGGTGGACCCAACCGCCGATGGTTGAGCTATGACACTAGAGCAAAGGAATTCAGCGTCTTTGAATTGCCAAAAACCAAAACCGGCAATGCCAGCGGAAATACCATGCGCGTCCACCCCAACGGAACTGTTTGGTTGAATTCCATCGCCGCCAATCAGGTCATTCGGTTGGATCCGAGAACCCGGGAGTTCACCTTCTTTGATGTTCCTTCCGGCGTCAAGGCAGGACGGACCGCTAACCCCTACGGGATGGCAATAGCGGCCGATGGCATGATCTGGTTTGCCGAGAACACGATGAACATGATGGGGCGAATCGACCCGGTTACGGGAAAAATTGACGAGTTCGAAATTCCGGTGAAAGACGCCGTTCCGCGGAAGATGGGGACAGATGCCGAGGGAAACATCTGGGTCGGTCTCCATGGCGCCGGTAAGCTCATGAAAATCGACTATAAAACCGCCAAAATGACCCTTTATACGCCCCCGAGCGAGGATTCCGGCCTGTATCTGGCGGACGTGGACCTGAAACATAATCTGATTTGGGTGAGTTTGCAGCACGTGGACAAGATTGCGCGGTTCGATCCCAAAAGCGAAACGTGGGTCGAGTTTCCCTTAGCGAGCGCGGAGTCGGATGCGAGAAGGATTGAGGTGGACCAGAACAATCCCAATCGCGTCTGGTGGTCGGGGAATCTTTCAAACCGTATGGGGTACATTGAACTGGTGAACTAAAGAGGGCCGGCCTACTTTCAGGACACTCCAGAGATCGGCTTGCTCAATCGTCCGTTGCCCGAATTTTTTACGCCGGCGTCGAGCAACCAGAGCTTGATACAAAGGGCAAGACCCGATTTCCTAGTCGTGCCGGAAGCGTTGATAGGGCGTTGCCGCAAGCCTGCTTATCGCACCGAGAAAAGCCATTCGGAAGTCAACCGGCACCGCACTTACTGACTCGGCAAGTAGTCGCTTAACACGACGTCGATGAGCGCCAGCCGGCCGGCGACGTTGTGCTCCAGGGACCGGGCGACTGCGGCGGTTATCTCTTTCGGATCGGTCACTCTGATTCCGTATCCTCCGTATATCTCTGCATAAAGACGGTAATCGGGGTTCGGCAGGATCGGGCCGCCGAAGTGGATTCCTGTCTTTTTCGAAACGCCGTCCGGATAATATTTCAGGAGGCCCCTTTCCATCGAGAGATAACGCTGGTTGTTGAACACGACCACCGTGATCGGCAGATTGTACTCCTGCGCCAAACCCAAGCACGACGGCACGGGATTGTAATGAAAGCCGCCGTCGCCAACAAGCACGAACACAGGCCTTTGTTTCATGGCAAGTTTCGCTCCCAAAGCGTAACCGAGGCTGACTCCCAGCCCGCCGGTTACACGGGCGAGATAAGACATGGGTTCGGTGCGTGCGATCATGGTCTGAATCAGCGTCCGATGGACGGTTGTTTCTTCTACGATGACCGCGTCGGACGGAATCGATTCGTTGAGCGCCTGGCAGAGCCAACGCGGATCTACCGGGATGTCATTCCTGTGCTCGTTTGCGTCCTGGTGCCGTGCTGCCACCTGCTTATCGTGTTCTTGACGGATTTGCCGCAACCGTTCCTCATAGACGGATCGCCGGCCGGCAAAGCTTTCGGACGCTTTGATTCCGCTGACGATCCGGCCCAACGTTTTTGCCGGCGGACCGATCAAGGCCAGGTCGACTTTATAGCCCCAGAAAGGAAGCCTCGAGTACGGATATTCGTCGCCGAGGAAAACAACTTTGGCGTCTGCTTTCGGTCCCTTGCTTATTGGATACCAAGGAGTGACGGCGTCGGCGACCAACAGCAGGTCGGCCGCCACAATCCGCCGCGGATCGTAGGTGAGATACAAAGGATGGTTGCGTGGAAAGTTCAAGAACGCAGGCCGAAAGGACTCCATGACTGGAATTGCCAGCGCTTCGCAAAGCTCGACCAGAGACTGCACGACCGAGGCATCACGGCCCGCGTGCTCGGTAACAAGAACCGGACGCTCTGCCCGGAGAAGTAACTCCACCGTGTCCTGTATAGCCGCCTCTTCAAGGGCGTAGGGGCGCACCACACGGTCTGCCCTGTTTTCGTCGGCCAAAGAGACTTCGTCCAGCATGCACTCAAGCGGCACACCCAGCAGCACCGGCCCGGCCGGAGGCTCTACGGCAATTTGTATCGCCCGCTCGACGCATTGCACAAGGATCGATGGCGAGGTGACGCGCTCGCTCCACTTCACACATCTCCGGAGCAGCTCAGCGGGCCCTCCGATGTCGGTGAGATCATGAATCCACTGGTTGCCGGGGTCCGGCAGGCGCGATTCCTCGCCGAAAGCGGCGGTTTCGCCGCAGCAGATCACCATCGGCACCCGCTCCTGATACGCGGCTCGCAAATACATGGCCGCGTTGAGAGGCCCGGCCGTTGCATGGAGCAAGACCGCTTGCGGTCTGCCGGTTATTTTTGTGTAGCCCGACGCCATCGCCACAGCCAGCGCTTCGTGGCGGCAGTTTATGAATCCTATTCCAGCGTCCCCGCGCTCCTTTGCCTCAGCGAGCGCCTCCCATACTGGAGGCCATTCCGTTCCGGGAGAGGAGAAGATGTAATCCATCGCCGCCCGCTCAAAAATTTTGACCAGCGCTTTGCCGCCGTCCATGATAGTTCCTCCAATCGGCCGTTCTTCCGTTTATGCCGCTGTTCCAGATCTCTTCTAGAACCTACTCTCCGAGTTGAACCACTGTGAAAAAATTCAAATCCCCCTCTTTCCCCCTTTTTCAAGGGGGATGATCAAAAGAGGAAAGGTTAAGTGCTTGAAGTCCGTCTAATTCGACAAGAGTTCCCCTCTTTGAAAAAGAGGGGCAAGGGGAGATTTTCCGAGTTCCCATAATTTTTTCACAGCTCCCTTTTTTCAAGGGGAAGTTTAATCGTCGTGCTGACGGTTTTTTAACGAATTTCAGTTCCACGAGACTAGCTGGCTCTAGTTTCTCCGGTTGTTTCAGCAGGCCACAAGCGCTAGTTGCGCGCCCGTGAAGCTAATCCAACATCTGGCAGTGTGCTGAAACAACCGTATAAGCATAAGCTGGCTAACAATAGTTCAAAGCGTTCAATTCGCCTCCTCGAGGCCAAGGTTTCGTCACAGTCCACTTCGGCGCATTCAAAGTCCTGCCTTCTTTCGTGCCTCAGGGAGGAAGCCGGTTTCCTCCAGGCTCTTCACGAAACTGCTGTTGATGATCTGATGAATGTCCCCCTGCGCAACTTTGGGACTGACCCGGCCGACGACTCTTTGGATGTTTTTCCATGCCTCGGGATCCGGGGCTACATCCAGCGTCGCCACCAGGCGCAATGTGTCGTACGACCTCTCCGCGTCCTGATCGGTCCTCAAGCGAAGCTGTTTCTTCAAAACATCCATGACGTCTCGTTTGTTGCGCGAGTCCTGAATGAAGCCCACCCCTTCAACCATTCCTTTGACGAGACGCATGATCAAGTCCGGTGAACCGGCAATCCGATCGCTCCGCGCACAAATGCCTACGCCTTGATACGGAACCTTGAGCTCGGCGGTGTTTGCCAAGGATCGCAGGCCCGCACGCTTGGCCACGCCGGCAGAGGCGTAGGTGATCACCCCGGCGTCAACATTCGCGGCAAGGAGCGCTTGTAGAATCGTCGGTTCGTCGCCGATCACCCGCATCTGCAATCCATTCTTGTCCGGATCGACGCCGAGCGACTCCAGAACAATCATGGTCTGCAGCCAAAACCCTCCGCCGATGCTCTGCACCCCGACTATTTTGTTCCGAAGGGCGGCGAGCGAATCGATCTCCCTGCGCACCACCAGTTCACGGGCTATTCTATTGAATGGAGACGCGACGCAGCCGATCTTTGCCCCGCCCGAAACTCCGCTGAGCACGGAGGAGATAGCAGGCCAGATCGCCTGGACATCTCCGGACATCAAAGCGGTTATATTGAACTGTCCGCTGCGCATCTGAACCATGCTGACGTCAAGGCCGTATTTTTTGAAAAGTCCCTTCTCCACCGCAACCCACATGGGCCCGACGGTCTCATTTTGCCCGCCATAGGCAATAAGGATTTTGTCCTGGGCCTGCGGCAGCGAAACGGCCGCAAGAGTCGCGAGCAGGGAAAGGATACCAACAAGACGCCAGCGCTTGCTTCTCATGCGCATGAATCACCTCCAAGGCGGAACTCGTGTCAGTCGACTCACGCAATGTGACTTATCGTTTGTGTATCAGAAATCGGATCCAACTCTCAATGCAATCTTCATTAAAACGGATACGCTGGATTAAACTTATCTTTGAGGCAAACAGATGTCACGGTTGAAGCGGCGTATCCTCCTTTCCCACCGATTGGGTCGCCTGGTAACTTAATCACTACCCCGAGTAACAAAACCGTTACCGCTTATCGCTCATCTCTCTTAATAGCAGCAACCTTGGTGGAAAATCGCTTTTCAATTTACCAGCTTGCTCGGCCGCATGTCCATCCTCTGAATTGGCATGGCGGTTGCGGTTGCAGTTGGATCAAAAGGAGGACGGGACAATGGCAGAAAAAATATTGGTGCCGCTAAAAAGAGATGACCGCGTCGGGGAGATTATCCCTTACCTGGAGAAAGTCACTCAGCCGGGTATGAGCGTCGTTTTCCTCATCCATCATCCTGTCAATGGTCTTAAGTGGCTGCACGCGTACTGTGGAATCATGGAGTGCGGGATCGGCAACGCGCTGGCGCTAAGGCGAATGGTGGAGAGTTACTCTGTGAAGATGCGCAAGCAATTGGCCCAACAGCGCGTCTTTCATACGTGTGAGACGTTGCGCCGGCTCGGAGTGAAAACCACAGTGGACATCTATGCGGGCAGTCTGCAAAGAGCACTGCAGAGCTCCGTCAACAATGGAGAGCCGCGACTTGTTGTCCTACAGCCTGGGATTGGGCAGCGAATTGTGAGCTTCCTACAAGGAACGGTTACGATTCGTAGCATGTTTAGGCGACCATCTTCGTCCGTGGTTCTCCTGCGCCCGGGCACATGACCGAACATCAGGAGACGGGCGATTCAGAGCGACGACCGATTATCAAGTCTACGACCGCAGGCGATTAGAAGAGGATAAAGAGGTCCGGGACGTAGCTGCTCCGATCGTTGGGGTACACTGGCTCTTTTCTTTTTCTCGTTTGCCGATTCATGTGGAAATCACGGTTAAAGGGAGTGACGATTGAAGCTTCGGGCGATAGTCTATTTGGACGGCTTTATCGCTGGCCGTGGCGTTTTCATTTAGCGGGGAGAAGCGAAATTTGCAGCTCCGATCGAAGCAACTCGAAATCTGAGTAATTGACGGTAACGACGGTTGCTCCGTGGCGTCGCGCGGTGAGCGCGATCAACGCATCGTTTTGAAAGTCCCGACGCTTGTGTATGTCCCAGTCCTGCTTATCACCGATTTTTCGGACAAGCCTGCCTGCCTCCCACCAGTCGGCCACCGAAGGCTCCCATCGGGCCGTGGCCAATTCAAATAGCCTGGCGACGAGTCGCTCCGCCTCACGCCCGCGAGCACCTCGCCGAAGCTCTGATAAGACCACCGCTGAATGGCGGATAATATAGGCTCGCCTGAGGTTTTCCAAAGTGTCTTGGTATAACCCTCGTTCCCAATGATCGATATAAACACTGGTATCCAGAATGGCCACGGCCATCTCAGGACTTCTCCACGCTTCCGGGTCTGAGAGACCGGCGAGTTTTTTTCATAAACTCCCAGAACTCCTCCATTTCGGCGACGCGCTCGACGGATAATCGGATGACCTCCGCCTCGGTTTTGACCCCGAGAGCCTTTTTCGCTCGGCTAAGCGCACGCTCATCGACAAAGTAAGATTTACGCTTCAATTTTCCTCGCGCTGCCATTCTTGATCTCCAAAGAGTTCCGGGCACTGATGCATACATTATAAAAGAATAAGGCATATGTCTCAAGCTTCCGTATCAACTCATCTAAAATGTAACCCAAGGGGGTATCGTTGACTCATTTGGAATGTAACCCACAACTGGTTGATCAGATCAGCACCAAGGGAGGGTTACGTCGTCATGAGTCAGAAGT
>JACQUW010000095.1 GCA_016210115.1 Deltaproteobacteria bacterium | reverse complement strand
TCCCGTAGGGCTTGGCCGCGGCCCGGAGTCCTGCACCCCGAGCCCGTTCGACTGTGTTGCTCTCGGGGAAATGACCGCTCTAACTCTCAGCGCAACCCTGCCAGTTCCTGCAGTAGGTGCCAGTTTTGCAGCCGCTCTTCCTGGGCCCGCAGAAGCATTTCGGACGGATTTCCTTCCGGATCGAATTGGCGGGCGAAGCGGCCTTCTGTGCGCGCAAAATCAATAAAGGTAAATGGCTTCTCGCCCTTGGGCGGCGTCCACCAGTCCCCTTTTTGCGACGGATTGCCCACAAGGCTTAATCGCTCCCGAATCCTTTTTCCCTTCCGCGGATCGTGAATGAAAAGCGGAAATGCCCGCGATTCCACCGCCAACCTCGCCTGGTTCGCCGACATGTTGTCCCCGACTCCATGCTCCGGCTGGCATGTCGCATAGACATTCACGATCGCGGGCCCCGGGAATTCGTTCGCCTCCATAATGGCTTTATAGAAGTGATTGATGTGTGCCGGTGTTGTTTGTGCCACATACGCATCCGGGTGCATGAGGCAGATCTGCGACAGCTCCTTCCGGCTCTCTTTTTTTCCGTTGACCGCTTTTCCAACGGCAGCCATCTTCGCGTCCTGCCCGAGGAAAGAGGCCGTTGAGGCTTGCCCGCCGGTATTGGAATACACCTGGGTGTCCAGCACCAGGACGTTGATATCCATGCCGCTGGTCAGCAGCCGGCTCAGGCTCTGAAAGCCGATATCGTACATGGCGCCGTCGCCTCCAATAACCCAGAGTTTTCTATCCTGACATCCTTTCTGGTCCCAACGCATCCGAATTCCCATCGCATCCGCCGGGGCGTTTTCGAAAAGCGAGTTGGTCCAGGAAACCAGATAGGGATTATACGGATACGTAGAGGCGTAGACGCTGTTGCAGCCTGTCGCCGCGACAACAGCGATTTTCTCGGGGCCATAGACGAAACCCGTCGCCGCCAGCATCATCCGAATCGCCGTCGCTTCGCCGCAACCCATGCAGGACCCCGCGCCGCCGACATAGAGCACGGCGGATGCCTCATCCAGCATGAAATCGGCAAGCGCGCGCTCATTGATGTATTTTTTAGGGGTTGGACCGATCTTCCGGAAAAAGTAGAAAGCGCGACGATAACGCGGCAGCGTTTCGTCATTTTTTTCTACCATCTTGAGCGCGTTGTATCCCAAATCGTCGCAGACTTGAACGCATTCGGCGCAGCCTTTGCATTTGGTCGGATCGACGAATATGCCGAACAATGCCCCTTCGTCTCCGCGCTTTGCCGGAACGTCGAAATATTTCCGGGTCTTGGTCCAGTGAGAACCGACCCAATCCCGCATTTCCGCCTTTCTGATATCGGACAAAGCCCCTTCTACCCGGCTCTCCGGAATCGCTTTGCCCAGGATCGCCGTGTCCGGACACGCTGTAACACAGCTCATACAACCGACGCACTTTTCCCTGATAAATTCAGGGATCTGCGGCGCGATGTAACTAAAATCCCGTAGCGCTCCGGTTCCCGGAGGCACGAGACTCCGCGCAATTCCGACGTCAGCCGGCAGCGTGATGGACCCCTTGCCTCCTTTGTAGGCGCCGATGATTCGCCGGTTAAAGTCGTCCACGTAGACGTCCAGGTCAAGCTCAAATAAATGCCTGTCGAGAAACGCCGCCGCGTGGGTCTCCTTGGGCTCGCCGGGCTGCTTTCTCCCGGTATCGGGATCACGAACCTCTGATTCCAGAGGATTGAATATCTCATCTAGATTTCCCATTCTCTATCTCCCCAAACTTGCATCATTGACCCGCCTGGCCAGGTCCGTTATGGAAAGAATTCCAATCGCCCGCATACGCTTTCCTTTATCTTCAACCACGACTAGGCGGTGGATTCTTCTCCGCCGCAGCAACTCAGCGGCATCTTTGATACCCGTCTCCGGCGTAACGCAGATGACCGGCTTGCTCATCAAGTGCTCAGCGGTCATCCCTCTCCAGTGTTTGAAATAGGGCTGAACGAAGCGCGCATTGACCAGGTCCGTTCGCGAGATGACCCCGACCGCATCGCCTGCCTCGTTCACGACGACCAGGGCGCTGATATCACTGGAGTCCATCGTCTCTGCGACTTCTTCCACCGTGGTATCCGGCCGGCAACTGACCACTCCCCGGTGCATCCACTCCTTTACAGTGTCGTTTTTCATGGGCTCTTTCCGTTTTTTCATACGTCCAATTCGCTTCATGCTCCCGCATCGATAACTTCCCGTGGGATCTCGAAGACCTCCTCCTTCCCGCGTCTGACGGCCCTGAGGTTGTCCCGGATCACCTCCTCCCCTCTCTTGCCGAAAAATTTCCGCATCGACTTCTCCACTGAACTGTAAATCTCCTGATCGCTCAGCCCTCGTTCCCGGATCAAAGGAAAAACCCGGAGAAATACCCCCAGAAGCACGATACCCTGCATTCGCTGCACCAATTCCGGCCGCGTCGCTACCTCTTCGGCGATCTTCACAGCATCCAATGCCAGCACACGGATGCGGTTTTGGCGGATGATCGTTTTTGCGGAACGCGGGATACTCGCCCACACTTCAGCAGGATCTTTGCTCGGATGCTGCAGAAAGACAGTGCCCTGAGGCGAAAGCCCATCCAGAGGATTTCCCAGGTTGAAAGCATTGACGTTGTTCAACGGCACGAAATCGACATACTTGAGCTCCGAATGGATCCGGATCGGTTCCTGAGCCACGGTCAAATAGTAAGTGGTGGGCAGCCCTTTTTTCTCGGAGCCGTACATCGGGTAGGCCTGTGCCTCAAGCCCAAAAAGGTCTCCAATAATGGTGGCGATGATCTTGTTGGTCGTTACCGAGCCGTAACCCCCGATCGAGTGGCCGCGCATGGAAAAGGCGCCCTGCGGCCGCACATCGGGCTCACGGTCGGGGCTCAGGGCCAGATCGTGCTTTACCCCCAGAACAAAATAGCGCCGCTCTTTCTCCTGGCGCATATGGTCGATGACCGCGACAAAATCTCCGGGCCGGACATCGCGGCTACCCAGTCCCGCAGAACCCGAATAAATCATAGGGATTCTCTTGATGCGTGGATAGCCAGGCGCGCCGGAAAGAGCGTCAGCGAAGGCGGCCTTGATCTCGGCTGTGAGCGGGTTCGACTGAGCTGGCGGATTGTCCATGCGCTCGATCACAGCCAGGGCTTTGACGTTCTTCAGCGCCTCGACAATTTGCGGCCCCGGAAAAGGCCGGAAACAGGTTACGTGCAGAGTGCCGACTTTGATTCGCTCCTGCGCGCGCAAATAATCCGCGGTAGCCGTCGCGGTCTCTAACAAGCTCCCCATTCCGACAATGGCGAAATCCGCGTCGTCGAGGCGGTAAGGATAGATCAGATCATAGAAACGTCCGGTCAATCTATAGAACCGCTCCATGACTCCTCGGGCGATCAGCGGCAAACGGTCGTAGAAATAACGCTGCGCAATTTTACCCTTCATGTAGCTGTCTTGATTTTGCACGACGCCGCTCATGATCGGATGGGCTGTGTCCATCAAGTCTCGCAGCCGGTGCTCGGCATTGGGATCACCGACGAACTGCTTCATCAATTCCGGCTCGGGCAGCTTCAAAGTCTCGATCGTATGCGTTGTAAGAAATCCGTCCTGGATATTGAAAAACGGCGTCTCCGACTCCTCCGCAATTCTTCGCGCGATGACGGCAAGGTCCGCCGCATCCTGGGCATTGCGGCCAAAAAGCATCCCCCAGCCACAGTCTGCGACTCCCATGACATCATCATGGCCGGCGTGAATATTGAGCGCTTGAGAGGTAAGGGCGCGGGCGCCGATGTGAAAAACAACCGGCAACCGTTTGCCGGAGATCACATACAGGACCTCCTTCATCAGCATTAGCCCTTGCCCCGAAGTGAAATTTGCAACCCGCCCGCCGGCTAAAGCAAAACCCTCACAGGTGCTGGCCGAGCTATGTTCCGACTCCAACTCGACGAATGCTAAAGGTTCACCCCACAAATTGCATTGCCCGTTAGCCACGGCAATCTGATATCCCACGCCCATATTGGTTGAGGGCGTGATCGGATAGGCGCACGCGCCTTGACTGATGTGCGTTTCCACCCAGACCACCGCTTCCGAGCCATCGGCGGTTGCCGGGATGCCCGGGAAAGGAAAGGATTGTAAATTCAAAGCCTGCTCAGGCAACATTTTGATGATCGTCCTCCTTCGCAGCAGATAAAAAAAATGGCGAGTGAGCTTTCCTCAACCGCCTGACCTCCTATCACGTTAACCGCATCTCAGCGTAGCAATGTCTATACCAGATGTTTTTCGCAAGATTGGCTGAATCGCAGACGCAAGATTCTCGATCTTGCAAAAAGATTGGGCGAAGCTTGCCTAAAAATGGGAAAAACGGCCCAGATTTACCGACCCGCTTTGAGCGTTGCACGGACCCATTTGACCGCCTCTTCCAATAAACGCTCTGTGGCCCGGTTAGAAGCAATCACGCCGCCGTAGGCGTCGTCGCTCGGGGTTTCCTCCCATATCTCGAAATCATGGCTGCCCATAACTTTTCTTCCCCTGAGCTCGACAAGCTGCAGGCTTAGCTTAAGTCGTATGCGGCTTGGCCGGGAGAAAAATTGCTGCTCTAAGAGGAGGTTATCGCCATCGAGCCTGTAGTCGGCGCGCACCGGATTGGGTGCCTGAACCACGGCGTCCCATACTTCGGTCAGCTCCATTGCCTTGGCAAGTAGCGGCGCCAGCATCCGCGCCGGAGTGTCAACCCACTGGTTATCCGCATAATAGCTGAGCTCGTGAGGGCGCAACAGATAGGCCATGCGTGGAGTGTCGAAGCCCGCGATGGCTCGAGGTAGGCCTACAAGGAGCGTTCCTTTTCGGTTTGAATTCGACGAAAATGAAGTCTTGGCGGAATGTGGATTAACGCTCAACACGTAGGTGCGGGGAGGGGCTGTGCGCTCCGGTAGCGCAAAACTGCAGCCGCTGATAAACAGAGCTCCAAGGGACGCCAGCAGCATCCGCCCCTTCGGCTTTTCTGATTTATGATGCCTCATTCGCCAGGCCCTTTCCGGATTGCGTTGCGGCCAAAGATGAGGGTGCCGGGTTCTCTCTCCACCTGAGCCGCGACCTGCTGTAGCGTTCTCGTAAGCCGGCGTAATTCGCTTACGAGTATCCCGCCTTCTGCGAGTGTTTCCTCAGTAAAATGCCTGATCTCAGGCCTTGCTTCGTTCAGAATATCCTCTACAGCGGCTCCAGCCCGCGCCACTTCAGCGTTTACGGCGGCTCCAGCCCGCGCCACTTCAGCGTTTACGGCGGCTCCGGCCCGCGCAACTTCAGCGGAGATATCCTGGAGAACTCCAGCGCCGGCTTCCAGACGATCGAGAATGCGGGGGATTCGCTCATTTGCGCTTTGTGTAAGCTGCGCCAGGTTCCCCATGGTTTGAGAGGCGCTGGCAATGCCCCGGTTCAGCTCATCCCTCTGGGCCGCGACAACCTTCATCACGCGGGCCATGTCGCGTAGAATCTCTCGGAGAGCCGCCCGATTTTCCTCGTCAACAACATACCCCAGGTCTTCCGTCACCTGGGTCATATTCGTGATGAGCTGGTTAGTCGCCTGATCGAGCCTGACAAAAAAGGAGGGGCCCGTCTTGATCACCGGGTACTCTGCACTGGGCTTTGCCACCAGTGGCGGTGAATCCCGGCTCCCGCCGGTAAGATCGACGATGGCCAGTCCGGTGAGCCCCTGCATGTCGAGGAGCGCAACGGTATCCTCCTTGATCGGCGTTCCCTGGGCAATATCCAGCGTGAGTCTTACCTCTTCGGGATTATCGGGATTCAGTATGATTTCCTTGACCCGCCCCACTTCCACGCCGCGGTATTTCACCGCCGCGTTTACGCTCAACCCTGCAACCGACTCCCGCGTGTAGGCGTAGTAGCGGTCATAGACCTTGCCATAGCCCCCCTTGCCCAGCCACGCCACCACAGCTAACAGGACCGCCCCCAAAACCATGACGAATAGACCAACAAGGGTGTATTTTACTTTCGGCTCCATGCCTGCTCCTTTGCCGCGCGCCCTCGCGGCCCGAAAAAATACTCTCGAACGATCGGATCTTCCGAGCGCGACAGCTCATCCATCGTCCCGATCCCCACGATCTTGCCGTTTCCCAGCACAGCGACACGATCCGTGATCTGCCAGAGGGAATCCAGGTCATGCGTTACGACCACGATCGTCAGACGAAGCAACTGTTTGAGCTCCCGAATAAGATCGTCAAACCCAGCCGCGCTGACCGGATCGAGTCCGGCGGTGGGCTCATCGAGAAACAACAGTTCGGGATCCAGCGCGAGCGCGCGCGCTAACGCCGCGCGTCTCCGCATCCCGCCGCTCAGCTCGTTGGGATACTTGCTCACGCTCGCGCGGGGGAAACCGGCGAGCCCTACTTTCACCGCCGCGATATCCCGAATCAGCCGCCTGCTCAGACGGGTGTGCTCGACGAGTGGCACCGCCACGTTCTCAGCCACCGTGAGAGAACTGAAAAGCGCGCCATACTGGAACAGAACCCCGCAACGGTGATGCAGCGAGCGTGCTTCTTCCTCGCTCACACTACTGACATCCCGTCCGAACAGCCGGATCCTCCCCGCGGTCGGCCGCTGGAGCATTAGAATTTCGCGCAGCAGGGTCGACTTGCCGCTCCCATTTCCTCCCGCAATACCAAAGACCTCCCCGGGATAGACGCTCAGGCTTACATCATCGTGGACCACAGCGCTGCCGAAGCGCGTAGAAACACGGCTGATCTCGATCACGGGCGAAGCGTCCAGCGGGCCCACCTCAAACCCCCATCCAGCTCAACAGAACCGAGAAAAACGCGTCGAATACGATTACCAGGAAAATCGCCTCCACGACACTGATCGTTGTGTGGCGCCCCACATCATCAACGCCTCCGCGAATCTGAAATCCCTGATAGCAACCGACCAGTGCGATAATGACGGCAAACACGGGCGCCTTTCCTACTCCGATAACGAAGTGCTTCAACGCAACGGCCTCTTGGAAGCGCGAGAGAAATTCCGCGAAACTGACGCCGAGTTGGCCCCAGGCGATAAGCATTCCGCCGAAAACGCCGACAACATCCGCATAGACCGTCAGCAACGGCAGAGCGACAATCAGGGCGAGAAGTTTTGGTACCACCAGAAGATGCATGGGCTGAACGCCTAGCGTTCGGATCGCGTCCAGTTCTTCGGTGACCTTCATCGTCCCGATCTGCGCCGCGTAGGCGGAGCCGGACCGGCCGGCCACCAGGATCGCTGTGACCAGCGGAGCAATCTCGCGCAGCAAAGAGATCCCGACCAAGTCAACGACAAAAATGTTGGCTCCAAAAGTCCGCAATTGCTCGGCGCCCTGGTACGCGATCACCACACCCATGAGGAACGTGAGAAGGCCCGTGATCGGCAGGGCATTGAAGCCGTCCACTTCCAGGCTGGACAGAATAGCGCGCCACCGAACGGATCCGGGAGAAGCGAACAGGCGAAGCAGGATCACGGCGCTCTCTCCGAGAAAAGCAAAGCCGGCTAAGGCCTGACTGCCACGGTCCCAGACGAACATCCCGATCTTCTCAAGAAAGAAACGCCTCGCCGTCACGGTTGAAACGTCCAGCTCCTGAAATTGAGCCGCGACCATTTCCAACAATCCGGCGAATTCGCCCGTCAGTCCTCGGAGCGTGACTCGCCTGCCCTTCCGCTGCAAGTCGAGCAAGGTGCGTTGCAGCAGCACGGCGCCGCCCGTGTCCATCTCCGTGATTCCGCTCGCGTCCCACACGATCTCCGCGCCATCCGGCCAGGAAACCGTCTCAAGTTGGCGCTCGCAACCCGCCAGATGGCGCAGCGTCCACGCGCCGGCGCAATGGATAGCGCGGTCCTTTCCCATGGTAATACTGGGCTGCGGTTGATCCATACGTCGCCTCTTCCAATGGCCAGCCTCTAGAAATAGGCTTTCATAACATACTGCTGGATCATTCTGTGCGTGTTGAAAAATGAGCCGTTGAGAGCCACGGAGTGAAGCATGATATCCAGAAAACGATCCCGGTCCCGGTAAAACATGGGAATGATGATCCCCTCCAATTTTTTATAAAGGGAGGCGGCATCTCTGGAAGAGTCTCTGCTCTCTTCTATCCTTCTTGCGTTTTCGCCAATGGACCAGCCGGTGACGCCCTCGATACACCCCTCGATCCACCATCCATCCAGGACACTCAGGCTGGGGACGCCGTTCAGCGCCGCTTTCATCCCGCTTGTCCCCGAAGCCTCCAGCGGAGGCTGCGGCGTATTCAGCCAAGCGTCGACACCTGAAGTCAGCATTTTCGCGAGTTCGATGTCGTAGTTCTCAAGGTAAGCAATCTTGATATCTCTCTTGAGCGATTCCTTCAGCTGAAAGATCCGCTCGATAAGCTCCTTGCCGCCCTGATCCTGAGGGTGCGCTTTGCCCGCGTAGATCACCTGAAACCGACCGCCTTGACGCGCAATGGCTTTAAGCCTCTCAACATCAGTGAAAAGCAGGTCGGCTCTCTTGTAAGTTGCCGCTCGCCGGGCAAAACCCAGAGTAAAAAAATCCACATCCATTCCAGTATTCGTCTCGCGGTTCACGTGCTGGATCAAAATTTTCTTTGCCACAGCATGGGCCTTCCAGATCTCCTGCCTGGGAATACTCAGGGCGTACCGAAGGCTAAAACTATCCTGCCTCCAGCCCGGTATGTGGCGGTCGTAAAGCTCCTGGAACGGCTCCGAGGTCCAGGTGACCGCGTGGACTCCGTTGGTGATTGCGTCGATGTCATAGTGAGCAAACATGAGTCTCGAAACTTCCCCGTGGCGCTTGGCAACTC
>JACQUW010000114.1 GCA_016210115.1 Deltaproteobacteria bacterium | reverse complement strand
GTACAGGATTCTGCCCGTGCTCGCCTTGTCGTTTTCCTTCGGAGGCAAACGGCAATCGTAGACGGCAAACTCGGCAAAGTTGGTTAGAATCGAGAGCGGCAGTTTGGCGCTCCAGGCATAGCGGCGCAACTGGTAAGCCGGGCTGGTCGCCTCTTTGAGACTTACGGCAGGCTTTTTCGCCTCAAGGAAAAACTTGCGTGTCCCGCCAATGCGAAAAGAGTAATCCGGAGCTTTGGTGGCGCCGCCTATCTTAAGGGCGTCTTCGTGGACAACATCCTTGTAGGCTTCCGCATACGCAGACTTATTAGTGACATCCCAGCCCAGAGCTTCGAAGAGAGGATTGATGAATTCCACCCGCACCTCGGTCTCACCGTAAGCGGGGTTACGGTAGGCCTCGAGGTTCTGGTCAAACATCGCCAGCAGATCTCCTATTTGCTTCGGGACCTCAGCCATCGAGGGCAAGTTTAATCGAGGCGTGACTTTTTAGGCAAGGGGAAATTTGAGTATGTGCGTGACTTTCAGAAACATTCGCGCCCTTCGATACGGCCCTTGGGGCCTACTCAGGGCGTACGGGCATCATTCTGGTTCCCCGAGTCTTGTCCTAGCAGCTTGTCGAAGGGAGCCACTTTTCACTGGCGTATCCCTCGATACGGCTCTTGCAGAGCCTATTCGGGATCATCGGATAGAGAGGGGATGGATTCCCGATGGAAGTCTGTCTGCGTGCGACTTAATATAAGGCAGGCATTCGGGAACGCCAGACTTTTATTAGAGCTCCGGGAATAGCTTTACGTGGCAAACTGCGGGGAATTAGACTTGCAGAGGTTAGCCGGGAAGTGAGAGAACCTGGATTCCCGCCTTCGCGGGAATGACCATTAACGGTGTCGCCTTAAACAATGAAAGCAGCGACCGAAGGGGCAGGCGTGCAGGCGAATAAACCTGGGGTCCCGCTTTCGCGGGAACGACGGATGTAGGGGGCCCGCTTTGGAAACAACCCGAAGGAAGGGTTTCACCATGAACCGTCACCCCCGAGTGTTTTTATCGGGGGTCCAGTCCGACTTAGAAGCCGCGGATGCCTTACTGGCCCCCCGGCTTTCGGAGGAATGACCAAAAAAAACCTTTTGTTGGTGACTTTTTTGATGTAGGGCACTACTCTGTAAAGCCCGACATATAGGGCAGCTTGGCCGCAGTGCTCTTTACCTTGTCCAAATTCGCCCGCAGCATGGCCGTGGAATCCCAGCTTCCCGTTACGAGCGCATTTCTGTACGTCTCCGGCAAGTCCAACGCGATCTGTCGCTCTCCGTACCAAAGCTTTTTTTCCTGCAGGTCAAGCGTATAGACGGTCGATGGCTGGTTCTCAACCGACTGCATTAACTCATCGATCGCCGCAGAGCTGACGGTGACAGCAGGCAGCCCCATCATCACACAATTACCGGCAAAGATCGCGGCGAAGGATTCGCCGACGATGGCGTGAACACCGAAGCGGAACAGCGCCTGGGGCGCGTGTTCTCGGGAGGAACCGCAACCAAAGTTCTTGTTAACGAACAGAATCGAAGCGCCTTGGTATCGTGGGTCATTAAACGGGTGCGGTTTGGGTTTTCCCTCCGCGTCAAAACGCTCGTCGAAAAAGGGATATTCTCCCATGCGCGCGAAAGTGATTTCCTTTAAATAACGGGCGGGAATGATTCGGTCCGTATCGATGTCGTTTCCCCGAACCGAGACAGCTCTGCCGGAGATTCGTTTGATTTTGGCATCTTCGCTCATCTTAATCCTTTCGCTTTACGGATGCGTATCACGTTGGCGGCGCATCCCCCTGCCCTACGAGACATATTCGCGCACGTCGACAATCTTGCCGTTCAAGGCGGCTGCCGCGACCATCGCCGGGCTCATGAGAATGGTCCGGCCTCCCGGACTTCCCTGTCGACCGATGAAATTCCGGTTGGAGGAAGAGGCGCAGACTTCTCTTCCGTTTAATCTGTCTGGATTCATGGCAAGGCACATCGAGCAACCGGCCTCCCTCCATTCAAATCCTGCCGCGGTGAAGATCTCATGCAGTCCTTCCTTCTCAGCCAATACTTTGACTTGAGCAGATCCCGGCACAACCAGGGCCCGGACGTTTGGGTGAACCCTTTTTCCCCGGGCAATCTTGGCCGCCGCCCGCAAATCGCTCAGGCGTGAATTGGTGCACGAGCCGATAAAAGCCACGTCCACGGGCGTGCCCATTATCGGTTTTCCGGGTTCCCAACCCATGTGTTCATAGGCCTTCCTGGCTCCCTCAGGGTCAGGAAATTTCTCCGGGTAGGGAAGCTTTTCCGAAATCCCGACAGCCTGGCCTGGATTGATTCCCCAGGTCACCGTGGGTTCAATCTCCGCGCCCACGAACTCGACGACATCGTCATACTGCGCACCGGGGTCAGACGCTACCGATTTCCAATAAGCAACGGCGCGCTCAAAGTCCGCCCCCTTGGGTGCAAACTGCCTGCCCTTGAGAAACTCAAAAGTCGTATTGTCCGGGTTGACATATCCGACCAGAGCGCCGCCTTCAATACTCATGTTGCAGATGGTCATGCGCTCTTCCATGCTCATTCCCTCGACGACCGATCCGCCGTATTCGTAAGCAAACCCTTTTCCGCCGGCCACCCCCAACCGCCGAATAATATTAAGAATCACATCTTTGGCGTAAACACCGACGGAAAGGTTTCCGTTAACGTTGATCCGGCGGACTTTGAGCTTATCCATCGCCAGCGTTTGAGTCGCCAGGACGTCGCGCACCTGGCTTGTTCCGATGCCAAACGCAAGGGTGCCAAAGGCGCCGTGCGTGCTGGTATGGCTGTCGCCGCAGGCAAGGGTCATCCCGGGCTGGGTTAATCCGAGTTGAGGACCGATCACATGGACGATCCCTTGATTGTCGCTGTTCAGCCCAAAGAACTCAATGCCAAACTGGCTGACATTTTGTTCCAGCGCCTGGGTCAGCTCCTCCGCTTGAGAATCCAGGAATGGACGGCTTCGAACGTCGGTAGGAACAATGTGATCCAGAGTCGCGAAGGTTCTCTCAGGAAAGGCCACACTGAGGCCTTTCTCCCGCAGCATGTCAAATGCCGGCGCCGTGGTAATCTCGTGAATCAGATGAAGGCCGATGAAGAGCTGGGTCTGGCCGGTCGGGAGCACTTCGACCGTGTGCGACCGCCAAATCTTGTCATAAAGCGAGCTTCCGGAACTTTTTGTCATTGAGCAAATTCTCCTCGGAAAATCTTATCCGCCCGTACCTGAGACTTCAAGAGCCCTTTTCGCCCCCATCATAGATCCACGCGGCGGGATTGCGGGCATATTCCTCGTATGAGCCGTCGCAGGTGATCCCCGGGATACGGGCTATCCAGTCTTCCCTCAGTAGCTCATCCGGATCGCCATACTTGGAGGCCAGCTCCCGCACTTCGGGATCATCCAGCGCCGCCAATCTACCGTTTCGGATAACCGTGAACTCCTGGCCATTCTTGGCGGTAACGACAAGAGTAGGAAAAAGAAGGTGAACATGCAGGTGCCCGTAGAGAAGACCCCGTTCTCCCGCCCATTTCTCCTCCGCGGAGCGCCAAAGCGTCCCGAATCCCATGTGGATCACGCCAGAGCGGCGTCTTTCCCATTCAAAGCCGCCTGACGAATGTCTGTTGATATGAGACGGCCGAACGATCTTGGGATTGGTTCCGATAGCCGCCTCCCAAAGATAAAACAGGCCGGGACGCGGAAAACAGGGATACTGAGTTCGCTTGCTTTCCTCCAGGAGATCCCGCCACGTATCTCCGTATCGTCCGCCGCCGGAGATCTTTACGATCTGCCCCGCTTCCAACTCTACCTTTATATGCGGGAACGGGCTGGCGAAGTGGCTTGTGGTTCCCGCCACAGTTCCGGCGGCATCTTCTTTGGCGATAAGCGGCGGCACGGGATGGCTGAAAAGATGGCCGTTCCGGGGATCGGAGCAGAAGCCATAACGGGTGCCGTCATAGTAGTCCTCCCAATATGTCCAGGAGATGTCGGTTCCTTCGGGATCCGTGAGCCGCGCTTTTCCGCCCCGCCCCAGATCCCAGATAGGCTCCCACGTTTTTCGGTTGATGAGCAGATGCAGGTCCAGAGGATACGTTGTAGCGTGCTGCAAAAAATGCTCAGGTTGCAGCCAAGGAATCTGCTCATACCGGTAGGGCGTTTTCGGTATCGGTCCTCCTTTGCCGTGAATCAGAAGATCAGAGCCGCGGCGGGAAGCAAACTCCTCGACAAAAGGAATTCCCTCCCACCTTCGGGGATTGTTCTCCCAGGGTTCGCGCCGCATGATGACGCGGACCTCGTCAAGGTCTTCGAATTCTCTGTCTGGATTTCCCATGTCGATTGTGAGGATATCCACATGCGCGCCCCTTTCTCGAAGCGCCTGGGCGACCGCGTGCGGGACAGCCGGGTCATATTCCCGATCGACGGCGATCAAGACTTTGTCTCCGGGAGCTGTTCTCCCGTATCCGACAAAGCCGACATGGCTATCCCGCGCCTCCCTCGAACCCGCAACTTCGCGAGCGACCGCCCTGAGATCGCGAACATCTGTCGCCGGCGTTCCGGACAGTTCCTTTCGCCCGCTAGCGCCGGCGTTTGCAGGATCCGAGACGCCTATCTCCTCTTTAATGTCGCACATAACAAACCTTTCCGATCAGTAGCTGGCAAACACGACTTGAACCTTTTGAACCGTTGAACTTCTTGAACCGTTGAACCTATAGCCCCAACTCCTTTTGCGCCTGCCGAACGTAGCTTAGATCAACATATTTTTCCGGCGGTGGCAGCGGCTCTTTAAGCACCCCGTCTCTGGCCTGCACTTGAAGGTTCACCTTGAGCCCTTCCAACGTCACCGAGCCGTCCACAGGGAAAATCTTCTTCTTGGTAAAGTAATCCACGCCTCTACGAGCATAGGGCGGCTTGACTCCCATTTCTTTGGTGAAAAAATCCGCAGCCTGGTCCGGATGCTCGTGAATCCAGCGGAGGCTGCGAATATGGGCTTTAAGAAACTTCACAACAGTGGGGCGGTTCTTTTCCGCCCAGGCAGGATTCACATTAATGGCATTGAACTGGTAACTGGGAATGACCTCCATCGTATCGCCGAGGTGATTGAATCCCTGATCGAGCGCGATATCCGAATAAGGGATTCCCAAGACCGCGGCGGCTATGGCGCCGCTTTCCAGGGCACTCAAGCGCGCGGCGGTTCCGCCTGAAATCACCACCATCGCAAAATCGCGCGGGTAGTTCAGTCCTTTACTCTTCAGAAAATCCAGGAGGATCGATGTTCCTCCTCCCCGAAGGCTTGAAACTCCCAGCTTTGCCCCGCGAAGATCTTCAATTTTCTTGTACGCCTTGCCGCCGACCAGGATGTAAGGGGCGCCGTTGTCAACTCCCGCAATAACCTTGAGGTTCCCGCCCTTCTCATTGAACAGGATCACTCCGTCAGGATTGAAGTTCGCGAAGTGGAGCTCTCCGACAGCCAGTGCCTGAAGTTGAACATCGCTTCGTCCGATGTTGACGAGTTCGACTTGAAGGCCTTCAGCAGAGTAAAGCCCCCGTTTTTGGGCCGCAAAAAAGGGAATATAAAAAAGCGTCTTGGAGGTGTATCCGGCCTTCAGGGTTTGGGCCGGTGCGCCCGGGATGAAAGCCCACAGGAGAAAGAAAAGAATGGCGCCTGAGATCTTCGCCACCGGCATAGCGTGCTCCTTTCATTTGAGACAGTGATCCAACAACCATCGGACCACGTCGATTCTCCTCGCAAACCAGACACCGGGAAACGATTTGGCGTACTTGATCGCTTCCTCATACACTTTCCCCGTTGCCGGAAATGCCATCTGGCAGTGCATTGCCATGGTCAAGAGCTTAGGGTCGGTCTGGGACTCTTCATAAAGGATATCGAATTCATCTCGGAAAGCGCTCAGGAGATCTCGGGCGGTCATGCCCCTTCGATACATCCCGGTGTCGTTAAGCCCGCTCACGGCATTTCGGTACGGTACTTCGATCAGGGTCTTGCCGCCGGCCTCAACCAGATAAGGGGCGTCGTCGTTCACCGCGTCGCCATGCCAGAGAAATCCCTCTTCACCCAGTAACTCCAGAGTGTATTCTGTATGCCGCATGCCTGAAGAAAGCCAGCCGTAAGGTCTTGTGCCGACCAAATCCTGGAATATCTTCACGCATGCCCGGATCTCTTCTCTTTCCTCCTCTTTCGAAAGCAGTATCAACTGGATGTCCTCAGCATAGCTGTGCCCTACGATCTCGTGCCCCTGCGCGTGGAGCTGCTTTACCGCATCGGGGTATCTTATGGCAGCCAGAGCATTAATGTTGAAAGATGCTTTGAGGCCGTGCTTTTCCAAAATTCGCAAGATTCTCCAGATTCCGGTCCGGCCCCCGTAGTCGTTTTCGCTGGCTGTGCGGAAGTCGTATTTGCATCTAACGTCCTCGGCCGTAATCGGATTGACCCCGCCGACGTGACGCGTTCTTCTGAGCTTTGGATCGGGCGTCTCGGTCCACGCCTCAAGGTTACCCGCCAGCGTCACAGCCAGCCTGGCGCCGTTGGGCCACTGGATTTTTACGCGCTTGCCTCTGGAGAAAACATCATAGAAAGAATCGTGGGTTGGAATCATAACGGGTCCTCCTCTTCATGCAAGAACGATCTTCTTGCCGGGAGCGTATATAAAATCACCGGAGGCTGTCAATCTGTCGCTTCTGCCGCTTTGTCGGTCTGAGTCCTAATACTTTACCTCCTTGAGGAAGAGGCCTTCTGCCGGCGCTGTTCGACCAGCCAGGGTCCGGTCTCGAACTCCAAGGAGATCAGATAGCGCTTGAGGACCCCTTTCACCACGGCCGATCTCGACCAGTGTACCCACGATATTGCGAACCATGTGTCTGAGGTAAGCCGTCGCCTCAACCGTATAAATGAGGAACTGATCCTGGCGGATAAGGGAGTTGCGGTAGATCTTACGTACCGGATGAGCCGCTTCGCATCCGGCGGCTTGAAAGGAAGTAAAGTCGTGCTCTCCTTCGAGGCAGGGAATCGCCTCCTGCATGACGTTCAGCGCCAGAGGATCACGCACATGCCAGGAGAAACGGCGGCAGAAAGCCGACGGCCAGGGATGATTCCAGATCCGGTATTCGTAGACCCGGCTGCGAGCATCCCTGCGGGGATCGAACGAGTCTGGAACCGCGCGCGCCTCACGGATGACGATATCCTGCGCCGTGAGAGCGTTGAGCCCCTTCTGTAACCGCCAGAGGTCCTGATCATCGGAACAAAAAAAATTCGCCACCTGGCCCAGCGCATGAACGCCGGCATCCGTGCGTCCCGAGCCATGGATCCGCGTCTTAACTCCTAATATCCTCTCAAGAGCGCGCTCCAGGATCTCCTGAATTGTCTCCGCGTTGGGCTGAATCTGCCACCCATGGTAGTTCGTGCCATCGTATTCGATGGTAAGCTTAACGTTCATTTCGGATCACCGCGACGATGAAGCCTGAAGCTGTGAAAAAAAGTCCAAACCACCTCTTTCCCCCTTTTTCAAAGTTTCTTAGAGAGGGGAACTCGGATTCAAAGAGAGGAATTGCAAGTACCTAGAGAGCAAACTCCATTTCGTTCCTGGGATCATCCCCCTTTGAAAAAATTTGAAAAAGGGGGAAAGAGGGGCATTTGAATTTTCTCACAGCTTCAGGCCGTAAAGCCGCCCCGGATTGGAGTAAACGATCTTATCGGTGATTTTGGGGTCCACCTCACGATTCTCTTTTAACCGCTGCAAAGCCCGAAGCTCGCTCGCGTTATCCGCATGACCGTAGTCGGAGCCGATAACGAGGTTATCATCGTCGGCATAAGTCAGGACGTAAGCGAGGTCGTCGTCGGTCTGGCAGGCGACATAAATTCGACTGTCCTTGAGCACGTGCTTGCCGAGGTCTTTTCCCCTGCGAGCATAGCGCCGCGCCAGATCGTGAACCGCATACGGAAACCACTGAGCGCCGATTTCTATGATGCCGATCTTCAATTTGGGAAACCGGACGGGGATGCCGTCAAAAACGAGAGAATGGAATGCGCCCACCACGGCCAGCTTGAATCTGCAAAAGCCGGGGTCATCAAGAAAGAAATCGTGCATTGTGATGCTTCCGTTCGCCGAGTGAACGCAGATCGGCAGATCGAGCCTGCCGGCTTCTTCATAGAGAGGGAAAAAATATGAATCGCTCAGGCGTCTGTCGGCCTCCAGTCCTCTCATAAAAACGCCGCAGGCGCCGTTGTCCTTTCCGAACTTCAACTCTTCGAAGACCCTGTCCATGTTGAGAAGAGGCGGAACCAAAACCCAGCGAAAACGATCGGGCGCCTTCTTGACGATTTCGGCCATCCAGCGATTGTAACTTCGGCATAACGCGAGATCCACCTCCGCGCGGCGCGCGCACGGGACGATGAACACTGTCGGATAGATCACCTGGAGGTCCACATTCAACTCGTCCATGTGGCGGATCCTCACGTCGAGGTCGCTCATCTCACGAGACTCTTTGGGCGTATCTTTTCCCACATTGGCCCGCGGAAGAGCTCTCCCGTCAATCAACCAGTAGTCGATCGAACTCTCTCCGTGGGCCGGCGCCACGAGTTGCGGTTTGAATCGCCGCTCCGACTCGAGCATGTATTCCCACGTGGACTCGTTCTCGATCACGTGCGCGTCGGCATCGATCGCGCGCGTGTTGTTCCCCTCAGATTGTTCACCGTGCCGCATCGGCGCCCTCCAAAAATTGAGTCCGGATCATGGTCGCTTCGCTTTGGTCGGTAAGGTTTCCTTTCAGAACCCCCTGGAGTGGCCGAGTGGAATCATGATGTGCCATCGATGCCGTACAGCGCGCGGGCGTTGTCGCTCAGGATCTTCCGCTTCGCTTCAAGCGAGAGGTCGGTTCGCTCCTTGAATATTTTGATGGCGTCGACATCGCTCGAGGTATCGGTGTGGCCGTAGTCGGTGCCAATGACGAGACAGTCTTCCCCCGCCTTCTGTGCGATGTAGGGTAAGTCATCGGAGTTTTCGCAGGTGACGAACATCCGATACTCGCGCATGACGTTGTCCGGCCACTCCCGGCCCAGCGTTTTGAACCGGTTCCTGGCTTCGTGCAAGACCCAGGGTAGCCACTGCGCGCTGGCCTCGATGAAGCCCCACCGCAGCTTTGGGAAAATCCGGGGGACTTCACTGAGCAGCACGTCGTTGAAAGCAGCCACAGTCGGCACTCTGAATTTATGTAACGTGGCTGCAATGGCCACCGGATGGCGATACAGGTCGTTCAGCCAGGTGTTGCCGTTGGCGATGTGGACGGCAATCGCCATATCGAGCCGGCTCGCCTCATCATAGATCGGATAGAAATAGGGATCGGCGAGCAATCGATTGCCTTCCACGGGACGCATCAACACGGCGCAGGCGCCGTTTTCCTTGCCGAAGCGGATCTGGTCCAACGCGTCCGCCATGCTCAGCGTCGGCGCCATGCATGACCACCGCAGCCGGCCTTTTCCCTGGCGCCAGATATCCGCCAGCCAGCGGTTGTAGCTCTTGCACAAAGCCACTTCCACCACCGCCCGGTCGGTCGCCGGCTCTATGAACATTGTGTTGTGGAGCACCTGGATGTCGATGCCACTCCTATCCATGTGCTCGAGGCGCAGGTCGACATTGCCCATTTCGCGGGCTTCCTGGGAATCGGCGAACTTGCGGCCGACCTGTTGGGATCGCTTCTCGAGCTCCGCTGCTGAAAAAGCGGGGAAGCGGAACCCTCTCACCTTACCATCAATAAGCCAGAACTGTAGTTTTACTCCGGCATCTTCACGGGTCTCGAGCGGTACAGGGCGATACTGCCTCTCGGATGGATCCATGTAGTCCCAGGTACGGGCGGACTCGACTACGTGGGCGTCCGCATCGATGACGAGAGTCTGCGCAGAGGTTTCCATAAACTCATCCCTCCTGCATTGGTTTCGTTGTCGCTAGAAAGGGGACTTGTCCCGTGCAGGGGCTCAGCAAGTCTGACCAGCCTTGTGCTAAGCTTGTCCCCATGCTGCAATAGTATAGACCCACATCCAAAAAAAGGAACTGCGGCAAACCATGTGTTATCTTTCGGATTTTAAGGAGCGTAAAAAGTCAAACGTGAAAAGTGAATCGGAGCCCCAATCACGTTTCACCTTTTGCGTTTCAGGATTTCCCATTTATCGAGCCGTGAAGCGCCTGAACCTGAAAGGGAACAGCCCCCTTTTTTTCAAGGCTAATTTCGCTACAATGCCGGAGATCACTTATGAATTACCAAACTAGAAGCCTTGTCTTTGGAGCAGGAACTGTTACGGCCGCGGTGAAGGCGTTGATCATCGCCAACGTCGCGGTCTTTCTGCTTCAGGCAGTGACCGATCACTCCTTTGTTATCATTTTCGGCCTGGTCCCTGATCTTGTCTGGGAAAAACTCTATATCTGGCAGATTCTCACCTATCAGTTTCTTCACGGAGGAATCGTTCACCTCCTATTTAACATGCTCGCGCTCTGGATGTTTGGGTGTGATCTGGAGCGTCGCTGGGGCAGCTCGTTTTTTCTGAAATACTACACGGTTTGCGTTGCGGGCGGGGCGCTCTTCAATGTGCTCTTTTTGCCCGACCAGACGGTGCCGAGCATCGGCGCCTCGGCCGGCGTCTATGGAATCCTGCTCGCCTATGGGCTGCTGTATCCCGATCGCGTGGTTTACTTTTATTTCCTGTTCCCGCTCAAGATGAAACATTTTGTGATCATTATCGGCGCGATCTCCCTTTATTCATCGGTTACGGCGACCCAATCCGGAATCGCCCATCTCGCTCATCTGGGAGGGATGGCGGTCGGATACTTCTATCTGCGGTGGGGAAACCCATGGGGCTGGGTCGGCATTTATTGGGATCAATATCGCCTTGCGCGCCGGAAGCGGCGCTTTCGGGTGATCGATGGCCACAAAGACAATGATTCCAAACCCACTCTGCATTGAAGCCCACGGAAAGCAAAAAGTTAAAAGTGAAAAGTGAATCGGAGCCCAACTGGCTTCACACTAAACAACGGAAGCCACACTCCCGCCGAGGAGCGTAAGGTGGAGGGCCGCGGACGTCCGATGAGCCCGGTTTGACTCATGGTACCTGCCCATCGGCCGCGGCCCGGAACCTTGCGCCCGGAGGCCGCGCTACTTTTGGAGGAATTATGGCAGATAAACAGGCAAGCGTTCCTGTATCTAATGGCGCCGAGGCTTTCCTGGAGCAGGTAAGGGCGCTCGGGGTCGTCCGTTATCTCTTTGCGAACACGGGGACGGATCACGGACCGATTATCGAGGCGCTGGCCAAAAGCGCGAAAGAAGATCCGAAAGACATTCAACCGATTGTCGTGCCGCATGAGATGGCGGCGGTCTCGATGGCCCACGGCTATTATAACGTGACGGAAAAGCCTCAGATGGTTCTGGTCCATACGCTTCCCGGGACGGCCAACGCGTTGGGGGGGCTTATCAACGCGCAATCATCCAATGTCCCTTTGTTCCTGGTCGCGGGGCGGACGCCCATCACGGAAGGAGAATTGCGCGGAGGGAAAAGCCAGAATATTCACTGGCGGCAGGAGTCGCGCGATCAAGGGAGTCTCGTCCGCGAGTTCGTCAAGTGGGACTACGAGGTGAGAACGAATCAGAATCTCGCCACGGTCGTTTCACGGGCTTTCAAGATTGCCATGAGCGAGCCGCGCGGGCCGGTTTATCTGACGCTGCCGCGAGAGTGGCTGTGCGAATCCCTGGAGTCAACGCAGCGACCGTCCAATCCGGCCGCCGCCGCCACAAAGACGCAAGCCGATCAGGGGGCGCTGGAGAAAATAGCCGATTGGTTGATCGCCGCCGAGAATCCTCTCATCGCGACGAAGTATCTCGGGCGCAATCCCCAGGCGGTGTCCTATCTTGTGCAGTTAGCCGAGCTGCTGTCGATTCCGGTAATGCAACAGCCGAATTACCTCAATTTCCCGACAGATCACCCCCTCTACGCCGGCACAGAAACGGTTAAGCACGCAAAAAACGCCGATCTTCTCTTTTTTATCGATATCGATGTGCCGTGGGAACCGCCAAGCCGAAGTATTCTCAGATCCGATGTGAAGATCATCCATCTCGAGCGAGACCCGCTTTTCACTTCGATCCCTGGATGGGGATTCCCGGCTGACCTGGCTGTGGCGGGCTGCTCGGAAATATCGCTCCCGGTTTTGATCTCCATCATCAAGAGAAAGTTAGAAGCGGGCGCAACGTCGCGAGCGAAGCTGGACGGGCGGCGTAAGAAGATTGAGGCGGAGCATCAGGAGATGATGCGCGAACTAGCCGCGCGTATCGCGGCGGTCCAGAACCAAAAACCCATAAGCCCGTTGTGGGTTTCCAAATGCATCGGCGATGTGATGGACGACAGGACGATCCTCGTGAACGAGACCGTGACTTCACGACTTGCCGAAGTGATCCGGCTGAACCGGCCGGGATCGCTCTTCAGCACGCCGCCGGCGGGTCACCTCGGGTGGGGAGTTGGCGCGGCGATCGGGGCCAAGCTCGGGGCGCCAGACGCCACGGTCATTGCGGCCGAAGGTGACGGCTCCTATATTTTCTCGGCGCCGACGGCCTGTCACTTCACGGCGCAAAAGTATCGTATTCCGTTTCTCACGGTGGTCTACAATAACCAGGCGTGGAACGCGAGCATTAATGCAGCGCGAGGACTCTATCCGGAGGGAGTCGCGCAAAAGACGCGCAATTTTCCCGGCTGCGATCTCACCCCGTCGCCGCAGTTCGAGCTCACGGCGCAGGCCTGCGGCGCTTACGCGGCGCGCGTCGAAGAGCCGGAAGAGCTGCCCGAGGCGCTGAAGCGCGCGCTCAAGGTCGTCAACGAGGAGCAACGCCAGGCATTGCTGAACGTTATCTGCAAAAGCCCGCTGGAATAAATCGCCCTCTCTTAATCCCCTCCCGTCGAGAGGGGAAATTCATCTGCGGCTGTTTTCTCCTATCTCCTCCCCCCTTTGCGGGGGAGGATTAAGGAGAGGGCCGTCAAACTAATTTCATAAAATACGCCCCCGGACCAGTGGGGGCTGGATAGATATACGGCTATGCCTTATAGTTGCCGGCGTGACAACGGGTTCCGCTTTCGACCGGCTTAATCCGGCGCAGCTCGCGGCAGCGCGGTTTGGCGAGCGCGGCGCCAGCGGGGTGTTTGGCTCGGGCCCTGTGCTCATTATCGCCGGGGCGGGGACGGGGAAGACGAATACGCTCGCGCATCGGGTGGCGCACCTCGTTCTGCATGGCATAAGCCCGGACCGCATCCTCCTTCTCACCTTCACGCGAAGAGCGGCGCAGGAGATGACCCGTCGGGCACAGACGATTGTGGCGGCGGTGCTGCACAAAAACGCCGCTGCCGATCGTTTCGTGCCGGAGCCGGGGCTTGCTGTGAAGCTCCCGTGGTCCGGAACGTTCCACTCCATTGCGAACCGGCTGATCCGGCGCTACGCAGCGCGTGTGGGACTCGACGCGAGCTTCAGTGTGCTGGATCGCGGCGATGCGGCCGACCTGATGGACGTAGTGCGCTATGAGTTGGGCCTATCCAAAATGGAGAAGCGCTTCCCGCGCAAGGACACCTGCCTTGCCATCTACTCGCACCGGGTGAACACACAACGCGCGCTCGGCGATACGCTCGCGAGCGCCTTCCCGTGGTGTGCTGAATGGGAGGAAGAGCTGGCCCGGCTCTATGGCGTCTATGTCGAGAGAAAGCTCGCAAACCATGCCCTCGATTACGACGATCTGCTTCTTTACTGGCACGCAATGGCGTCAGAGCCTTCGCTCGCGGACGAGATGAACTCGCACTTCGACCACATCCTGGTGGATGAGTACCAGGACACCAACGTGTTACAGGCGGAGATTCTTAAAGCGCTGCGGCCTTCAGGCTCGGGCCTCACCGTGGTGGGGGACGATGCGCAGTCCATCTACTCTTTTCGCGCCGCCACGATCGAGAACATCCTGAGTTTTCCTGCTCAGTACGTGCCGCCGGCGAGCGTCGTCACACTCGAGCAGAACTATCGCTCGACTCAAGGCGTGCTGGATGCGGCAAACGCCTTGATCGCCGAGGGGCAGCGCCATTATCGCAAGAGCCTCAAGGCGACGCGCGGCGGCGGCGAGCGGCCTCGCTACGTAACGGTGGCCGATGAACAGGCCCAGGCAGATTACGTGGTGGGCCGTGTGCTCGAAGCGCGCGAGCGCGGCGTGGCGTTGAAACGCCAGTCGGTGCTGTTTCGGAGCTCGCACCATAGTGATGTTTTGGAGCTTGAGCTCGTGCGGCGCAATATCCCCTACGTGAAATATGGAGGGCTCAAGTTTCTGGAAGCCGCGCACGTGAAAGACTTGCTTGCGGTACTGCGCTGGGCGGACAACCCGAAGAATCGCGTTAGCGCGTTCCGCGTGTTTCAGCTTCTACCGGGGATGGGGCCGGCGAGCGCCGGGCGGTGTTTCAGTCATTTCGAAGCCGCGGGCCATACATGGCGCTCGCTTGCCTCCTTTGTTGCCCCGCCGCTTGCTCGCGAGGCCTGGCCCGCCTTCACGGAACTGATGCGCGCGCTGGCGACTCATGAGGCGCCTTGGCAGGGGCAGGTCGGCCGCGTCCGCGAGTGGTTCGAGCCGCACCTGGAACGGATCTACGAGACGGCAGAGGCGCGCGCAGCCGACCTTATGCAGCTTGAGCGCATTGCGCAGCAGTTTGCCACGCGCGAGCGCTTCCTCACCGAGCTGGCGCTCGACCCGCCGCAGGCGAGCAGCGACCTGGCCGGCGCGCCGCAGCTCGACGAGGATTACCTTATCCTCTCGACGATTCATTCGGCGAAAGGCCAGGAATGGGAAGCAGTCTACGTGCTCAACGTCGCGGACGGGAATTTTCCTTCCGAGTTCTCAACCGGGCGCGCGGAGCTGATCGAAGAGGAACGGCGGCTCCTTTATGTGGCGATGACGCGGGCAAAGAGAGAGCTGCACCTCATCGCGCCGCTGCGCTACTACGTTACGCAACAGCCGCGTCGGGGTGACGCCCATGTGTACGGCGCGCGCAGCCGGTTTATCAGCCCCGCTGTGCTGGCGCAGCTCGAAGAAGTAACCTGGCCCGACTCGGAAATTGAGCCCGCGGCGCCGAAAAATGAGGGAACACGTCTGAATCTGGCCCAAAGGCTGCGCGGGCTTTGGTCATTGAAATAGAACACCCAGTCACAAGTCCCGGCAGGGATGCAACGACGCAGTCTACTGAAAGTAATCGGAATCCGATGGCGTACGCATGAGAGTGAAGCCAGCCTGAGCGATTTTATCCTTAAAGAAGCGGGGCCGGTTCGTGAACGTCTAAAGAAGGTCGGCGATTTCCCGCGTCAAATTGACAAATCCGTATGACAGCGCAAGATAAGAGGTAGCTGCGGGATTTTCAGTTATCCGAACAACAAGTTTTCAGAATCCCGGAATGGAGGGGCAAACATAGCTCTACTCCAGCAATTTGATGGCAGCATAAAAGCGCAAAATTTCAGAATCACGTCGCAAGGAGGAGGCCGTGTCACAGAGCACAATGCGGGCAGAAATGCCATATCGCATCCTCGGCGCCACAGGAGAGCGGGTATCGGCGATTGGCGTGGGAGGGTTCCACCTTGGCTTTGGGAAAGTGGGCGAGCAACTGAGTGTCCGGATCATTCGCGAAGCGATTCATCAAGGCATCAACTTCATGGATAACTGCTGGGACTATAATGATGGAGCGAGCGAGATCCGAATGGGCAAAGCGCTCCGCGACGGCTACAGGAAAAGCGTTTTCTTGATGACCAAGATCGACGGC
>JACQUW010000002.1 GCA_016210115.1 Deltaproteobacteria bacterium | reverse complement strand
CGGTGATCTGTTGGATGAGTTGGAGCTCTTCAACCGAGAAGATGCGTCCGCTGAAGGTGAAAGATTCGCTGATTTTGGAACCTGGGATCATGCGTGCTCAGCCTTGGCACCGACCGATACAGGCATTGTAAAGATGTCGCCCCTTGGGCATCCGTGGCGAACTCGCGTATACTCGTGACAGTCCATCCTGGTGTAAGGCTTCGACGTCTCAACGGTGATGACAAATTAGGAACATATCCACGCCTGAGGCCGATAGTGCTTACCGTGTACGCAAGAACCTTTCCTCATCGCTTGCGATCGCATCGCAAGACGCTGTCGGGATCCCGATAGAATTCGCACTGCTGTTGCAGTGCTTTCCGCAGGCGATCGCGGGCACGGTGAATTCTGATTTTCACTGTCGCGAGAGAACAGCCGCAGATCTCGGCTGTCTGCTCGGCGGTAAGATCCTCAAGATCATGAAGAACGAGCGCTGCTCGATAGTCTGGGGGCAGGCTTTCGATTACTTGCCGTACGCAGGTGTTCATTTCGTCCACGATGATTCGTTGATCGACGCCGCGGCCAGTATCGGGCAAGTCAGCTGCTTCACTCATATCTTCGATACGGTGCCTGCGGTCGGGTTTACGAAAGTAGTCGGTGGCGACGTGTGTGGCGATCGAGAAAGCCCACGTCTTAACAGCGGCACGGCCGCTGAAGGAGCCGAGCCCCTGAGCTATTCGAATCAGGGTTTCTTGGAGAAGATCGTCAGCGACGGCTTGATCGCCAACCAGGCGCCGGAGGTAGCGCAGGAGAGGCAGTGACAGGTCCTCTGCAAGCTTCTCGAATGAGACCGGTTGTGCGGATTGTTTCATTTCCTTATCTCCGAGAAACGGCCGTGCCCGGAGGAAGCTTTTGGCTTCCCCTGGGCACAGCGGCCGCCGGGGATGTTATTTAGCTGCAGCACGGCGCACCTGCTCCGGTGCTCGGTGCGGCGGCAGCGCGGTCATCGCCATTGGTTTGAACGCCGGCTGAAGTTTCAGGCACCATCTTCAGAGCAGCGTCAAGGACCTTGCGTGCCGGCACCTGCCGTACTTGGTCGGCCAACCGGATTGCTTCCGATATTTGCGAGTCGGTAAGACCGGCCTTTCTCGCTTCAGGAATGTGATATTCGATACAGGGTACACAATTGCTACCCATTGCCGCACCAAGTGCCACCAGTTCGCGTTCGCGGGGGGTGAGATGATTCATGATATGCTCCTTTCTTGTGCCAAGTGGTTGGCTAGTTAAGGGCTTAGGGCCGTTCCCCGAGCTCCCATCCCCTTAGACGGATTCTGCAGCTGGAACGATACACTCGGTGCGGATACAGCCGGTATTCATTCAGACGTCCCCGCGAAGTGTTCCGTAATATCTCTGGCCTAACTAGGAGTACCGTTGCCTATCTCGATTAGGTATTTTGTATTCAGCGCGGATTCTATGGCGTTGTCTGGTACTTAGCAACAAACTTTCTTAAATGCCCAGATCGAGCAAACTTCAGTAGAGACGTCCCTTGATAGCAGTGTGAGTAATTGAAGAACTCTTCATGTCTCGTGCCACATAAGGTAAAGGACGACTTTCGTCGCGTTGCCCCGATCGATGCCGAGGTTCAGCTCCTTTCCCTAGTGATAGGAATCTGGTGTCAGGAATTCCGTTTTGAAATCGCGCCAAGCAGAACCTCAGACTTTGGCAAGATCATGTGCTGGCCCGTGTTCAGGACGCGGGGAACCACATGAAAAGGAGGGCTGGCACCTGATCACGCGGTTTGGAGGGGACCATAGCCGATAAGCGCGTTTTATGTCAACGTCACGGGCGGGTTACTGATAGGAGACGATTAAGATGAGAGTGACTGAGAATTGCAGCGCCCCTGCCCCTCGCCCTCTCGATAACGGGAGAGGGAATAGAGGGTCGGCGCAACTTTAAAGATGGGAATTTTTTACCGGATCCGGACTAAGTCACGTTAACTTAGCCCATGGTCACTTAAAAAGCTCCGGAAATTTTTCCCGGACTTTTTTTGCCATCTCCGGGCTGGTTCTGATTGAGGGGGGAAAGTCCTTTATGTATTTGTAAGGCTTGCACGCGAGGATGATTCCCAATGAGCGTGTCCGATCGTCCATCTCTCTTTGCTCCGGCGTGAGCAGCGGGTTGGACCAGTTTCCCCACCAACCTTTGAGGGTCTCAATCTCTTCGGGCTCGCTCCTGGTGCCCAGCGCCCACAGGACCTCGGAGATATTGGATGGATCTATGTCCTCATCCACCACGATGATGTACTTCAACGCATAGGCCGTCGCCAACACCCCCGCAGCTAACGCTGCTGCCTGTTTGGCATGCCCGCCATACAACTGCTGGAGAGAAATCACTGCTATCCTGCGGACTGTCGCTTCCTCTATCATCCACACTCCATTAACCCCTGGAAGTTGCCTGTCGAGTTCAGCCCAGAGCGCGGCTGCTTTCTGGATATGCCGGCCAAGAGTCCAGACCCGGGGAAGAATCGAAGGCGGGTTTCCCTGGAGGATCGGATTGTTGCGGTGGAGAATGCCCTTTACCCGGAAGGCAGGCAGTTGTCTCACACCACCGGCATAATATCCGTCCCATTCGCCGAAAGGACCTTCGGGCCTTGTCTCGCCTCCAGGCGGCACCAGCTCACCCTCGAGCACGATCTCCGCTGTGGCTGGAATTGGCAAATCCGTGGCAACGCCCCGCGTGACCTGAATAGGCTCTTTCTGCCAGCCGCCGGCCCAATCATATTCCGAAAAGCCCCACGGGATATCGAAATGGGAGGCAGCATAGATGATGGGAGCCTGCCCGCAGCAGATCGCCATCGGGCAGGGCAAACCCTTGGCCCAGTATTTTCTGGCGATAATGTTTCCGTGATGGCCTTGAGCCAAGGAGATCGTTACGGTGGATTTGTCCTGAACTTGAACTCGATATGTGCCCACATTGATCCGGCCGTCATCCGGATTCCTGGTGACCACGGCGCTTCCAGTGCCGATGTAACGGCCGCCGTCAAGCTCATGCCATTTGGGAGTCGGAAACTTGTAGACGTCTACGTCATCTCCGAGCAGGACATTCTCTTTCACCGGACCCGTAGCCACCTCAACGGGGGGAATGGGCTTCACTTCTTCCTTCAGCTTGTCCCTGAATGCCCGGACCAGCTCGATGCCTCGCGCCTCCTGAGGCAGTCCGAAGCAGAGCGCTATTCGTTTTGCTGAGGCAGCGAGGTTGGTTGCGACCCGATATCCCGCGGGATACCCTTTGATTTTATCGAAGACAAGCAGCGGCGAATCGGGAGTTTGCGACATCAGGTCGCCGATGGCTCCGATCTCCTCATCCCAGTCGGCGCCCTCGATCACCCTGTATTCACCCACCTCCTCAGCTTTGCTGATGAATTCCCTGAGATCACGAAACATCATTTCCCCCTAATAATCGCCCAACGGCAAAAATCCGCTGTTAACGAGGTCCGCTGAAGTTATTCGTACAGCTTCGCGAAAAAGCCGCTATTCTCGAGGTTCCTGACGATCCTGTTGTCGACGAAGGATTCCGGATCGGCGCTCCTGCCCTTCGGGCTCTGGCCCTCTTGAAAGTCCAGGAGCGTTTTAATTCCCTGAATTGAAACGTAAGGAACCTTATCAAGATATTTTGAGGAATAACGCGCGTGGGTTTTGTCCAGGTACATCTCCTGACCGGGATCCATTCTGAGCTTTTTGCGCAGGATGTCCACGCTCTGGGCTTTGTTCCGTTTGATGTGGGCTATGCCCTCCGAATACCCTTTGACGAATCTGGTCGCCACATCCTCATGGCCCCTCAGGTACTCGCGGGTGCTGGTCAGCGTGCTCTGAAGAGAATAGACGCCCATGTCCGCCATATCTGCCAAGACCCGGAAGCCCTTCTCCTCAGCCATAAAATCCGCGGGCGACGTCAAGATCGCGGCATCGATGAACTTCTTCTCCAGACTAATGACCATCGTCAAAGACGGGCCAATCTGGAGAATGACCATGTCATCCGGTTTCATGCCCCACTTCTTGAGAACCATAAGAAGGACCGAATGGGTATTGGAGCCGAACGCGGTAACGCCCACTCGTTTACCTCTGAGGTCCTCCGCAGTCTTGAACTCCGGCCTGGAGATCAATCGTTGAGTGCTGATATTGACGTTGGAGGCGACCATAACCAGGTCTGCCCCTCGGAGAGCCGCGGCGATGACTCCGACCCCGCCGATCGTCATGAACTGCACTTCCCGGGAAACCAGCGCGTTCACGCCTCTCGCGGAGCCGCCGCCAATATAGATAACCTGGGCGTCCACTCCGTGCTTTTTAAAAAAGCCTTTCTCTTCCGCTACCCAGACCGCCCAGTTTGTGGGACTGAGGGCGCTCAATCCGATCCTTACCCTATCCAGTCCATACGATGGTGCTTCCCAAAAAATCGGGAGTAGAACAAAAACGAGTAAAAACATAGTGCGGCGGGTTTTCACCGTCCACCTCCCTGAAGTCAGCAGTTGGCTGTTTCCGTGCCGTTCAAATTGGCGCCAGGCGTAGGAGAGACTAAGGTGGCCAATATCCTCGTGCTCAAGATCGCCCTCGGCTACGGCCTTTTCTGTACGCTTTTGATAAAGCCCGACGCCTCAAGCCGGCTAAGAACGGACGTATCGATCGTGGTTTCCGGCCTGACGTTGGCTACTTTCGGGTTGATCGAGCTCAAGAGAGTATGGAGCAGCTTCATAGCTTCGGGACTTATATACGGAATCCGTTCATAGGAGTTGACGACGCCGTAATAGGCCTCTTCGACGGCAGCATCGTTGTTCAACCGCAAGTTTGAGGCGAGGACCCGCATTACCGTGCTCTTGTTGGCGGGCTCCATGAGATAGCCAATCGCTTCCACAAATCCCTTGAGATAGGAGTCTACAAGATCGGGTTTCGTGGCAATGATCCGCCGAGTTGTCGCGATCACGGTCTGCGGCAGAACGATCCCCGAATCCCGGAAGTTGTAGAGCATAGTATAACCGCGCTTGCCGTATAAATCCCCAACCGCCCCATTCAGGCTGGTGGCATCAATCTTCCCCGTCTCGAGTGCGGCGCGCCGGTTCACCTCGGTTCCGGGGATGTTGAGGAAGGCGATTCTGGCCTGTTTCGGATCGATCCCAAGCTTTTGCAGCGCCAACAGCGCAACCATATGGGACACGGCGCCGGTCCCGCTAACAGCCACGTTTTTGCCCCGAAGATCCTCGGCCGTCTTGATTTCGGGCCGCGAAACGAATCTGTAATCGAGTTTGTGGACCAGGTTGGCAATTCCGACGATATCGGCGCCGCCTGAGGCGGCGTTGAGGAGGTGCCCCGGTCCGATGACCTCCATGTCGATTTCTCCGGCAAGAAGCGCCGCGACAGAGACGGACGAACTGGGCATCTGGACAAACCGCACATCGAGGCCGTGCTTTCGGAAGAAGCCGCGATCTTTGGCCACCCAAATTCCAGCTACGCTCTCGCTTGTGATACTTGTGGCAAAATTACTCAGCGTCGCCGCACGGGAGCGCGAAATCGCCCCGGCGACCAGAAACAAAGTGATAAAACACAGAATTCGGATCAAAGTTCGCATCAGCGGTCCTCTCATTTGCTTTTTTTTGCCTCTTCGGTAAGCGCCGGAACGATCTCAAAGAGATCGCCGACCACCCCGTAGTGGGCAACCTGGAAAATCGGCGCGTTCGCGTCCTTATTGATAGCGATGATTCGCTGGGATTCGGTCATTCCGGACAGATGCTGGCTGGCTCCAGATATGCCGCAGGCAATATAAACTTTCGGCGCCACGCTCTTTCCAGAGGCGCCGACCTGTCGCTCGCGGGGGAGCCATCCCAAATCCACCAGTGGCCTGGAGCAGGCCAACATTCCGCCGAGGGCATCCGCCAGTTGCTCCACCGTGGCGATTTTTTCCTTGTCCGCTATGCCCCTCCCCACCGATACGATCACCTCGGCTTTAGTGATATCGGCGCCGGTGACGGGGTCCTCGACAAAACCCAGAAACTGACTGCGAGCAGGAATGGCCCCGATGTCGAGCTGAATCGGCTCTACCGAGGCCTGCTTTGAAGGAAGCTCCGCCGCAGGCGTAGCGCCTCTTTGCAGAGCCACCAGGGAAGGACCTTTTTCCTCCAAAACGATCTTGGCGTGAAGGGTGCCATCGAAAAGTGGACGGGTCACTACAAACGCGCCATCGGCGAGTTCCACTTTCACGCAGTTGGTCATGGGAGTTATCCCTAACTTAGTTGCGATCGCGGGAGTTAGCTCCATGCCGATGATCGTATAGCCGATGAGGACAAGCCTTGGACCGAGGCGGCGGACGGCCTCAGCGATAACCTGCGACTGCACCTCCGGCCCTGCCTGGGCTAAAGCCGGATTATCGATGACGAAAATCTCGTCCATTCCCTTATTCTTGAGAACGGAGACCGTCTCTTCGAGTCCATGACCCAGGATCAGGACCGCGAGCCCGGCTCCGATAGAGTCCGCGAGCTCACGTCCCTTGGTGAGAATCTGATAAGTGATGCCGTCTACCTGACCATTCCAATGTTCCACTATGATGAGTATATCGCTCTTCATGAATCAGAGAACCTCCCTAACCTTCGCCAGAACCGCGGCCGCGATGTCACCGGCGCTCCCTTCGATAAATTGTACCTGCCCGCTCCGCTCCGGCGGAAAAACGCTGTGAAAGCGATAACCGGTCGGAGCAATCTGCTCTTCGGTTACGCCGAGGTCCTTTAAGGAGAGAGAGCGCAGGCCCTGCTGGCGTGCCCGAAGCATTCGCGCGGGGGGAACGTAAGTCAGAGGCCGGATACCGGTCTGAACACACAAAAGAGCCGGCAAGGGAAGCCTCACGTCGGCGTAACGACCGCCTCCAAGCTCCTTGCGAACTTTGATCCCACCGGCGCCTTCGACCTCCACCTGGGTCACTGCGAAAGCGAAAGCAAGTCCCAATCTTTCGGCCAACGAAATTCCGACACAGCCGGAGAGGGTATCGCGTGACTGAGTCCCCGTGAGGATCAGGTCGTATTCCAATTTACTCAGGGCTGCCGCGAGCGCGGCGCTCGCCGTCTGGGAATCCTGCAGAGTCCCATCGATCCGCACGCCTTTGTCCGCGCCCTTCGCGAGCGCCAGATAGAGAATGTCCTGGGTTGTGATGGATCCCATCGTGAGCGCCGTTACCTCTCCGCCATGCGCCCGTTTCAAAGAGATCGCCTCTTCGAGCGCATATTCATCGCACTCGTTCATGGCCTGGAGCTGGCTCTGGTATTGGAGAGCCTTACCGTCCGAAGCGATTTTTACGTCACTCACCGCGCCCGGCACCGCTTTACAACAAACAACTATCTTCACTCTTAAAATCTCCTTTAGGGTTCTGTACAAAAAGATGTTTCGCGACTGCGGGCGAACACCGCACTCAGCGACAGGCAAAATGGTTTCTGAAACCCGCCTGCTGCTTACTGCCTGCTGTTTCACCCCGCGGCATTCGCTCCGGCAATCCTTCCTGTTACCGCCCCTCGCATCAGACCGCCTCCGCTGGGATAGTTGTAATAGAAGAATCCTCCGGTAAGCTCTCCAGCCCCGTAAAGACCGGGTATCGGCCGGTCCATCCGGTCCAGCACCTCGCAACGAGTGTTGACCTTCACTCCGCCGTAGGTGAAGGTCAGCCCGCCTGTCGCTGCATAGGCGACAAAGGGAGGAGTATCGATCTTTTGTGCCCAGTTGGTCTTCGGTGGATAGATACCTTTTGTCCCTTTGCCATCGCGAATAACCTCGTTAAAGGGACGGTCGTCCATGACGGCCTGATTGAATTCCTCAACGGTTCCTACCAAGACATCCGGATTGATCTCCAGCTTCTCCGCGAGCTCTCTGATCGAATTCGCCTCCACGGGCGTGGCGCCGGCGTAAAGCTGGCGCTCGATAGCTTCCTTGAGCTTGTTATCGAAGATCTGGTAGCCGATGCTGCCCGGCTGCTTGATGATCTCAGCGCCGGTCTTGGCGTAGGTAAAAGCAGTAAAATCTTCACCCTCGTCCACAAACCGTCTTCCGTCGGTGTTGACCATGATGCCCAAATTCCAGCCGTAGCGGTGAGTTCGGTAGCGCCGGTTGGCCGGATCCAAAAACCCGGCCTCGTAATCGCCGGCGTTCGCATCGATGGGTGTGGCGTGGCTGCCGCCCCAGTGGCCGAAGGGTTGAGCTCCAATATCCAAAGCCATCTGAATGCCGTCGCCCGTGTCATACTTGGTGCCCCGGACCTTGCTCAGATCCCAGCCGGTCCCGAGAAACTGCGCCCGCATGGCGGGATTCGCCTGAAAACCGCCGCAGGCCAACACGACCCCCTTGCAGTGGATTTCCGTAAATCCCTCGGGATCTTTGGCCACAATGCCGTAGACCCGACCTTTGTCGTCGATCAGCAGACGCGCTGCGGCAGTATCGAACCTGACTTCGATGCCTTTGCTTTGAAGGATGCGGTACCACATCTCCACCAATCCCGCGCCGCCGTCCTTGGAGTGAATGAAGCTGCTTCCGTGGTGCCAGCGAAAACGCCCGTTTTCCGGGACTGCGCCGCTGTAAAGAATATCCCACTGGATTCCCGATTCCTGCATCCACTTCACCGTGGAATAGGATTCGTTCACCAATAGCTCCGCCAGTTCCGGAACCGACCTTCCCCGCGTCACCCGCATGATGTCGGAGTAAAAATCGTCTTTCGTGTACGGCTCGAGGTGGATCTTCTCCCATTCTTTTTCCGGCACCTGGGGCAATAACGGCTTGCAATCGGAGATGCCGTTGTGAACATGGCGAAACTGCGCGCCATGACTGAACCAGGTGTTTCCACCCCTCTTCTGTTTAGGAGCCTTTTCAAGAACGAGAACTCGCGCGCCGGCGCAATGAGCGGAAAATGCCGCCGCCTGCGCCGCGTTTCCGAATCCCACAACCACCACGTCATATGATTCCCTTTTCATCAAACCCTCCTGCCTTTCCTTCAATTCTTTTTCTTATGGCCTGACCGTATCATGCTTTTTTACGCGCTGTCCATCCCGCGCAACAGTTCGGCGATATCGACCACCTTGATCTCTTTGCCGGGATTTTCGCTCTTCACGCCCTCTTCCAGCATCGTCATGCAAAAGGGGCAGGCTACGCTGAGAATATCGGCGCCGGTTTCAACGGCGTGTTGCGCGCGAACGTTGCTGACGCGTTTTTCCTTCGGCTCTTCCGCCCACATCATTCCTCCGCCCGCGCCGCAGCAAAAGCTTTTTTCCCGGTGTCGATCCATTTCCACGATGGCGCTGCCCGAAACAGCCCCGATCACTTCACGCGGCGGATCATAGGTGTCGTTGTAACGCCCCAAATAACAGGGGTCGTGAAAGGTAATTTTTCCTTTTATGCGGCCGGACGGCTTCCATTTCCCCTCTTCGATCAAACGAGCGAGAAGCTCGCTGTGATGATAAACCTCGAAATTCCCCCCCAGTTGCCGGTAGTCGTTCTTAAGACTGTTAAAGCAGTGAGGGCAGGTGGTCACGATTTTTTTGACCTGGTATGAGTTGAGCACGCTGATATTTTGGCGCGCGAGAGTCTGGAAGAGGTATTCATTGCCCATCCGTCTGGCCGGATCGCCCGTGCAGTTCTCCTCCGCGCCCAAAATGGCGAAATCAACACCGGCTTCCTGAAGGATCTGGACAAGCGCGCGCGCGATCTTCTGATTTCTCGTATTCAGCGCGGTTGAGCATCCCACCCAGTAGAGGTAATCCGCGCGCCCGACCTGGGACATGATCTTCACATCAAGGCCGCGGCACCAATCCAGTCTAGAAGCCGTAATTCCCGCATAAGGATGACCGCGACTTTCCACATTTCGGAGCGCCTGTTGCATGCTGTCGGGAAAATTGCCCTCTTCCATGACGAGGTAGCGCCGCATATCGACGATCTTCGGGACGTGCTCGATAAAAACCGGACATACCTCCATGCAAGCCATGCAGGTCGTGCAAGACCAAAGGGTCTCCTCCTGGATCGTTTTTCCTATCAGCAGCGAGCCGTTACCGGAGGGAGCCCCGTCTCCCGCCGGCGCTCCCGATGGACCGGCGTGTAAAGCGTTTCGGAGATCCAGAATCAAAGACTTCGGGGAAAGCGGTTTGCCGGTCGCAAAGGCCGGGCACGCGTCCTGGCAGCGGCCACACTCCGTACAGGCGTCAAGATCCAACAGCCCTTTCCAGGTGAAGGAGTCGATGCTTTTGACTCCAAAGCTTTCCGCAGTCTCGAGCTCGATGAGCTTGAGCATCGCTCCTTTGGGCTCGAGAGAGCGAAAATAGATGTTCGCCGAGGAAGTGATAACGTGGAGCAGCTTCGAATAGGGCAGCCAGGCGATCAGGCCAAAAACCAGCAGAAGATGAAACCACCAGAGAGAGGCATGCAGAGGACGAAAGGCGTCGAGCGGAAGAAACGCGGCAAAAAGCTTCCCCACCACAAATCCCACCGGAGACCAATGCGCCCACGGGTCTTCTGCGGCAATAAGCCTTAGCCCCTCGACCACAAAGCCCGTGAGCAGGATGATCAGAAGCAAGCCTGCCAGCAGCGCGTCCCGCCAGGTGTGGGTCAACGATTGAGGCTTGAGGATGTACCTGCGCCAGAAGACCAAAAGAACCCCGATAATGGCGAACAAGCCAAACACGTCCAGCGCCAGCGATTGGAAGTAGAGATAAAACTTGCCTTGCATGATGCGAAGACCGGCGTCCTCGTGCACCATAACGACCAGGGTGCCAATAAAAAGAACGACGAACCCTGAGAAAATAAGCGAATGAAAAAGCCCGGCATAGCGATGGGTGAGGATCCGGGCGTGACCGAATCCATAGACCCAGAGTTGTTTCAGCCGCTGAGAGAATGTACCGGCCCGCTGCTCGGGTTTTCCGATTCGCCAGAGACGAATATGGCTATAGAGTCCATAAAAGAAAATGACCACGGTGGGGATCAACAGCACATACATCAGCCAGACGGCGCTGATGTTCCAGTAAACCTCTCGGGTTGGACTCACAAGATTACCTCAGAGAAACAAGAGTACCTCGGAGAAAAATGAGCGTTCTTCCGAAAACTGTTAGCGGAAGGCCGGATGATAATCGAGCAGGTAAGATTCAGCAAAATTCATGCCGCTTGTTTTTCTCGTTTCTACTTAGCCAGGTGGCCTTTGACGAATCTACACTTTGCAAAGCTTAGAAGAAGTCTCCTAAATATTCCAAATTGTAGTAATCTTGCAAGGGTCCTCGCAGAAGACTCACGGCAACGTCAAGTCAGTGTCATTTGCACTGAGATGACTTTTGAAACGCCCGTGCTCCCCTCTTTCTCCGCGTCCTTCGTGCTCGGCGGTGAGTATTTCGGGTCTGTCCTGTGAATACTTATTCACCACCGAGGCACAGCGTTCGCGATGCCAATTGATAAATCCGGCGATTTCTAATAAGGGTATCCCTGATCTAAATCCCCTGCGTTGAAAGGGATGCGTTGCTTTCCCTCGACGTAGAGCAAAGGCAGGCGAGAACTTTGGCTAAACGGATTTTACTTCTAATCAACAGCGTTACTCCGGCTCTTCTATCTGCTCTCACCCTGTTTTCGTTGAGCGGCGTGGGATTTGCCCAGGAAACCTCCAGCCAACGTCTCGGCAAGGCGCTCTCGCTGGTGGGGGCTGAACGAGAAAAGGCTCTGATCGAAGGCGCCAAAAAAGAAGGGGAACTCAATCTCTATTTTGTGCTTGGCGTCAGTGAAGGGCAGCCTTTTGCGTCGGTATTTCAAAAGCAATACCCGTTTCTTAAAGTGAATTACATCCGCGCGGGCCGGGGCGCGATTATGACCAAGATTCTCACCGAAGTCCGTGTGGGGGCTTTTAGAGGAGACCTGATTCAGATTTCTCCCGACGAGGCCTACCACTTGATCAAGGGAGGAATCACGGATCGCTACCTGTCGCCTTACGCTAAGGATGTAAAAAAAGGCTACTATGACCCGAACGGAAACTGGACGGCCCTTTATTACAGCACCATGGTCCTTGCCTACAACAATACCAGAGTCGCTCCAGGCGACGTGCCGAAGCGGTACGAGGATGTTTTGAATCCCAAATGGAAAGGGAAGCTTATCCTCGATGTCGCTGCAACAGACTGGTTTGGGATGCTCGTAGAATCCTGGGGCGAGAAAAAAGCCGTGGATTTTGGTCGCCAGTTGGTAAAGCAGGAAATCCAGTTTCGCCGCGGTCACAGGCTTCAATTGTTGCTCTTGTCCGCGGGTGAGGTCGATATAGCGCCCAAAGTCTACGGCGAAACGGGTTATATTATGAAAAGCGCGGGAGCGCCGATAGATTTCGCGCTGCTGAAACCACACATCATAAAGCCGTATCCTATGTTGCTGGTGAAAAAAGCATCCCATCCTTTTGCCGCAGCGTTATTTTACGATTGGTCTCTCTCCGAAAAAGGGCAGGCGGCGTTGCAGCAGTTCGCAAGAGTCTCGGTTCTCGAGAGAGTGAAACCCAGGTACCCGGCTTTGATGGTAGAAAATCCTCTGGTGATAACACCGGAGGGTTTCGGACCGAATTACGAGCGTTATATCAACCTCTTTAAGGACACGTTCGGCATCAAGACAGCCGAATAAACCCAAAAGAGACGGCAGAGGATGAGGGGCGGAATATGACCACGAGCGTTGCGGAAGCCATAGCCAGTTGGGTTGCAGAACTTCGGTATGAAGAGCTGCCGCCGGAAGTCGTAAGCAAAGCAAAACAGATTCTTCTTGATACGGCAGGCTGCGCCTTGGGAGCATTAGAGGAGACTCCTGTTCGATTAGCGCGGCAGGTTGTGCGAGAGCAAGGGGGGACGCCGCAGGCTTTCCCGATAGGACAGAGCTGGAAAACATCGTGCGAGCAAGCCGCGTTTCTTAACGGCATGGCTCTTCGCTACCTCGACTTCAACGACTATGCGTCTCCGGGAAGACCTCATCATCCAAGTATCAATGTCGCTCCGGCTCTCGCCGTGGCCCAGGCCCAGGGGCTGAGCGGCAAGGAACTTCTTTTGGGGATTGTGGTTGGTTATGAGGTGCAACTCAGGCTGCGCGATGCGACCGCCAACGGGAAGCATGAGGGATGGGACCACTCTTCGAGCGTGCATTACTCCGCCGCCGCTCTGGCGGGAAAACTCCTTGGACTTCCGCCGTCAAAGATCGCGCACGCCATCGCCATCGCAGGAAGCCACGCTTCAACGTTGGCGGAGGTGCGCGGCGGAAAGCTCTCGATGTGGAAGGGAGCGGCGGAGCCGATCGGCGCGAGAAGCGGGACCTTCGCGGCCCTCCTGGCGCGAGCGGGACTCACGGGCCCGCTGACGATCCTCGAGGGAAAGCACGGATACGGAAAAGTTGTAGCCGGAGCGCTGGATGAGGAAGTCCTGCGGAAGCGCGGGAACGGCTTTCAGATTCTCAAGAGCTGCACAAAAGCCTGGCCGTGTGTGTTTGTAGCGCAGGCTCCCATTGCGGCGGCTTTGCAGCTCCGGAACCAGGGAGTGCTCTCCGAGCAGGTCGAGGAGATCGTCGTCGGACTCAGTGAATTCGGTTACAAGAACCAGGAACGGTTTTCAAAAGAAAAGATTTCCACCCGAGAAAATGCCGATCACAGTGTTCCTTACTGTGTCGCCAGAGCCATTTTGTACGGGGAAGTTCGATGGGAAGATTTTGAGGAGGAGGGGTTTAAAGATCCCCGTGCCGAGGAAGTTATGAAGAAGATTGTGCTGTCGCACGATCCGAAGCTTGCGGCGTTCCTTCCCGAAATCGTGGGAGCCAATTTGGAAGTCAAGCTCCGGAGCGGCAAGCTTCTCCGCGCCGAGGTTCCCTATCCACCCGGCCACTCCCGCAATCCATTGAGCGACGGAGAGGTGGTAAAAAAGTTCCTTTCCCTGGCAAAAAACATCATGAGTGAAGAACAGGCCAACAAAGCCGTTGAAGTTATTCTCAATGCGGAGCAGTTAACAAACCTGGACAGGCTGGCAGATGTTCTTTGCCCCGGGCCGTCGATCGAGCAGAAGCCATGAGCAAAGGATCGAAGCAGGATATATCGGCTCTTACAGAGCCCGGCACAGTGGCCGTGATCGGAGCCAGCGAAAGAGGCCACTATCCAAGATCCATCTTTCAGAATCTTTCCCTCGGCGGCTTCCGGCGAGAAGCCATTTTTCCGGTCAATCCCAAATACCGCGAAGTTTTTGGCCTTCCTTGTTATCCAAACATCAAAGAAGTTCCCGCGGCCGTGGATCTGGCCGTCATCGCCGTTCCACGGAGCTTCGTCGTTGCGGCAGCGAGAGAATGCGGCGAAAAAGGCGTCCGGGCGATCTCCGTCATCAGCAGCGGCTTTGCCGAATCCGGCGAAGAAGGAAGGCGCCGCCAGGATGAGCTCCGTGCCGTCTCTAACTCTTATAACCTGCTCGTTCTCGGGCCAAATACTTTGGGCCATGTGGCTCCGCGCACGGGAGCCCTGCTCTGGAGCGCGAGCCTTCCTCGTGGGGTGGAGCGCGGCGGGTTGGCAGCGATTTTTCAGAGTAGCGGAATGCTGAATCTTTTCTTCGCGATGGCGAGCCAGAGACGAATCGGATTTTCATTTGGAGTCGCTCCTGGAAACGAAGCCGGCCTGAACCTGAGCGACTATCTTTCGTGGGCCATTGACGATCCTGAAACTCGAGTTGTCGCTCTGGTGATCGAATCGGTGCGGGAACCTGCAAAATTCCGCCAGGCGCTTGAACGTGCCTGGCAGTTGCGGAAGACGATTGTGGCCCTGCGTTTGGGCACGTCACCTAAGGCAAAGCGGGCCATCACCTCGCACACGGGAAGCCTCGCGACATCGGGCGAAGCCTGGGATGCGCTGTTCGAGCAAAAGGGAGTGGTCGGGGTTTACAACCTCGACGAATTGATGGAGACGGCGGTCTTGTTGTTATCATCCGATTTGGGGCGGATCCAAAAAAGCACTCTGGGACTGATCACCGTATCCGGAGGAGATTGCAGCCTGCTTTCTGATATCTGTGAACGGATCGGGCTTTCTTTGCCGGATCTGGAAGCAGAGAGCCGCAGCGTCGTTGCCGCAGAGCTGAAGAAAAACTCTTTCCTGGGAAATCCCTTGGACGTAGAAGACCTTCTTGAGTCGAATACGGAAGGATTTTACAGGTCATTGAAGGCCTTTGCAGAGTCGCCGGCTTTCGGACTGATTGGCTGCAGGTTGGGTTTGCCGCAGAAGCCCGGCGAGCGGATGCGGGAAAGCTACCGGCGGGTTTCTGAAATTATTCTCTCCAGCGGCAAGCAGCCTGTTTTTCTCTCTCGCGCCAGCGAGCAATTAGACCAGGAGTGGTTTGATCTGTTTTCCTCTCTTAACGTGCCGTTCCTGCTCGAATACGAAAAAGGGCTCCGGGCTACGCGCAAGGCCGTCGAGCTGGCGGAAAAACAAAAGCGGCTTTCCGAAACGAGGGCCGAGTCGCAGGCAGAAAAAGGACCCGATCCGATGCGGCTGGGAGAAATCTTCGCGCGTCAGAATGGCGGTCCGCTCCCGACCCGAGAGACCCTGCTCCTATTCCGCGAATATGGCATCCCTTTCGTGCGCACAGAGATCGTATCCTCTGCAAAAGAAGCCGCGGAGATTGCCGCCAGCTTCGGCTATCCCGTCATCTTGAAAGTTTCTTCGGTTGATATTCCTCACCGGAGTGACATCGGAGCCGTTACAGGCGCGCTGAGGACTGCGCAAGAGGTTGAGGCAGCGTACGAGCGGGTCCTCAAAAAATCCCGGGAAAAGAAGCCGGGCGCCAGAATCGATGGAGTCATCGTGCAGCCGATGGTTAAGGGTGTCGGCGAGATGATTCTCGGGGTCTCACGGGATGTGCAACTGGGACCCGTTATCCTGGTGGGGATCGGCGGGATCTTTGTGGAAGTGCTGAAAGATGTGGTTCTGAAAGTCCTGCCCATCGATCTCAGAGATTGCCGTGAAATGATCGATCGGCTGCGCGGAAAAGCTCTCATCATGGGGACTCGAGGCCGGCCGCGCGGCGATCTAGAGGCTTTGGCGCGCGCTATCCTGGCGCTTTCTCGCCTCGCGTCGGAGGCGCCGGGAATTGAGGAAATCGACCTGAATCCGGTCATTGTTCGGCCTGAAGGGGAAGGGGTCGCCGCGGTGGACGGTCTGGTGGTGTTGCTACAATAAGGCTGAAAGCTGAAAGTAGAAAGCAGAAATCCGGATATTTCTGTTTTCCCAATTTCTATTTTCTGTTTTGACAAAAAGATGAGAGGTGTTCGATGAAGATCATGGTTGTTATGGGCGAATATCCTGAAGAAGAGGGGGAGCGGCGACGACAGGCGGTTTTACGCTGCGCGTCGGAAGGGACTGACATCGGTTTCGATACCGTTCGGGCGACGTTCTTTCGGCGATCGAACTCTCAGGCAAATGCGTTGTCCGTTGCTCCCCTGGTAGCTGAGGTAGCGCAGAGGGCAGAGACTCACGGGTTCAACGCCGTCGTTCCCTTCGGCACTCTCGATGTCGGGGTCGAACTCGCAAGAAATCTGGTGCGGATTCCCGTAGTAGGCGCCGGGCAGTCGGTGCTGCATCTCGGAGCGCAGCTTAGCGATCGGCTTGGCGTGATTTCCTACGAAGAGAAAAGCATCCCTTTCATGCGGAAAAACATGCGGGCCTGGGGCGTGTACGATTCTGTGGTCGGTATTCGGGCGATTAATATTCCTCTTCCGGAGAGCACAAAGCAGCGAACTGCGATGCGCGAGCGCTTTCTCGAGGTGGCCCGCAGGCTGATCGATGAGGCCGACGCCGAGATCATCGTGCCCATGGGAGTCACGATGGTTCCGGTGCAGTACTCACCGGCGGAATTTGCCGCCGAGCTTGGGGTTCCGGTACTCGATGCGCTTGCGACCAGCATCCAAACGGCTGAAATGATGGTCCGCATGGGCGTAACGCACAGCCCCAGGACGTATCCTCGGATCGGCTAAGAGAATGGCGTCCTCGCTTACTGCGGGTGTTGTTCTCCCTTCCAGGTATGTCTTTCTATCTCCTCCTGTGCGCCCCCTGCGGGGGAGGATTGAGCAGGGGGTGGTACGAGCGGAAGAAGTGGTGAGCTGCTGAGCTGAAGGCGTCAACGAGGAACAGAGATATCATCAGGTTGAAGTGTACTGCGAAAAAGACCTCTCTCGCGGAATGCTCAGTTTTTTCTAGAGCTTCTGCGACAGCGGACGGAGAAGACGGTCAGGGTTTAGAAATCGTACGCCTTGCTATATGAAGCGGAGCGCAATCCGGCGACATAATCCCCGGATTTTAGCCGGGCTACCTTGCTCGGCTGTATCAATCAACACAGCCTGCGTGCCCGAACTCGGGGAAGGTTGTTGACTAGCCGGCCTTACTGCAGCAGCGGGCGCACCCTGAAACAAGTTGATCCGGGTCTTACCACGATCAGTCATACCGTCGCGCTGAACAGGACCTTTATAGAGACAAGCGGCTTTGGTCACCACCGCCGTGATCTGGCTTTAGACTTATTATTTTTAATAGGGTATAATTTCGTGCGTGTGGAAAATCAAAGAGCATCGCGACATCGAGAGGGTTTGCCGCAAACTCCCGAAGGCGGTCGTAAAAAAGTACGAACTTTGGAAAAATCTGATCTTCCGCCATGGCCCGGGCAAGTTGCGCGAATTTCCCGGGTTCCACGATGAGAAGCTGGTGGGAGACCGGGCCGGCCAACGCTCTTCGCGTTTGAATATTCAGTATCGGGTTATTTACGAGGTTGAGAAACAATCCGTCACAGTCTTTGTTGTTGAGATCACGCCACACGAGTACTAGGAGGCACTTATGAAATCTAAAAGCCGAGCGAATTTTGGTCCCGCCAAACCTCACGCCAAAGTATCTACGGGCGAGGTTATTAGGATGCTGAGAGAACTGAAAGAGTGGTCCCAAGCCGAGTTGGCGCAACGTTCCGGGATAACTGCAACCAATCTGAGTCTTTTGGAAAACGATAAGATAGAGATCGGAAAAAAGCGGGCGGAGCAGCTTGCAAGAGCCTTCGACGTCCATCCCGCAATCATTATGTTCCCGGAATACGAGGCAAAAGAAATTGGTAACGCCGCTTAAGTCCTAACGACGGTTCGGAGGAAAATCGGAGCCTGCCGTAGGCTCTAGCGCTGCTCTTTAACTTCATAGTACTCCCCTCGATGTCCGTCTGCTATACCGTCCGGATAAATTGCCTGCAGGCTCGGACGGCGCCAGACACACCACACTCAATTGACGGAGACCCGTTGACTTAACGTCTTTACTGGCCTACGAATTGTTTGTTCTCCCATGCGGGGGAAAGATTTGGGGACTAACCAGACAGAGATCCTTTGGGTCCCCGATAATCGATTAGGCGGAGGGCGGAGCGGTCGGCAGACTTATCCTCTCACCCACCGAAAATTCGAAGGAAAACAGAAAAATGGCAGATCAACTGGAAAAACAGGCGCGGCAGAGTGCCTTTCGTGACGTCGAGCCGATTTTGCGGCCGAGGTCAATTACTCTTGTGGGAGCTTCGGAGCGGGCGGACTCCTGGCCGGCGCGCATCTTTCGCAATCTACGCAGTTACGGCTACCCCGGAGAGATTCATCTGGTGAATCCGCGCCATCGTGAGCTCTACGGCGCTCCATGTTATCCCTCGATCCAGGCTGTTCCCGGCGAGGTGGACCAGATAATCGTGATTGTTCCAGGCGCCCGCGTCGCCGCAGTTTTCCAAGAGGCCGGCGCGCGCGGTTGCCGCTCGGCTGTGGTCTTTAGCGGAGGCTTCTCGGAATCCAATACTTCGGAAGGCCTGGCGGCCGAGCGCGAGATGATCGCCGCGGCGGAGAGATTTGGAATTCTCATCTGCGGTCCCAATTGTCTGGGCAACTTTTCCACCCGCGAGCGAGTTCTCACGCTTGCGGAGCAGGGAGTCGAGTCTTTCGGAACGGGCGGCCTGGCTTTGATCTCGCAAAGCAGCGGGCTTATGGGAGGGTTGGCCCGTCATGCGCACTCGCGCGGGATTGGAATGAGCTACGGTATCGCGTCAGGAAGCGAGGCGAACGTCGACGCGGCCGATTACGTCAATTTTCTCGTCGAAGATGAATCGACCCGTGTTATCGGTGTGATCCTGGAAGCCATCCGGCGTCCCGCTGAATTTGCTCTCGCCTGCGAGCGGGCGCGGGATGCCAAAAAGCCGCTCCTGGTACTGAAAATCGGTAAGTCGAGACAAGGGCAGGAGGCGGCCTTCACTCACACGGGCGCTCTCGCCGGGTCTTATGAAGCTTTCCGGGCGTTTAGCCGGCGCTGCGGTATCATCGAGATCGGTGGTCTCGACGAGTTGATCGATACCGCGGAAATATTTCTCCGCTGCGGGGTTCCGGCGGCGGCGGGCGTTGCCGCCATAGCCCTTTCCGGAGGAGCCCGAGGCTATATCCACGATCTGGGAGAAGAGCTGGGAATCGATTTTCCTCCTCTCCATGAAAATGCAAGGCTTCGGTTGGGACAACTTTTAGGGGTAGGGGCCGGGGTCGGTAATCCGCTCGATCTGGGCGCAGCGGGCGCTTCAAACCCGGATGTGTACATCAGGTGTCTGGATCTCCTTGGCAGCGACCCCGCTGTCGGCCTGGTCGTTTTTCAGGGAGAGTTGCCGCATACGCCGGAATTCGCAGCGAGAGCCGCCGGATATCAGCGGATGGTCGAACGCGCCAGGCAGATGGGAAAGTCCCTGGTCTTCTTCTCGCGCGCATGCCATTCGGTATCAGACTATGGAGCTCAATTCCGGGATAAATGTAAAGCCCCATTCCTGCAGGACATTCGCAAATCCGTTCAGGCTGTCGGCCACGTCGTCGATTTCGTGAAATCGCTTGAGGCTCCGGGCACAACACATCAGCGTGAACACGGCCACGGTTTTCAAACACAAGATCCTGTTACAAGCGCATGCGGATTAGATCCAGGTCTCGCGCTATCGGACAGGGATGCATTCAAGCTGCTCGAGGACGAAGGGATCCGGATAGCGCGCTACGGAATTGCGAATACCGCCGAGGGAGCGCGGGAAGCTGCCGGTTCGATCGGTTATCCTGTAGCGCTGAAGGTGTCCATGCCGGGGTTGACGCACAAAAGCGAGACGGGAGGAGTCCGGCTCGGGTTATCACAACCGGCGGAGGTTGTCGAAGCGTTTGATTCGATCCAAAGAGGGATCCGCGCCGGCGCTGACACGCCAGTCCAGGTGCTGGTTCAAGAGATGGTTCGGGGTCCATTAGAGCTTTATATCGGCGGTCGATGGGATCCGGAATTGGGGCCGCTGGTTACTTTGGGGCTCGGCGGATTGTTCGTCGAAGCCATAGGACGCGTTGCGAGCTCTCTGGCGCCGGTCACGCCTGCAGAGGCGGAAGGAATGCTTGACGAGAGCGGAGTATCGAGAGCGCTGAGACGGTTGAGAGTGGATCAGGCAACCTGCCGGGCGGAGATCGTCAACACGATCGTTAAATTCTCGGGTCTCGTAGCGAACCACAGAGAAATTCAGACTCTTGAGATCAACCCGCTGGTCATCAAAGACGATGGGTTTGGAGTCGCGGTGGACGCGGTCGCGCTGAGGAGAGAGTAGCGCGGCAATGAGCGAAGGGCATGGCGCTGAAAAGCGCTTGGCGCTATGCCCTTCGCGCCGTCCATTGTAACGAAGGTCATCAGTTCACATACGCTGGCCCTGAAGCCGTAAAAAAATCAAATCCCCCTCTTTCCCCCTTTTTTTCAAAGGGGGATGATCCCAAGAAGCAGAGTGGATTTGCTCTGTAAGTGCTCGAAATTCCTCTCTTCGACTATGGGTCCCCCTCTTTGAAAAAGCATGTCCTGAGCTTGGACGAAGGGAGGGGAAAGGGGAGATTTTCCGCATTCGCATAATTTTTTTCACACCTTCGGGAAGCTGCTCACGATCATTTCCGCTTTTCGAAGTACAGCACAAACCGGTCATCCTTGCCGCGCACTTTGGTCGTGCTGAAATCGCGCGTGTCATCCGGCCGCCGGAGCATCTCTCCTTCCTTGACAAGAACAAAGCCCGCCTGCGTTACCTCTTTGATCACGAGTTGCTTGTCGATCCGGTGGAGACTGTTCGCAAACCTATCACCGCTTCCCTCCGCCGCCGAATGGTCGACGATTCCATAGACGCCGCCCGGTTTCAGAGCTGCGAAAACGTTCTTGTTGAGCGAAGCGCGAGTGTTCGCCGGCAGGTCATGATAATTCAGATGGATGAAAGCGAAGTCCAGACCGGCGTTTTCGGGGAGGGTAAGCGAATCAACCGCACGCACGTTCCTGAAGGCGGGGTCTTTGAGACGCTCTTCCAAATCCTTTCTAGGCTTGCTGTTCACCGAATAGACCTGACCTTTTTCGCCGACGACCTGGGAAAGGATAACTGTATAGTACCCCCTCGCCGCCATGATATCCGCGACTTTATCTCCCGCTTTGACGCCGTAGAATTTGAGCACTTCTTCGGGCTTGCGCACCGAGTCCAGCGCCCGCTCGTTTTCCGGGCGGGCAGGGTGCGCGAGAATCTTGTTAAAATCGGAGCTTGCGGCGCATCCAGCCATCAGGCTGGAGCACATGATTCCAAATGCCAGCTTCAGTCCGTTAAGAAATCTTCTTTTGGTTTTCATGCAGGTCTTCCTCCTCGTTGTTCCCTGTTCGATTGGAACAGCACTCGTTCTCCAAAACAGTTCAGGTTTTGATTTTAAAGAGCCCAGGCATAAGCCAGACCAGCAGCATCGCGAGAAGAATCACCAATCCTCCCATCATTGCGGTCGTAGCCGGCGCGCCGGCCAGATGCGCGATCATTCCCGCCATTAACGATCCCGCCGGGATCAAGCCGCGGTCCAGCATGTAGATGCTCATGACCCGGCCACGCAACTCATCCGGCACGTTCAGTTGCAGAAGGGTGTTGGTTGTCGCCATGAACAGAACTTGAAAGCTGCCGACGCCGAGAAGCGCGAGCAGGGCGAGCGGGAATGAGGAGGTTTGGGAGAAAAGGATCAGGAAAACGCCAAGCAAAACCAGGCTCACGAGCAGCATTGTTCCTCTGCTCCTGAACCGCTTGGTAATGGAAGCGAGCATCAGCACGGCCAAAACGGCCCCGACTCCCGGCGCGGCCATGAGCATGCCGAGGCCGCCCGGTCCGACACGCAACACGTCTTTCTGGAAAATCGGCATCAGCGCCTGGTAGGGCACCGCAAAGACCCTCGGCACAAGCGCCGCGATCATGAGCGCGAGCACGGTGGTGTTGGTCCAGACGTAAGACAGTCCCTCTTTGAGATTCGCCATCATGGACGATTGGCGCGCCTGCTCGGGCGTGGGAGGAACGCGCATCCGGTAAACCATCACGAGAACGCCCGCATAAGCCGCGCTTTGCACGAAAAAGTTACCCCCGGCGCCAAAGAGGGCAATGAGCAGCCCGCCGACAGCGGGCCCCAAGACCTTCATCAAATTGAATCCCGCAGAAGACAGGGCTATGGCATTCATCAGATCTTCCTTGGGCACGACGTTCGGAACCATGCTCTGGCGCACCGGATCGGTAAATGACCAGGCCGACCCCGTCAGTAAGGTAAAGAGAAATAAATGCCAGGGCAGGAGAAGTCCCGAAGCTACGAGGAATCCCATACATAGAGCCGTAGCCGTCAGAAAGTATTCGGCTCTCAGCAACAACTTGCGCCGGTCCATGCGGTCTGCAACAACTCCGGCAATAGGGCCGGCGACAAGGAAAGGAATTGTCCGCAGCCCATTGAGTAAACCCAGTAATATCGAAGAACCGGTCAGGTCATAAAGCAACCATCCTAGAGTCACATGCTGAACCCACTGGCCGCCGCCCATCAAAAGCGTGCCCAACCAGAGATAACGATAATTGCGATGCTGCAAGGACGAAAAGGTTTCCAGCCAAAAAGCGGCGCGGCCATTTTTTGCTTCAGCTCTTACCGACGTTGGGGTGACCTTTTCCAATCTCGCCTCCTTGCGCAAGAAAGTATCAGATTCATTGATAGGTTGATAGTATGCTTGTCTCCTCGAAGCTCGCCAAAAGCAGAAAGTTGAAAGTAGAAAGCAGAAATCCGGATATTTGTGTTTTCCCAATTTCTACTTTCTGTTTTCAAGTGCGACTGCGTATGGTAGAAGTTCTGGCCGAGGACGGTTCCATGGCCGAGATCATCAGCGAAAAGCAGACGAGACAACTCATCGACATGGGTCGAGCGCTCAAGCTCGTCGAAGCGATCTTCCAGGATCGGGCGGCGGGTAAGATGCGGAGCCTGCCGCGGCGGAGACTCAAAGCAAGCCAAAAGCAATTAAACGTGATGGCCGCCTGGCAGGCGGAATGGGACCTTATTGCTCTCCGGGCTTATACGGGAGAGGCCAACACGATTACGTTGTACAACGGCCGCTCAGGGGCAATTCAGGCGGTGGTCAACGCCGGTTATTTGAGCAGCCTCCGAACCGGCGCAGCCAGCGGGGTCGCGGCCAAGTATCTGGCTCCGAAGAATCCTCAGGTCCTGGGAATCGTTGGACCAGGCTGGCAGGGAACTTTCCAGGTAGAGGCGATAGCGGGCGCCTGCCCCGTCGGTCGTGTTCTGGTCTTCGGTCGAAACCCTAAGAACAGAAAAGCCTTCATCCGGGACATGGCGAAGGAGACTTCGCTCGATTTCGAGGAGGCCGCTTCATTGGCGGAACTCGAGGCCGAATCGGATATTCTCGTCCTCGCTACAGACTCGTCCACACCCGTCATTGATGGGAAGGAACTAAAAGAGGAGGTCTTGATCATCACGATGGGCGCGAACCAGCCCGTGAAACACGAGGTCTCGGGCGAGCTCATTCGGCGGATGGATCTGGTGGTGACCGATGATCTGCCTACAGCGAAAACCGGCAGCGGTGACCTGATAGCCGCCTGCGATGCCGGGATCTTGCGCTGGGAGGAGATTGTTCCCCTGGAAAAGATCGTTGGCAACGGCGGGCCGGCCCAGCGTCCGAAGAAAATCCTTTTTCAATCCAATGGCATTGCCGACGAGGATTTAGCCGTGGCGCGTTATGTTTGGGAGCAGGCGCGAAGGAAAAAGATCAGAGTGAGGCGAGTCGGCGAGATTTGATGTAGATTCCCCCCATCCTGGCCTTCCCCCGCAAGGGGGGAAGGAATAAGACGCTAGAACGTGTGGAAATGCTAAAGTTTTCAGCGACAGCGAATCGATGGTGCATTTCTTTAATTCTTTCCTCTCCCGTTGTGGGGGAGGATCAAGGTGGTGGTTCGGATAATTGCGACACAGTCTCCAAGGGGGGAAGGAACTCTTGGTAAGATGGACGGCGATGAAATCTGGCGCAGGAT
>JACQUW010000093.1 GCA_016210115.1 Deltaproteobacteria bacterium | reverse complement strand
CCGCTCCGCCAGCCGCCGGCCTTCTGAAGGTAGTGTCGCCATCCATGGCCGCTCTCATTCACCTATACAAGCCTGTTATCTTCCCACCTGAATACCGTCGGATTCATCCATGAATGTCTAAGCGGAAATGGATTCCTCTTCCGGAACGGGAAGACCGAAGTCAGGTTTAACATCAAGCCAACGGAACATCCCCAGGATAGGGAGACCTTGGCGGGTAGCAACGTAGGCAATCTTTTGGAAGATCGTACGCTCGACAGGCCAGTGATACGGCTGTTTCTCTAACTGATGGATTATTTCCACCAGCGCAACCCAAGAGGGCCGAATCGTTTTTAGTCCGGGCATCGTGAAACTGCTTGCTTGAGCGCTTCCCCTATTTATTAGTTAGGCGCAGGTCCGCCGTAACGGGCAGTTCAAACAAATCGCTGCGAAGGAGCCGTGTTGAGAAAAACAATACTTCGAGATTTTCGATCTCCCCGGTTTTCGGGTTGAGCCTCGCGATGACCTCGTCCCCCAGTTCCTCGGATTCCTGTTCGGGGTAGGGTGGTCTCTTACTGATGTAGAGAATGTCTCCTTCGCGGTCGTACTTAAAGGTTAGCTTCTCGTCCATTCCACGTCTCCTTCCGGGATTCTCCCGGTAAAGTGAGCAGTGACGATCCAATTTCGACTCTTGGGAAAAGCCTCGCTCACGACAACCACCACCAGGTGTTTCCCTCTCATTAAATCATCATACCATTTTGAAAAGAGCCGTGCATTCCCAAAACGCCTGCTCCGCCGGACCTGATCTGGATCCAGCAGCGTGCCGCCAATCTGATCCTTGTGCTCCGGGAGCAGTTCGGGATGGGTTTCAGCTATGTGCCGCTCCCGCTCATCTGAAAGCTCGACCTCCCCTCCAAGATAAGGACAGGAAAATGTTGTCATCGACTCACCAGTCTAATCAAACTCGCATCGTTTATACACTCATTCTTCGCCTCTCGCCCCATCCGATACTTGATGTCGTAGTTGCCTGCCCTGAGTTTCATCGAAGGGCCTGCCCTGAGCGAAGCCGAAGGGATGAAGTCCAACTCCTTATCCGTGAACCCGTAGCCCGCCGCCAGCACCTGGTCGATTTCGTCGAGGATAGCTTTTGCTATTAGGGCGACGCCAGGAGGCAAGTCCAGGCCCAAAATGCTACATGCTATTACTTTCCAATCCTCTCGCTGACTCGCTGCCACGAGTTATTCGCGCCGCATTTTCGGCACTTGAGGTAGTTTCCGAACGTGCCTGTTTTATTCTCTAGTTTAGTACTCTTGCACCGGTGACAAGCGGCACCGAGACGCTGAGCAAGTCGCTGCAGCGTCTGCACGTCAACACACTCGACTTTCTCGCAAAATGAATCGGAGCACACGACCACAGGACCCTCGGTGTAAATGGCAACGCGAGCAACGCCACTACACTGCGAACATCGCGGGTATTTGAATCGTTCGTCGAGAGTTCGTAGCTCTTCGATGATTCGGTTGCCCGATCTTTGTCCCGGCTCTACTGACCGACGGTTTTGATTCAAAGTCCGCGGCATCTCCGGCTCTGGATGAACGGGTTTTAGTGTACCGAGCGGCGCCGATGTGGTTCTTGTGACTCGCTCAGGTAGAGGGTCGGAGTGCACAACTGTTCGGTCGCTGACGAGAGGAGTCTCGGTGTTAACTCTCGCCGGCTCTCTCTTGTCGATTGCTAGAATTGTGGCCGACCTCGATTGGTCACCCACTGAGATCGTCACCTCATCGTCGATGGCCTTCCCCAAGAGGGATTTACCGGTAGGACTAGAGGATCTGAATATGCCTATAGCTGGATCGTGCTGCTCAGCCGCAACAATGAGACCCGCCTGCTGTCCGGGTGGGTCGTCGTAGGAGACCATTACGCGATCACCTATATCGATGACAGGTTCCGTAAGCGTTGACTGGGGCTCACTGTCCGGCGATCGTGATTCGTCGGCTTCGACCGTGCGATGCTCTGTGTTGATGTTTTCCCGAGCCTCTCGCGGCATCGGCTCGATGCGCATGTTGGTCAGCGTGCTCACCAGGTCGGCCATGCAGCCACTGGGATCACGGAAAAAGCTGGATGCCCAGCAGCGCCAGAAGCGCCAGCCCATCCGTTCCATTGCGCGCTGGCGAGACATGTCTTCGAGCCACTTCTCTGGCAGATGCCACTTGTCGCCGTCCAGTTCGATCGCAAGGCGCCGGTCGATTTCACCTTCGACGACCAAGTCAATGCTCCAGCCGCCTACCCCAACCTGAGGCGTGACGCAATAGCCGAGACCAGCAAGATGAGTAAACACTTCCCGTTCGAAACCTGACTGACACAAATGGATCAGGTCGCCGAGCAACTGCTCCGACTTCGGCATTGGGTCTTTGAAGTGGCGGATGACCTTCAGTCGGAGGTCTTGTGGGTTCTTTAAATTTTCCTCTGCAACCGAACGGAAAAGATACATGCGATCGCGAGCGCGACTTAGAGCGACATTAAATCGCTGCTGAAAAATCTGGGAAGTCAGCGCACCGTCGCCGGGGCTCGACACCATGCTGACGAACATGATGTCGCGTTCCTTGCCTTGGAACGTTGCAGAGTCACCGCAAGCGATCTTGTGGCGATGGAACTCCTCCTCGCCAATCCTTTCAAGGAGTAGCTGCTGAATGAAATGCGCTTGCTGTCCCCCGACCAATGAAACGACGCCGATGGTGCGATCTGCAAAGCGGGGTTGGTTGACGATCTTTTCGATTTCGTCCGCAATCCCTTCCGCTTCGACTCGATTGATCTTGCGCCGGTCCTTCCTCCCATGCGGCAAGTAGACATCGATTAGTGGGGGATCGAGCCGCTCCGACGGTTTCGGGATGCGCAACGGAATAATCGGCTCGGGATAAAATTGAAAACTAAAACGGATGATCGGTTCAACGCACCGAAAGTGCTCTCTGAGCATGATTCGTGTCCCTGGGAACACAGCATTAGCCAAGGCGTAAAGAGAGCTTCCTGGTAGAAGCAACTGTACAAAAGGTTGCTCCTTCAGGTAATTGTGACGGAGTTGGAGAATTCGTCGCTCCTCGATAAAGGCCGCCGTTGGGCTGACCTGCCTGTCGTCGCCAACGATCAGTAACTGCTTGCCGCGTAACAACGCGGGCAATGCT
>JACQUW010000096.1 GCA_016210115.1 Deltaproteobacteria bacterium | reverse complement strand
TCCTTACTCAGTGCCACCCGACACACCAAAAGAGCGTCTTCAGATTCTGCAAAAAGCTTTCATGGAAACGATGACGGATTCTGAGCTGCTGGCGGAAGCTAAGAAGGCGAAGCTAGAGTTCAAACCGGTTGACGGGTCAACCATAGCCAAGACCTTCGCCGGCTTTTATGAGCTCAACCCCGCTACCAAAGATAAACTGCGGGCGATTGTTCTACCGGGGAAGCAATCGTCGAACTGAAACCAGGCATCACTTGGCCTCAAAGCGGAACTTTTCATCGGATGCCTGCCATGATCGAAATGCTGCAGTCATTGGTCGAGGGTTTTTTCCTTGTGTTTGTCTGGAAGACCTTCAGCCTGATGATCCTGGGTATCGCCATCGGCTTCGCGGTGGGAATCCTGCCTGGTCTCGGCGGCCCGGTGACGCTGGCCCTGATGCTTCCCTTTATCTTCACAATGGAGGCGGTTGAAGCCTTCGCCTTCTTGTTGGGAATGTCGGCAGTCACAGCCACCACAGGCGACATCACCTCAATTCTTTTCGGCATCCCTGGTGAGGCCATCACCGCCTCCACGATTGTCGATGGCCATCCCATGGCCAAAAAGGGCGAAGCAGGGCGGGCCCTGGGCGCGGCTTTGATGAGTTCTCTTGTAGGAGCGCTGTTCGGCGCCCTATGCTTGGCACTGGCTATCCCCATTGTTCGTCCCTTAGTCCTTTCCATTCGTTCTCCTGAATTCTTTATGCTGGCCATGCTGGGGATTGCCTTTCTCGCGTCGCTGACGGGCGGGGCCATAATCAAGGGTTTAGCCGCTGCAGCCATCGGCCTTCAGCTCGCCACTGTGGGACTAGACCCGATTTCAGGAATTGAGCGATACACGTTCGGTACTCTCTATCTCTGGGATGGAATCCGGTTGGTGCCCGCGACACTGGGACTGTTTGCGATTCCAGAAATCATGGATCTGGCCGTCAAGGGCACCAGCATCGCTCAGACACAAGTGGGCAAATTAGGTGGCGTCATGGAAGGCATCAAGGACACTTTCCGCTATTGGCGGCTTGTGCTCCGGTGCAGCGCCATCGGCACGTACGTCGGTGTCATTCCTGGCATGGGCGGCAGCGTTTCACAATGGGTGGCTTATGCCCATGCGGTGCAGAGTTCTCCCAACAGCGAGCGTTTTGGCAAAGGGGCTGTGGAGGGAGTACTGGGACCAGGGGCTGCCAACAATTCCACTCTGGGTGGAGCACTAGTTCCCACCATTGCTTTTGGGGTACCCGGAAGCGTGACGATGGCCATCCTGTTAGGCGCCTTCATCATTCAGGGGCTGGTCCCTGGACCTCCGATGCTGATTCCAGAAAGTCAGGGAGGCCGCCTGTCGCTTACCTTCTCTTTTGTCTGGATCGTGGTTCTCTCTAACATTATCACTGTCACGCTCTGCTTGATGTTTCTTAACCAGCTTGCCAAGATCACCCGTGTGAGGGGAAGCCTGGTGATTCCCTTTCTCCTGCTCCTCATTTACCTCGGCGGCTTCGCGGAAAATAACTCCTTCGAAGATCTCATTGTTGTTCTCATCTTCGGCGCATTGGGATGGGTGATGGTCCAGTTAGACTGGCCACGCCCGCCATTGATCCTCGGTCTCGTGCTGGGACCGTTGGCTGAGAATAACCTCTTTCTTGCCACGGATAATTACGGCCTGGCCTGGCTGCAGTTTCCGAGCGTCCTCTTCCTGTTTGCAGTGATTCTTGCGGGGACTTTCTATCCTGTGTTCCAACAATGGCGTCAGAAAAGAAATCAGCAACAACATGGGCAGCCCAAGAAAAAATCCCCCGTATCACGGTTGCATCCGGTTTTTACTTTCCTTGTTGTAGCATTCTTTGCCTGGGCTCTGTGGGAAGCTACAGGCTGGTGGTTTCGCGCGCGCTTGTTTCCCTGGGCGATTGGCTTTCCAGGTTTGGGGTTGGCTCTCTCACAGTTATATCTCGACAGTACAGCTCTTATGGCTGCTATGAAAATGAGAGGCGAGTGGCCGGCAAGGAAGCCTGACGGAAATAGACTCGTAATGCGGCGGACCCTGGGTATTACCGCCTGGATTCTCGGCTTTTTTGCTGCCATATGGTTCTTTGGTTTCTCCTTAGCCGTTCCGTTAACGACGTTTCTGTACTTAAAGGTGGGCGCTCGAGAAGGCTGGCCAATTAGCGTCACGCTAATGCTTCTGGCCTGGCTGTCTTTCTATGGGCTGTTTGATTACGCCCTCCATGTTCCGTTTCCACGTGGCCTGCTGCTGGATTGGCTGACAATTCCAGGGCTATTGATCTCGGTGACGGCGTCCTAGCGAGTGAGAATTTTCGCCCACGGATCTTTGGATGAGCCTTAACTGCCAGACGGATACTTTGGGCAACCTACTACAAGACACCCCGAATCCCTCGGTTGGGTTGCTTTTGATATCCTCGTTACCGCCGCCTGGGCCTGTCTAATAAGCACCGTCATTCTTAAGGTTCTAAGGAGGGCTATACAAAAAGATCCCGCCAGGCCCTCGTTGTCTCGCCCCGCTTGCCTATTACGACGTTAAGAGTACAGTATAAGCTAGACCAGGGGGGTGCTTGGCCCTATATCTACAACCTTAGATGTATATTACGGCCTAGTTCATTACCGGTGAAGTATGATGCTCGCCAGGGACAACGTTTAGGTGGCTTGAATATCGTTTCGGTTTTTCTCCACCGTTGAAATCCGAACAACCAACTTCTCATAGCGGCCAGCGCCCTCCAATTGAGAGCAGTCCCTTGGACAGGAGGAGGTAGATGAACAAGAACGGCCTCTCCGAGACGGTAGCTACAGCAAAATCTCGGGGCGCTGACAGCCTCCGAGCGAACGTGGAAGCAAGCAAGAGTTTCCGGGTCGAAAGCGCGAGCCAAAAGAGTTTGGGACTTCGCGACGTTCAACGGAATCTGCTGGACAACGATAGTAATAAAAACCGGTCCGGCTTGGAAAGCATGGCTCTGAGAGAAAATTCTTCCGGCAGTTACGCCGCCGTAGACCTAAGTATCCATGTACCCGTAGAGTTTGAGGGCATGCTCGGCGTGAGCTTGCCCATGCTCGAAATATTTCAGCAGATCATGGAAGCTGCCCTTCATGATATTCCGGTATTGATAACAGGTGAGACCGGAACAGGAAAAGATCTCGTTGCCAGCGCGATCCATAAACAAAGCGGGAGAAAGGACAAGCCTTATGTAGCCGTTAACACAGGAGCCATGCCGACCGAGTTGATAGCTTCCGAACTCTTTGGCCACGAAAAGGGAGCCTTTACCGGCGCTTTGGAGACGAGGAAAGGAAGGTTCGAAGAAGCCAACGGCGGCACTATATTTCTCGACGAGATCAGCACGATGGACGAGAGGGCTCAGGTAACTCTCCTGCGGGTTTTGGAGACAAAAACTTTTCGCCGGGTTGGCGGTGACAAGGATATTTGCGTCGATGTCCGGATCATTGCTGCAACCAACGAGGCCCTTGAGAACGGAATCAAAGAAAAAAAGTTTCGGGAAGATCTCTACTATCGGCTGGATGTCTTCCACATCCACTTGCCCCCTTTGCGTGAACGACCGGGGGGGGCCGTTACCGTCCTTACAAACCATTTTCTTTCGCAATTTAATGCAGCGTACAACAAGGCTGTGAAAGTGGTTTCGCCCGAGGTGTACCGGGCTCTGAGACGGTATCGCTGGCCGGGTAATGTGCGAGAGCTGAAAAACGTGATTCAACGAGCCGTCCTCGTGGCCAGTAATGACGAATTGACACTCGACCTCCTCCCCGCACGAATTCGAGCCGGGCGGGAATGCAAGGATTTTCGACGATCAGCCCCGCCCATTCATCTCGGAATGACGCTCGAAGCCGTGGAGAGGGAGTTTATCAAACTGACTCTGGTAGCGAGCCGAGGAAACAAAAAGGAAACCGCCTCCAGACTCGGCATCAGCCGGCGCGCGCTCTATAATAAGCTCAACAGGCATGGGTTGCTATGATCGAAAAGATTCCTTTTTTTCTGAGGAAAACCCGGTCTTTCGATAAGCTCACTAATAAATAACTGCATATTTCAACACACAAATTCCGTTCTCAGTTCCTTTGTTGTATGACGCGGTTTGCCGCGTCAGGAAAAAGATTCTATTGAAAACTGGCTTCACCCTGTCCAGGGCTCTTCCGTGTAAACAATTGCACACTGCAGTTCAGTTTTTTTACCGAAACTGTAAACAATGTGCACACCTTCTACAGCTCCTTCGCCGAAGTTTCTGATCATCGGCTCTAAGTTGTTGAATATTCACCAAGAATGTCCGGTGGCCCCCAAGTTGCTCCAAACAGCCGCTTGGTAGATGAACAGTAGCCGACGGACCAGATTTCCTAATTTTAGAGCCTGCCGTAGCTTACTTTCGGGACGACATTTCGGGCCTAAACCGCAAAGAGAGACGTCAAAGGGGGCTCCCATCGATTGGGTTCCGCTGGAGCCGGTTCCGGTGCAAGTCAATCCAGTCATGCTGGCCGCCAAAGCGCCGCATCCCAACGCGGGCAAGCTGTTCATAGATTTTGTTCTTTCTAAAGAGGGGCAAAAAATGCTCGTAGGGTTTCGGCGTATCCCGGTACGAGAGGATGTCGATCCGGACCCGCCCCGGCTTTTCCGCGGCTACAAGCGCATTATTGAACATCCGGAGGAGTACAAGAATGTTTCCGAGACCGTGAAGCTTTACCAGGAGATCTTCAGTTTACGGTGAATCTCTCATGAATTTGAGAGATCGAAAGGAGGAGAGGCGATGAAAAAGAGAAATTACTTGTGCTTGGCGCCACTGATCGGGATAGTCTTTTCAGGCTTTCTGGCTCAAGCTAGAGCGGATGAATTTTACGCGGGCACGACGATCCGTTTCGTCGTCGGCTTCGCCGCCGGCGGAGGTTACGACACTTACACCCGCGCGATCGCGCGCCACCATCGGCAAGCACGTGCCCGGAAATCCCACGACGGTGGTCGAGAACATGGACGGTGCCGGCAGCATGATCGCGGCCAACACTCTTTACAGAAAGAGCGATCCCGACGGGCTAACTATCGGCATCTTTAATAGCGCGCTGGTGCTCCGGCAGGCGCTCGGTGATAGAGCCGCCAGATTTGACGCCAGCAAGTTCGGCTGGATCGGCACGCCCAGCGTCGGCCTGCCGACTTGCGCTGTCATGGGTTTTACCGGGGTAAAGACACTCGATGACGTCATCAACTCGAAAAAATCGTTAAAAATGGGTTCCACACGGCCGGGCGCGACCACGGATGATTTGCCGCGGATTTTAAATCTCACCCTCGGCACGAAGTTCGAGACGATCTCCGGCTTCACGGGTACGTCCAGAATTCGTATCGCTTTGCAGAAGAGAGAGGTCGATGGGGTCTGTTTTGGATGGGAGTCTATGAGAACCACGGGCCGGGCCATGCTGGACGCCAGCGGAGATGACAAGCTCATCCCGTTCATCACGCATGGAAATTCCGAAGAACCGGAAGTGAAAAATCTTCCGCGGCTCACCGAAACGATCAAGGCCAAAGCGGGTGATGAGGGACTGGCCATCCTCAATGCGTGGCTTCCTCAGTACGAGTTCCAGCGCCCATTCTCGGTTCCTCCAAAAACCCCAAAAGACCGGCTAGCCACGCTTCGGAAAGCCTTCAAAACGACGCTCGAGGATCCCGAATTTAAATCCGAGGCAAAGAAATCGAAATTGCTCCTAACTTACGTCTCCGGTGAAGAGATCCAGAAGCATGTGGCCACGATACTCGCGACGCCGCCAAACGCGAAGCAGAAGCTTAGTTTTCTGGTGCCAAAGAAAGGCCAAAACTAAAAGAGAGGGAAATACAAAGGATGATTCCTTTCCATCGGCCTTCATCGGTTGAAGCAATATATTCGGCTTCTCGCGACGTGAAAACGCGGCTCGACTTCTTGGTCAAGAGCGCAAGACCTCCGAGGAGATTCCTATGCTCGAATACCTGTACGCCTTCAACGACGGGCTAATCAAGGTTCTCCCACTTTCAGCACAGGGAACGGAAACGTTTTTCTTCATGATGGCAGGGATGGCCGTCGGGTTTGTCGTCGGCATCCTTCCTGGTCTCGGCGGTGCCACCACGCTCGCACTCATGCTGCCTTTCATTTACCACATGGAGCCTGTAACAGCGTTCGCCTTCCTCCTGGGCTCGAATGCCGTAACGGCCACGACCGGCGATATCACTTCCGTCCTCTTTGGCGTGCCGGGTGAAGGAATCACCGCCGCCACGATTGTCGACGGCCATCCTATGGCAAAGAACGGTGAGGCTGGACGCGCGCTTGGAGCGGCGCTGATGAGTTCGCTTGTCGGAGCAGTGTTTGGCGCTTTGATATTGGCATTAGCCATTCCCGTCGTGAGTCCGCTCGTCCTTTCCATCGGCTCGGCGGAGTTTTTCATGCTCGCCCTGCTAGGTATTACTTTTGTTGCGTCACTGAGCGGCGATAACGTTCCTAAAGGACTGGTCGCCGGCGGCCTCGGGCTTGTGCTCGCAATGGTGGGGCTCGATCCTATCGAAAGCGTGCCGCGCTTTACGTTGGAGCCAATCTTGGGTGAAGACAATTCGCTCTTTCTATGGGATGGGGTCGCACTGGTAAGCGTCACCGTCGGCCTCTTCGCCATTCCGGAAATCATCGATCTGGCTGTCCAAGGATCCACCATCGCCCGGGATGCTAAGCCAGGAAAACTCGGCGGTGTCATGGAGGGCGTAAAAGACACCTTTCGTCACTGGAAACTGGTGCTGCGGTGCAGTGGCATCGGCGCCTATATCGGGCTCATTCCTGGAATGGGCGGGGGTCCGGCCCAGTGGCTGGCCTATGCTCACGCGGTCCAGAGCTCGCCGGACAAAGAGCGATTCGGCAAAGGGGCCGTAGAAGGCGTTCTCGGACCCGGCGCAGCCAACAATTCTAAGGAAGGCGGCGCATTGATTCCGACTCTGGCCTTCGGCGTACCGGGAAGTCTCTCAATGGCGATTCTGCTGGGCGCATTTATCATTCAGGGGATCGTGCCGGGTCCCGATCTCTTGAACCCGGCCAAACATTTAACGCTTACCTTCTCCTTTGTGTGGATCATCGTAATCACCAACATCATCACCGTGGCCGTCTGTTTCCTCTTCCTGAACCAGCTTGCGAAGATTACGTTGGTGAAGGGAACTTACTTGATTCCCTTTCTCCTGCTCCTCATTTACCTCGGCGGCTTCGCGGTGAAAAACAGCTTTGGTGACATGATGCTGGTATTGCTCTTCGGCGCCCTCGGCTGGCTCATGGTCAAGTCGGACTGGCAGCGGCCTCCTCTGCTCCTTGGCCTGGTGTTAGGGGGAATAGCGGAGAACAATCTCTTCATCGCCAGCCGCATTTACGGCGCGAGCTGGCTTCTCCATCCAGGCGTCCTGGTGATCGCGCTCATCACCCTGACCGGCATGCTCTACCCGGCTTTGTCGGCCTACTTCAAACGATCTCGGCGACCGGAAGATAGACCCGATGCAGGTCAAGCCACGTTCTCGGTTAAGGAAGTGCCGGTGCCGCTGGCGAACCGCCTCGGGCGAGCTTCGTTCGCTCTTTTCATGCTGGCCGTTTTCGCCTATGTGGTGTACGAAGCGCAGTTCGGCTTCGGCGCCTGGGAGCCCCGTGCCGCCCTTTTCCCTTGGGTCATCGGCTTGCCCAGCTTGCTATTGGCGATCTACATTTTCATCCAGGAGTCGTTACGCTCGACTCAAAAAGTCAAAGTGGAAGAATTGAGCCGGCAGCCGCAACCCGAAATGGATCCAATGCTCGCGCGCCAAAGAGCAGTATCGATCGGCGGTTGGATCGTTGGTTTCTTTTTCGCGATTTGGCTGCTCGGCTTTACCGCCGCAGCCGCTGTAGCCACTTTTCTCTACTTAAAATTCGGCGCGAAAGAGAAGTGGCCCGTGGCTGTGGGGCTGACATTGGTGGCTTGGCTTTTTTTCTACGGGTTGTTCGATTACGGCCTACAACTCCCATTTCCCGATGGCGCGATTTTCGACGTGGTGCGTATTGATATTCCGGCTGTGCGAACCATTTTCTTGGCTAGCGGTTGATGGGAGAGCGCCTGGGTCACCGGGACGCTGCCGAAAGCGCCGACCGTAAGTCCATCCGCCTCCGCCTTATTATAGATGTAGTTGACGACAAGCCCTATTTACTACCTGATCTGGTCCTACGCGATGATTTTATGATCCGACGCAGAACGGGTTCGTTGGTGAGAATCTTGGGAGATGCTTAAACAGAAACTAAAAAACCGAATCGTCACCACTCCCGATCCGACCCGCTCCACCACATCGGCATAGGAGTTCTGCGTTACAGGAATACAAGCCTCAGGACCGGCTCGGCCCGTCTGTGTCTGCGGAGGCGGGGGACCAGAGGGGGGAGTGGGATCCTTTTTTTCGCAAGCGGTGGAGGTGATTCCAAGCACGGTTACGATCGCCAGTGTTTTGATAAAGGTCATGGAAGCTGGCCCCTGATTGTGGCGGCGGAGGTCGTAGTCGTCATGACGTGCAGCAATATTGGAGCGAGGGCGGCCTATGATTCGATCAGCTTCATCTGCGCGAGAGCGTGATTGCATCAGGGCCTGCTCAAAGCGCAGCGCGGCCTAAAATCAGCTCAGCCGCGGCAAAACGTCGCGCTCGTAAAAGCGAAAGAAGCCTTGCTGATCGGGCCCCACCTGGTGGACGTAAACATGATCGAAGCCCGCATTCGCATACTTGTTTATTTCTTCAACGTGCTTAGAAGGATCGGGCCCGCAGACGATACTTTTCGCGACCGCCTCCTCAGTGACGGGCTCCGCCGCCGCTTCGAACTCCGCCGGCGTCGCAAGCTCGGTCATAAGCTTTCCGGGGATAGCCGTGGTTGGCCACCATTCGCGCGCCGTACGCCTCGCCTGATCCTCTTTTTCCGCCCAGCAGACCGTCATCTGCCCGTAGCGCGGCTTATTTATTCCTCCAGCAGTGCGGAATGCTTTAATAAGGTCGGCTTCGGGAATAGTGCTGATCAGCCCGTCCGCGATCCGGCCGGCGAGTCTCGCCGAGTCCGGGCCTGAACCCGCTATCAAGATCGGCGGCGGTTTGTCGGGAAGACTAAAGATTCGGGCATTCTCGACCGTGTAGTATTTTCCGCGGTGGCTGCGGTTTTCGCCTTTCCACAGGAGGCGCAGAATCTCGATAGCTTCTTCCAACATCTCCTGACGCACGTCGATGGGCGGCCAGTGAGTTCCCAGTATGTGCTCGTTCAAATTTTCGCCGGTCCCCAGCCCCAGAAAGAACCGTCCCGGCATCATCAGCGCAGCCGTCGCGGCGGCCTGAGCTATGATGGCAGGATGGATCCGTATGGTGGGACACGTGACGCCGGTTCCTAGAGCAAGACGCTGCGTGGTCTGGGAAATGGCGCCGATCACGCTCCAAACGAAAGGACTGTGACCCTGGCGCTCGATCCATGGATGATAGTGGTCCGAGATTAACGCGAAGCTAAAACCGGACTGCTCGGCGAGGTGAGCGTAGCGGGCGAGATCGTGCGGCGCGTGTTCTTCGCTGGAGAGCGCGTATCCAAGCTTAACCATAAATAGAATCCCCCACTGCCTCAGCCTCGACCTGTTCCATCCGGTGGCGCCTGAAGAGGCCGATCAACTTGCCATCCGAAGAGGTGACCAGGATGGTTTCCTTGTCGTACTGATCGAGCATTTGCACTGCCGCTTCGACCGTCATACTCGGACGAATCGTCATCGGACCCGATTTCATCACTTCCTCGACGGGTGTCATCGGGCGCGCGTGCAATGAGGTTCTCGCGCAGAGTCCTAAGACAACTCCCGCCTCGTTCACAACCGGGCACAGCTCAATACCCGTTTCAGAGGCGCGCTGCTTGACAGCGCCCACCGTCTCAGTTAGGCGGCAGGTCGGTACCGGGCGCTCGATTCGATCCCCTACAAGCTCCGGCTCACGGTTCTGCCTCTCGATCCGCAACCCGGAAGCCAGCCAATCGGCTTTTCCCGGCTTGTAATAATAGACGTGCCGAAAACCGAGGCTTTCGAGCCGCCACGCGGCTCTTGGAGCCAGATCTCACTGATAGTCATTGCAATAGACAATCACCGGCTCGCCTTTGTTCAACACGGCAGCCGTATTCCGGTTAAGCTTTGTAAGCGGTATGTTGATCGCTCCCGGAAGATGCATCTCTTCGTACTGTTTTGCCGGAAGGACGTCCACCAGTTGAGCGCTTTTGGCTGTGAGTTCCTGAACCTGATCACGACTGATGACTTGCGGCATGGCAATTTTTCTCCTACCACTTCATTTTCATCCATCTCGGCTGGGAGGGAACAATGGACCATTTTGTCCATCTCGGCTGGGAGGAAAAAATTGACCATTTTCTCCCGCCCAAAGATAAGTAATTTCTTCGGCCGAGAGATAGGTAACGACTCCTAGTTCGGCCGTACGGTAAATAGCTGCTCATAAGCGCGATCATTGAAGCAATCGTCTTTCGGTTCCGGGCGATCAGGAACGGCACAAGAAGGCCGGCGCTTCCAACGAGAACCCTGGTGGCGGGAGACCAGCGGCGTTGCAGCAAATCGAGCGGCTGGCCCGTTGGTTTGGCTTTGACTTCTCCCTGGAAGCCCGGAAACCCGTGAGGGTCCTCGTAGACTTGCAGCTGGTTATCAACCTGGCGGACGCCGCGGACGGACGAGACACCTTTTGTCAATTGGTCGATTTCATCGGAAAGCACTGAGCCGCTGAGCGTAACATGGCCCGCATCGGCCCGGACTTCGATGAACGAAGGATACCGGACCAGGAAGCCAAGTTGAGATCGCACGCGCTCTGCCAGCACGTCATCCGCTACACCACCTTCCGATAAAAGGGAGCGTCGTTCCGCCCACATCCCCTCGGTTCTATTCTTGAGATCGCGGGCCGCCACTTCGAGGGCGTCTCTGGTCTGTCTTTGAAACCGTATCCACTTGTCACGCGCCAGAGCCCTCCGCCGGCGCCCTGCCTCCGGATCAAGCACGTACATCGCCACGACACCCATTGCTGCACCCACGATTGCGGTTAGAATGTTCATGCCAGTACCTCCATTCGTCAGAAATTTGTTTATTGCGTCAGCCAGCCTTCCGCCGCCGCTGGGGCTCTTCTTTCTGTTGAGCCTGTTCCACGCTTCTCTTGAGAAGGTCCATAATATTGATTACTTTACCCGCTCGCCTCGGTTCCTCGCGCTTTCGTTCTTCAATGACTTTTGTCTTGCCGGCCTTCACCTTTTTTTCAATCAGTTGCAGCAGGCTCTCTCGGTAATTGTCCCGGTATTGTTCCGGTTTCCATTTTTCAACCATTGTCTCCACAAGACGCTCCGCCATTTTAGTTTCCTTGTCGCTGACCTCCAGGTCCTCTTCCGGAACCTCGAGCGCGCCCGCGTCCCGCAACTCGTGGGCAAAACGCAAAATACTCACAACGAGCACCGGCCCCTGCGGCATTAGAGCCGCCAGATGTTGGCGAGTGCGGATTACGATTTTAGCGATCCCAACTTTGTTTGTTTTCGCCATCACGTGACGGAGCAACGCGTAAGCCCGGCGTCCGTTTTTGAGCGGCTCCAGATAATAAGGTTTATCAAAGTAGATCGGGCTGATCTCGGCGGCGTCAACGAAATTCATGATGTCGATAGACTGCGTCGCCTCAACATTCGCGTGGATGAAATCCTCCTCGGTCAAAACGACGTATTCGCCGTCCTCATATTTGTAACCTTTGACGATCTCGCTCCACGGCACCTCCTGGCCGGTGTTCTGATTGACGCGGCGATAACGAACCGGCGAAAAATCGCGTTTATCCAGGAGGTCAAAATCCAAATCGTCGCTTGTCTCTGCCGAGAAGAGCGCAACGGGTATGGTGACCAGACCGAAATTGATGCTTCCCTTCCAGATCGGGCGGCTCGGCCGGGATTTGGTTTCGCGTCCGTTTTTTTTCTTTCTTTTCGTTGCGCTGCGGGCCATGAGTCGCATCCGGCGTTCTAACTCCACTTCGGCCTGTCATCCGATCGGCTCATACCGTACCGGCCGGGCCTTTTCGAGATTCGTCACCGCCGGCCCTCGCAAAACGTTGCCCTCAATGTCAAACCGGGACCCGTGACAGGGACAGTCCCAGCTCCTTTCCGCAGGGTTCCAGGCCACAATACAGCCCAGATGCGTACACGTGGCGGAAATTGCGTGCAGGGACCCGCTTTCATTCCGGTAGACTGCGGTTTTGCTTAAACCTTCCCTGATAACGGCGCCCGATCCAGGCGCGATTTCCTGCACCGAACCAACTTCACCGCCCGTAATGAGCTGAGCATATTGCTGCGCGACGTTTAGATTCTCCTTGAGGTACTCAGAGGCCGCGCGGAGTCTGACCCTCGAAGCATCATAAATCTCGCTCCAGGGATTTTTTCGTCCCAAAATGAGATCTCTCAACAAAATCCCGCCGATCGTTCCGTGGGTCATACCCATTCCGGAATCCCCCGTCACGAAGTAGATGTCGGGCTCATCGGCGGTCCCGCCGATAAAAGCCAGGCCGTCGATGGTTTCCATGACTTGTCCGGACCAACGGTACTCGACCTGTTCCATTTTGGGAAAACGATGCCGGGCCCACTGATCGAGACGTTGGTAGCGATCTTCCGCGTCCTTGGCCTGTCCTGTTTTGTGGTCCTCGCCTCCCACAAGCAAAAGATCGAATCTCCCGTCTGCCACGGTGGAAGAGCAAACCAGCCGCGCATAATGGTACGGGTCCGAGGTGTCCCAATAAAGCCCTTTCGGGACCGAGCCGTGAGGTACTCGTGAGCCGATGACGTAAGTGCGATAGGGAGCCTGTTTGGTATGCACGGCGACGAGCTGATGGATGGGAGCGTTGGTTGCAACTACGACGGACCCCGCTGCCACGGTGAAACCCGTCGCCGTCTTGACCAAGGGGCGCGGCCCGCTGGTGATCTCGTTTGCTTTGGTCCCGGTGAAGATACGAGACCCGTGCCGTTCAAGCGCGCGCACCAGCCCCGCCAGGTATTTTAACGGATGGAACTGGGCTTGACGAGGAAAACGCAGCCCTGGACCGCTCTCAAAGCCTGCGACGCGCGCCATATCCACCCACGTAACCTGTTGGAGTCCGGCGCGGGACGCGGCTTCCCATTCCGGATCGAGGCTGTCATCGGGATCCTCAAGGCCGGCAAAGAGGTAGCCGTTGAGCCGCTCGAAATCGCAATCGATTCCTTCGGCATTAACCGTAGCCTCGATTAAGTCAATCGCGGCGGTGTGGCTTTCGGCAACGAGCTTCGCGGCCGCCTCTCCATGGAGGCGTTCGATCTCAGCGTAACCATCGTCGATCTCGTTTGAGAGATGCGCTGTAGTTCGCCCGGTTTCTCCCGCACCGACCGCCCCCTGTTCGAGAACGATCACCGATTGGCCTTCGCAGGCCAGAAGATAAGCTGTGGTCATCCCGGACACGCCGGAGCCCACAACGCAAACATCCGCCTTAAGATCCTGCGAAAGTGGCGATGTGGAGTAGGTTGGCGTTGTCTCGATCCACAGCGACCTTTTGCACGAACTGTCCATGTCCCGACTGGGTGTCCCCTGCTCCGGAAATCTCTTTCATAATCAACGGTGCGCAGCTCTCGAACGCCTTTGGGTTTTCTTTCGACCTGTTGAACGCTTTCCCGTCACCCGGATGGCGGTAGATCTCTTTCGTTTGTTCCTGGAAGAGCGGTCTCCGGTTTGTCTCAGTAGCTCTTCTTTGCGCTCAGCCATTCGCTCCCCGAGCTTGGCTGCGTCCAGAGAATCTTCGATCTGGGGGATCAGGGTCGATTCTTCCTCCTCAATATGATGTTTTACGCTCTCCGCGAGAACCTTGAATTTGGCGCTGAAGCGTTTGTCTTGGGGGCCTGCTTTTTCCAACTCTGACGCGAGAAGCTCAACCAGGTGATGCTCCTCTTCGGCCTTATCCATCTCTTCTTCAGCGATCTCCTCCCGCGCTGCCGGGTAGAAAATTTCTTCTTCCAAGGTGGTGTGAATCTCGATCTCATGGAGAGCTGTCTCAGCAATCTGTCTTTTTTCTTTGTTGTCCTGTGCGTTTTCAAACTGTTCGAAGAGCTCCTGGACCTTCCGATGATCCTCGCGCAGCATCTCTATTGCGTCTGCCATCTTGGTTCTCCTTTCGCGGTTGGAATCTGAAATGCGTTATCTCACCTTCGTTTATCCGGATACGGGATCTTCTCTTCTTTGTGTGCAGCCATCGCCCGGTTGATAAGACTCTCTATCAGGGTCGATTTGGCGGGTCTTTTGCCGTTCCTGTCGAGCGCTTTAAGACGGAGTCGCTCAAGGTTTTCTATCGTCTTCGGGGTTACATACAACGTCAGCTTAATTTGCCTCGAATCCGCTTGCCGTTTCGAACTCGACCCTTTCCCGACGGGTTTTGTACGCGCCATCCACTCGTCTCCGGGAGCCATTCAAAGCCCGCCCCGTCAGTCAGGCCGCGGCCTCGCCGCGCGCCTCCCGCTCGACCCCCATTCCATGAACATAGACCATTTCACCGCCCAGCCATCCTGACGGCACCGCGGCCAATAAAGCCCCGACCGGCTCCTCTGGCCACGGGACGAACCTCGATCGCGACCGAGGCTCGCCACTCATAGTCTTTAAGCCGACGGGAGTTAGACGGCCCCGCGCCACGCCCCGGTCTCAACGCCCCGCGATTCAATAAATTGTTTGAAGCGCTCGAGATCTTCTTCTACCTGGCGTGAGACAAAACCGAGCTTGTCGCCGGTCTCCTGCAGCAGACCTTCCGGTTCGTAGTCCATGCGCAGCGTGACCCGCGCGCTCTCCGCTCCTATGGGATGGAATGAGACCATCCCGTTATGCATGGGGCCTCCTTCGCTCTGCCATGCGATCCGATTGTCGGGAACCTGTTCGATAATCCTGGCATTCCACTCGAGGGATTTCCCGCCGATGTTGGCCCGCCAATGCAAGAGCGTGTCGTCAAGCTGCCTGACCTCCTCGACCCCTTCCAGAAATCGAGGGAATTCTTCGAATTGGGTCCACTGGTTGTAAGCTGTCCGGACGGGGACATTGACATCGATAGATTTCTCAATCGTTTTCACCTTCCGTCTCCTTTCTATTTGATTTAGTCTTCTCGAATACCGCTGGGCGGAGCCTCCTCAGGGATGCGTTCTCCTGCTGGCATCATCACGATCGAACCAATCGTCGGCCCACCGCTTCACTTCTTCTTTCTGATCGCCGTACCTTTTTTGCATAATGCCTGTAAATTTGTCGTAATCCCCTTCGACCTCCATGAGGTCGTTATCCGTAAACTTGCCCCACTGTCTTTTCAGCTCCCCTTTGAACTCCTGCCACCGGCCTTTGAATTGATCCTTATTCATAAGAACACCTCCTTCTATTTGTTATCTGTTTTTTAACCTGACGTTTCCGGTTCGCTGCGTACACCCATGAGCTCGCCCAATCCACCCGTTCGATCCATACCCCTCAGATCTTTTATGTTTCGAAGCACGACCTTTGCGCTCAAGCGCGCATAAGACCCAAAATACCGATGACGATGAGATAGACGGCGACGATATAATTCAGCAATCTGGGCATCAGCAGTATCAGTATGCCCGCGATCAGAGAAACCAGAGGCTGTAGTCCCAGATGGATAACCATTACCAGCTCCTTTTTTCGTTAGCAGGCAGGCAGCAAATACTCGGCTATGGCTCGATCCGCGCGGATTGACGTTCCGCCGCTGGAGGTACCGGACCTGGCGGTTTAGGAAATCGACCGGCGGTTGACCAGAACACAGCGCCCCCGATTAACTAGTTTTCTTTTCCTTTTCCGAGTGCCTTTGCCGGATCTCGAGGCTCGTTTACTCCTCATGCAAAAGCCCGCCTCTCGGGGGGGCGTTTAAGGCTGCTCTTCTCAAGCTTACCTCACTCTCTTTTTGGTGCGTTTTCAGCGGCCTCACTCCGGTGGCTTCCAATTCTTAATCTGCTGACCACGCGGGCAGGTCTTCTCATGCTCGTGAAGCTCGCTTAAAGAATTGAACTTTCTCCCGCAGGAGCGGCATTCGAGATTCTCTTTTGCCATGCTATTCACCTTCTTTCCGGTCCAGACTTTCGTCTACCGTTTTATGGTCTTCTCTGAACATCTCGGCTGGCCGGCGCCCCCTATATTCTCCCGAACAACAACAAAATAATTATGATCAGAAGGATCAACCCCAGTCCTCCGCTGGGATAATAACCCCAGCCCGAGCTATACGGCCACGTAGGCAATGAGGCCAAAAGAAGCAGGATCAAAACGATCAATAAAATTGTTCCCATAGCATTACCCTTTTCCTCAAGTAAAAAGCAGCTTGAACTGCGCCTCAAAATGGCCGCTCAAATCGCGATAGCTGCAATTCGCTTCATGCTCTTGCCTGTCGGTTTCGGCTTCAAAAACTTCGCCGCAGCTGTTGCACTTCCCGTGGCTCTGCAATCGATTACCAAGGTCCTGATTTCTTTCTTTGGTCATGAATGATCTCTTTCTTTCGGGCGGAAGGTTTCTGAACCTAAGGACATTCCTACCGATTGGGC
>JACQUW010000097.1 GCA_016210115.1 Deltaproteobacteria bacterium | reverse complement strand
GATCCCCGAGATATAGATGCGACCGCCTCGGGGAGAAAACTTGATCGAGTTGCTGACCAGGTTGATGAGAAGGCGCGTCATCCTTCTCTTATCAGCGAGCAGGGATATGTGCGGCGGATGTAAATGTTGCACAATCCTGAGTTTTTTCTCCTCCAGCTCTGGCCCGAGGATTCGCAGGGTCGTCTGCACGAGGTCTTCGACGGTGAAAGCGGTCAGGGAAAGGGGGAGAGCGCCGAAATCCGACCGATAGAGATCCAGCATTTCGTTGGCCATGCCGACAACCAGATCGCTCGCGCTCAAAAGATCTCGAAGAAGTCTCTTTTTCTGATCCCCATCCTCGAAACCATTTTGGGCGAAGCTTTCCAGGGCTTTTTGAATGCCCAATAGAGGATTCTTAAGATCATGGGCAATCATGTAAGCCATCGCCGCTCGCTTCCTCTCTGTCTCTTCCAGTTCTTCACCTCGTTTGACGAATTTTCTTTCCAACTCTTGGCGGTAGCTTTCCACCTCCGCCCTGGATCTGCGCAACTCCTCCAGCATACGATTGAACGATATCGCCAGGGCTCCAATTTCGTCTCGCGAATCCGTATGCACCGAGGCCGAATAGTTGCCGGAGGCCACCTGTTCAGTTCCCCGGACCAGTTCTTTAAGCGGATTGGTAAGACGGCGGCTCACGAACCAGGAAACCAAAAGCGCCAAAACTACTCCTAGAAGCGCAACGGCAATCAGAGTCTTTTGCAGCGTTCTGATCGCCCCTGTGAGTTCCTGGATTGGAAAGAAGAGGGAAATCAGCCCTTCCTGGCCACGTGCTGTCTTAAGCGGAAGCCTAAGCTCCAGGGACGGCAGGGCTCCCGTCCGGTGCCATCGGTATTCCACAGAGTTCTGTTGGAATTCTTCTCCCGACTCATTTTCCGGAACCCTGCCGATTCCGTCCACGGAAACGCGCCAGCCACCTGCGGTCAGCACAGTCCTTGCGCCAGCGACCTTTTCTAATTTCTTGATAAAATCCGGATTCAGCGCGTAGCCAGCGCTCACCACCCCCAGAATCCCTTCGTTTTCGATGCTCTCGGCAGCGCTTAAGTACGCGTTGCCGTCGCGCTCTTCGATCCCGTAAGCGGGCAGATCACGCATGCCCTGAAGAAGCCCCTGAGTTTCCCTGGCCAGACGGGGTTGGTCACCGTAGCGTGAAGGATCGTGCACCCGGAGGAAAATTTTTCCCTCTCTGTCGAGTATTTCGATGAAATCCAATTCCACCGAGCCCACCAGCGGAAGAAGATGTTGAAACAGCCGGTCGCGGTCCTTGCCTTTAACGGAGCGCTTTACCCCTTGCATGGCTGTGATCCAACTCACCAGGCCCGTGGCGGTTTCCTGTTTTTCGGCCAGGAGCAGCCGGACCTGCTCGGCTTGGGCGGCCGATTTTTCTGCAAAGCGTTTCTCCAACAGCGTCGATAGCGTTTTCGAGGTCCAAAGGATGGCGAGCCCTATCGGCAGCAGGATTACGAGGAGAAAAGAGAGCAGCAGCTTGTACGAAAGGCTATTCACAGGCCCTCAATAGAGGCGGCGTCCTGATTGGCAAACATGGCAAACCCGGCCATCCACTCCCGTACGATACCGGTGGCGGTGGCCGGCGCGATCATACTTTGAGGCCGGGAGAACGGATACAAACCATCTCGGATATTTCCCTCGGTCGGCGCCCTGCCTTCAATCGCCAGAAGCTTTACCCCCTGGCTTCGCGCTTCTTCGAGAGGAAAAATGCCGTAGCCCATGGAGCCAACGATCCTTTTTATGGTCTTGAGGATCTTTTCCTTACTGGCGCGAAGAGTGAAGGCCTTTTCCAGGCCATTGAAATCGCGGCCAAAGAGGTGCTGGATGAAGAGCGTGTGGATCCCGGCGCTTTGTTCCCTGGTCAAAGGAATGATGCCCTTGTTTTCGCCTCCCAACTCGCTCCAGTTGGAGATCTGTCGCAAATAAATTCCCCTTAGCTGCCCCAGAGTAAGGTTGGTGATCGGGTTTCCAGGATACGTGACGAGAATGATCGCGTCTCGACCGAAAGATTGAACGTGCAGGCCGGCCTTTTCTGCCGAAGTGAGGTTACGGGTCACAAGCCCGATTTGTATCTCACCCCGGCGGGCCGCATCAATGGCATAATTGGATCCGCCGCCACGAATTTCAATTTCCACGCCAGGATGGGCTTTGTGAAACTGTTTGGAGTATTGCCCGACCGCTGGCATGAGAGATTGGGCGCCCCCGATAATGACCTTCTGGCTTTGGGCGCCCGCGATGGCAGGCAGCGCATCAAGGCACAAAAAGAGCGCGCTGAAGACCAACCAGATCCTATACAAAGACAGCCTCCTCGGGCCGGATACTCCTTCAGGCTTGCGCCTTCGGTTCCGGCTTTCATGATGAAAAATCCGGGTCAGTTTTACATTATGGCCCGGACAGAGGGGCGACCTTTCACCCTTTCGAGCCATCGGCTCAGCCGTGGCAGAGAGGAATCGGGCAGAACTCCAAATCCCTCCAGGCGCAAAAACCGTGGGATGAGCGCAGCATCGAGAAGAGAAAAGTCACCGGCAAGATACGTCAGATCCCCGATATCGCGCTCAAAGCGCTGCAAGAGGGTTTTAATATCCTTTTTTGCGTTCTCAACGGCTTCGACGCTTCTCTCCTTCTCTTCCTTCATCAGCTCTTGCCTGAGCCTCTGGTATGGTGAATCGAAATGGTTGAGGCCGTAATCGATCAGGATGCGGATTTTCGCTCTTCTGCCCGGATCTTTAGGCATCAGGGAAGGCTCGGGATATTTTTCTTCCAGATACTCGTTGATGATGCAGGATTCATAGAGGACGGTGTTGGCGTCAACGATCACGGGAACCTTTCCGTAAGGGTTGAGCTTTAGAAAATCGGCTTTCTTTTGGTCCCCTTTTTTGAGGTCGACGGGAATGGTTTGATAGGGAATTTTTTTTTCTTCTAAGACGATTTTTACTCGCTGGCAGTTGGGGGACGAGGCAAAGTCGTAAAGCTGAATCTTTTGTTCCGTGCCCATAGCTATTTCTCCTCTCTTTAGTGGTGTTTCGCCAAAGCGGGCGTTTGTACATCAGTTTATACAAGGAATCTTCCTTCAGGAAAAGGATTTCTTGGGCGGGTTGGAGCCGCCGCGAATTTTGCCTCTGGAATCGGCCTTGATCTGAGAATTATTTGATGTTATGCGAATCTTTCGATGTTTTTCCAGCCGATGGCGTTTACCGCAGCGCTAATAGCTTACCGCAAGATGGGGATTGAAATCTTATCCACGACGGCGAAAATTTTTATCGGATTCGTTCTGATATTTACCTCCGTAGACAAGTCGCATTCTCAGGCCGAACGGCCGTTGCGCGTGGCCTGGAGCTCCATCGCAAGTTCGCAGGCCATTTTGTGGGTTGCCCATGAGGGGGGCCTTTTTAAAAAACATGGCCTCCAGGTTGAGCTGGTGTATATTCCGAGCGGGCCTCTGATCATCCAGTCCATGCTGGCGAAGGAGATCGAGGTCGCCCAGACTGCCGGCCCCGCGGTGGTGGCTGCGGATCTTTCCGGAGCCAATCTCGTCATTGTGGCCGGGATCAACAACACGTTTGTCTACTCCTTTCGAGCCCGATCGGAGATCCGAACTCCCGGCGATCTCAAGGGAAAGAAAATCGGTGTCACGCGCATTGGCTCCGACTCCCACACCGCGACGGTTTTTGCGCTGAGAAAATGGGGCCTGGAGCCGGAGCGGGATGTGACAATCCTGCAGTTAGGGGGCCAGCCGGAAATTCTCGCTGCGCTGCAGGCCGGACTGATCGATGCCGCCCCCCTTTCTTATCCTCAAGCAGGACGGGCCAGGCAGGTGGGGATTTCGGAACTGGCCGATATCGGAGGGCTCGGGATCGCTTATCAAGGAACGGCGATCATTATGAGACGGGACCAGATTGAGGCGAACCGGGAGAGGCAAATACGATTCCTGAAAGGCATCGTCGAAGGAATCTACGTCTACCTACATCGGGAAGAGTTCGCGATGGGCGTTATCGGGAAGTACAGCAGGATTAAAGACCGGGAACTTCTCTCTGAGACCTATCGGATCAACGCTCAGCGGTACCTGGAAAAGATCCCGTATCCAACATTGCCGGGCATTCAAAACATACTCAATCATCTTGCGCTAAAGAATCCGAAGGCGAGACAGGCGAGACCCGAACAGTTTGTTGATAGGAGCATGATTGCCGAACTGGAGCAGAGCGGCTTTGTTAAGCAGGTCTCGGCAGGAGGCAAGTGAGATCGTCAACATCTCAAGAGGAGTTATCCGTGAGAGCGGCAGCCTAAATCCGATAAAGTCGAAACGACAAGGAATGGAAATGCAGATTGACATTGAATTTAATTCGGGCGCCCAATTGCCGATGGATGAAATTCCCGAGCTGGCGCAAATGGCCGAGGCCCATGGCTTCGGATGCGCGTGGGGAGGAGAGGCCAATAACAAAGATCCCACGGTAATGCTGGCTGCAATCGCCGCGGTGACTACGCGCCTTCAGATCGGGTCGGCGGTCTATCACATCCTGGGACGGACGCCCGCTACTCTCGCGCTCCAGGCAGTGGGGCTCGATGAGCTTTCGCGAGGGCGGTTTCTCCTGGGGATCGGCGTTTCCAATCCCACGATTGCCAGGTGGCATGGTCTACCTCTGGATCACCCGCTCGGTCGTATGAAGGAGTATCTCGAGATCGTCCAGCGGGCCATGCGGGGAGAAAAGCTCAATTTCGAAGGGAAGTATTTTTCAGCGCAGGCTTTCAAACTGGCGTTTAAGCCTTCCGGTAGAACCATACCGGTCTATCTTGCGGCGTTTGGCCCAATGATGAGCAAGATGGCCGGGAAGTTGACGGACGGGGTCTTGATTAATATGGCGAATCCTTCGGAGGTCCGCCGAATTGTGGAGCAAGTGAGGGAGGGGGCTAAAGAAGCAGGCAAGGATCCGGACAGGTTGGAGATCGTCTGCAAAGCGCGCTGTTCGGTTGCGGAGACGTATGGGGAAGCGCGCGAGGCCCTGAGCCACGCCCTGACTTTTTATGCGCTGGCCGACTACTACCGGAACCTCTTGAGTCGCATGGGCTTTGCGGCCGAGGTTCAGGCTATGTATTCGGCCTGGCAAAGTGGTGGATTTCATGCTGCCCGGGCTCTAGTTACCGACCGTATGTTCGAAGGCCTGCCCCTGTTTCCGGCTACTTCGGTTGCCCAGATTCAGGAGAGAATCAAACCATTCAGGGATGCTGGGGTTACCCGGATGATCCTGCCGTACGTCGCGAACTCCAAAGACCTCGTGGCAGAAGTGAAGCGCTTCATCTCAGCATGGGAGCCGGGAAAATCTGTCTAAGGAGATACTATGTCGTTTGAACTGCTAAATCCCGCAGGATTAGAAAAACCTGTGGGCTACGCTCATGTGGCGAAGATCAATTCGGGCAATCTTGTCTATGTTGCCGGTCAGGCGCCGTTTGATGCGAATGGTGCTATCGTCGGCAAAGGCGACTTCGTAGCGCAGTTTCGTCAGGTAATGCGAAATCTCAAACTGGCGGTCGAGGGGTCAGGGGGGCGGCCAAACCAGTTTGCAGTTCTCACCATGTATATCACCGACTTGCAGGCCTATCTCGCAAATAAGAAATCGCTCGGAGCGGCATACACGGAGGTATTTGGCAAGTATTTTCCGGCCATCACGCTGGTGGAAGTGAAAAGTCTCTACAACCCCGATTGCATGGTGGAAATTTCCGGAGTGGCCGTAATCGACTGATTTTCGTTTTCCTCCTTTCCTCCAATAGATTCGCGTTCGAGGCCCGGTTCGTGTCTCTCCCCAGGGGGCCACGTGCATTTTTGACCATGGCTGGCGCGTTTCTTCCAAAATGTGGCAATTTTGGGCCTCTATGCCGCCGGTGCTTTGGTCCTATGGCCAGTAAGCACAACGCCCCGTTCTATGTGCAACATGGCATGAGTATTGCGTGCTCTTCGTTGCGAGTAACTTTTCCGTAGAGGAACCCATGCGAGACAATCTGGAGATCGAGAAGGCCAGTGAACAGGGGTCATTTGACGATATTACAGAGAATGAGATTCTCGGGCTCTGGGGCTCGCTTAAGTCGACGGGTCTTTCAGCCGAGGAAGCCTGGAATGCGATCGTCACTGGCCTTGCTCTGGATATGGCTTTTGCAGGCAAGCGAAATTGCAAGTGGACTGAGCACTAGAACGTAAGACTCATTTCGCCGCCGCCCGCCCGAATTCCTAAAAATAGTCGTTCTTCTTAAAGTAAACGTACAGACCTGCCGAGATTCCAATCATCAACAGGATCGCGACCGGGTAGCCGTAGCGCCATTTCAGCTCCGGCATGTATTCAAAATTCATCCCGTAGATCCCGGCAATGGCTGTGATGACGACGAAGATTATTCCCCAGGAGGTAAGACGCTTCATTGTCTGATTGAGCTGGTTAGAAATTGAAGAGAGATGGACCTCCATGGCTCCGGAGAGAATGTCTCGAAGGCTGTCCAATTCTTCTGCAATGCGGATGAGGTGGTCGTAAACGTCTCGAAAATAGATTGCATGATCAGGGCGGATGAAAGGGGAATCGTGCCGGCTGAGTTGGTTGAAGATCTCGCGCTGCGGGCCTACGGCCCGCCGGATATGAACCAGCGACCTTTTCAGAGTCAGCAGCCGGCCCATATCCAAATTTGATCGTTTCCCCACAAGTTTTTCTTCCAGCTCCTCTATTTCATCATCGATGTGATCGATGATTGGAAAAAACGTGTCCACGATCAGATCGGCGATTGTGTAGAGGAGAAAATCCGCCCCGCGGGCCAGGGCTGTGCCGAGCCGCTCGTGCAATCGGGAGTCTTCCACCAAGCCCGGAACCGGTCCGTAGCGAACCATAACCAGCCAGTGCGGCCCAAGCAGGAGATCGACCTCGGCAGGTTCGATTTCCAGATGGTCCTTCCGAATCAGGGGATGGATAGCCACATACACGTAGTGCTCAAATGATTCAATCTTCGGCCTTTGATTTTGCTTTACTATGTCTTCGACAGTCAGGTGGTGGAGTCCAAGATTTTTTTCAACGAATTCCAGTTCCGACTGTGTGGGAGCGTCCAGATCGAACCAGATCGGTGTTTTACCGCTTGCCAGAATGGCCGGGATTTCGGCTCGAGAAATCTCTTCAACAGCTGTGCTGTTAATGGCTCGTCTAACCGTCAGCATTTGGGTGTCAGTATGGCCGGGTATGCCTGGAACAGTAGATTTTTAGGTGCAAGTCTTCCCCATCCGGGCGGCACAAAATGGTCCGTTAGGTCAGGATAACAGATCCGGCAGCTAACTTAGATTCGCCTGAGGATCTGCACGGGCAATCAAATCAATGAAAATCTCTTTATTGTGGGCCTGAATTGAAGCGATGTCGCGAAGAAGACCGCTGATCTCCGGCGCCTCCTCGGCTAAACGGACAGCCTGAACAAAGAGGCGTGTCTCCAGGGTCTTCGTATCCTCCAGGTCATGGACCATCCTCTCCCAATGATTCGTTCCTGTCTTGAGAGGGAGTTCGGTGCCCTCCGCTCCCGGCCCCGCGACAGCTGGAAATTTTTCCTTCAACGCCGCTGCGGTCCTGCGATTTTCCGCAGAGATCTCCCGCAACCGGGCCGCCACAGAAGGATAAGGAGCCTTTCCCGCATGGTCGTCGACCTGGTCGGCAAGCCGGAGCAGATTGACGTAGTCGTCTCGCAGGATGTCCGCGAGATCGGCGTTCCTGCTCCTCCCGTCGCCGAACCCTGCCGGTACCAAGATGCCACGCAACCTCTTGATCCACTGCGCGATCACGCTGCTTTCTCCTTCGGCGTAGAAGATAGGTTCCAGGGGGCTAGTTTGTCAAGGTGTTTCAAAGGTTTGCGAACTTACAGCGACCAACCCTGTTGACTAAACTTCGCCGATTTGTTCTAATCATACCATGGCAAGAATTACAGTTGAGGATTGTCTCCGTCATGTCAACAATCGCTTTGAACTGGTTCTGTTGGCTGGTATCAGGGCCAGGCAGCTTTTAAACGGGGCCAGGCCTCTGGTGGAATCCGACAACCGAGAAGTCGTCGTAGCGCTCAGAGAAATCGCGGCAGGAAAGGTTAGAAAGTCCTCCCGAGAACCGCAGAGTACCTAAGCGTTCCCTTTACCTTATTGCCTATTGCCTCCTGTCTGGCGTTCTTCACCGCTAATCTCACTTGCTTGAAAGGGCGAACAGACTAAAATCTCCCACACTGAAACCGACTAATAGTTTTCATGGCTGTCCAGGATAAGGATTTCACTGAAACCGAACCGGAACTGGTTAACGACAGCGAACCCGCTGAAGAACTGGATTTCTCAGAAGAGGAGGAGCGCAAATCCACCGGGAAGGCCCTCGTACGATTTGATCCCCTTCAGAGGTATTTGGCTGAAATACGCCGTTATCCGCTATTGAGCCGCGAAGAGGAG
>JACQUW010000094.1 GCA_016210115.1 Deltaproteobacteria bacterium | reverse complement strand
CAATTGGAGAGCGCCGGAATCCAAGATATCGTCGGCGTGTATAACCACACCTCTTATCTTACCGTGATCTCGATCAATCAGAGGTACGCCGGGCATGCCAAGCAGGCCGGGTTAGCCGCGCTGAGCTGCGCCGCGTCAGCGCGGCATGGACGGTACGTCGTGGTCGTTGATGAAGACATTGATCCAACCAACCAGAAAGAAGTTCTCTGGGCGATGATGACACGTGTCGATCCGCCGACAGACATCGACATCATCGACGGTTGCTGGAGCACGCCCCTGGACCCGCGTATGCCTCCTGAGAAGAGAGAGAACCGCGATCACACGAATGGCCGGGCGATCTTCTACGCCGTGAGGCCTTTCGCCTGGCGCGATAAATACCCGAAGGTCAGCCGTTCAAGCCGCGCCCTGCGGGAAAAAACGATTGCGAAGTTTAAAGGGATTATTCCGTTCCCGGCGACATGAATCGTGACGTTCGGACGAGGCATTAACCGCGAGCCGTGTGAAACGAGGAAGCGGGTTGGATATGAGCTCGAAAGCTGCAAAGAAAAAACCGCGTGAAGCCGCGCGATTGGCTCCGGCTCGGGGATACCCGGACCTGCATGAACATATTGAGGCATTAAGAAAGGCCGGGCTGCTGATTGTCGTCGATCGCGTCATCAACAAGGACACCGAGATGCATCCGCTCGTTCGCTGGCAGTACTGTGGCGGCGTGAAGGAGGGAGACCGCAAGGCCTTCCTGTTCACCAACGTCACGGACAGCAAGGGGCGGAAGTACGACATCCCGGTGCTGGTCGCCGGTCTTGGGGGCAACCATGCCATCTACTCGTTGGCCATGCGGTGCGACATCGACAAGATCCGCGATCGATGGATCAAGGCGATGACCCATCCGATTGCCCCGCGGATCGTCGAGGCCGCACCCTGCCACGAGATCGTCTACAAGGGAGCGGATCTGAAGAACGGCCACGGGCTGGACGATATTCCGGTGCCCATTTCGACACCCGGTTGGGACAACGCGCCATACACCTCGTCGAGCCATTTCATCACCAAGGATCCCGAAACGGGGATTCAGAACATGGGCAACTACCGCGGCCAGATCAAAGCGCCTGACCGCATGGGGATGAACACCTCCGTCGAACATGGCACCGGCGGTTACATTCACTGGAAGAAATGGAAGGCGCTGGGGAAACCGATGCCGGTGGCGGTAGTGCTCGGTTGTCCGCCTTCGGTATCATTCACTTCTGTGCAGAAGATCGCCGACATCTACGACGAGCTGCACGTGACCGGCGGACTCATCGGTGAGCCCCTCAACGTCGTCAAGGCAAAGACGGTTGACCTGCTGGTGCCGGCGGAATCGGAAATCGTCATCGAGGGGTACGTCAGCACCGAATATCTCGAGCCCGAGGCACCTTTTGGCGAGTCGCATGGCCACGTCAATCTGCAGGAATACAACGGATACCTTGACGTGACCGCGATCACCCGGCGCAAGAATGCCGTGATCACTTCATGGATGAGCCAGTTGACGCCGAGCGAATCGAGTAGCATCGTCGGACCGGCTCGCGAGGCGGCGCATCTGCTGCACCTGCGGAACAACCTTGGAATCAAGGGCGTGCATAAGGTTGTGGCTCATGAGCAGCTTACGGGCATGCAGAAACTGATCGTGATCCAGTTCGAGAAAGACACGCCTCAGACGGAGATCTGGCGCGCCCTCTACGGCGTGGCGTCGTTTCGCAGGGCGGAGGGCAAATGGATCATCGCGGTGGACAAGGACATCGACGCCTATAACGGTGACGCGCTCTTCTGGGCGATGTGCTTCCGCTGCAAACCGCACCGGGACATGCAAATCCTGCCGCACAAGGACGAGGGACACGGCCCGCGCAGCAAGATCGACAGCGCGGACTCCATGGTGCTGATCAACGCCGTGCTGAAGGAACCCTTTCCGCCGGTAGCGATGCCTAAAAAAGAGTATATGGAAAATGCGCGCAAGATCTGGGAAGAGCTCGGGCTTCAAAAGCTCAAGCCGGTCATGCCATGGTACGGCTACGACCAGGGCGAGTGGAACGATCACCTAGAGCGCCAGGCCCAGTTCGCCGTAAGGAGTGAGTACTGGAAAACAGGCAAGTGGTGCGCCAGGCACCGCCGCCGCGACGTCGAGATGAACACGGAGATGCGAACCCTCGATGTGGACCCTCTCGAAGACGACAAGTAGCGCCCGGAAAGACGCAGGCGAAATATGCCGGGCGCGTTTTTCTCGAAGAGCATGAAAATTCTGTCCGAGGGGCAATGACGGTACGGCTCGTTTCGATATTTTGTTTCGCTCTCGCCATTTTCGTCCACAACTACGCCGCGGCGCAAAGCAAGAAAATTCGCATTGCGATTCCCGGTTACACCATAACATCGGCGCCCTTTCTCATTGCGCATCTTAATGGTTACTACGTGAAGGAGGGATTCGAAGAAGAGGTCATTTCGATGAGGGCTCCAACGGCCAACCTGGCGGTCTTGGCCGGCAATGTCGAGTTTTCGACCGTGCCGACAGTCGGACTCGTGAGCGCGCTTCGCGGCGCGCCGTTGAAACTCGTCTTCTCCGCTTTCGATAAACCGCAGCATTCCCTGTTCACAAAGCCGGAAATTCAAAACCTGACGGCGTTGCGCGGCAAAAGCGTGGCGGTCTCCGGCATCGCCGCTGTCGATGACGTTTTGCTGAAAGAGTTGCTGAGCGCGCACGGCGTCGACGCCGGTCGTTCCATAACCCTATTGCCAATCGGCAATGCTGACACCCGGCTCGGCGCGTTGGTGAGCAGAACGATCGATGCAACGACCCTGATCTCCCCTCTCACGTTCAAAGCCAAAGACATGGGGTTCAGAGAGCTCGTTTCGTTCGCGGAGCACAACTTTGTGATGCCCGGAGGCGGCGTCATTGTTCGCGAGCAGTTGTTAAAAACCGATCCATCTCTCGTCGAACGCTTCCTGCGGGCGTCTCTGATGGGCCTGCTCTTCCTCCGCGAAAATCGAGCGGGTTCCATCAGACTGCTGACGCAAGCCATGAAGGTGGACGAGCCGTTGGCGGCAAGGATCTACGAGGCGACTCGGCCCACCACGACGGTTGACGGAGATTTATCGCTGGACGCGCAGAGACAGGTTATCCGGCTCATCAGCAAGATGGCCGACGTCAAGGACACCCAGAATCCCGAGAAGTTATTTGACTTTTCGCTGTTGCGCCAGTCCAGATCGGCGCTAAAGGCGAGCGGCTGGAAACCCGGCCCTTGATCCGGTTGATCTGAAGCCTGCCGGAGCGCGGCGTCACCGAGCAACAAACAGCACCCTGCGCTACGCCCCGAAGCCAAATCACGACCCTATCGCGAGCTTCCCGCGATCCTTCGGTTCCACGTAAATGTCTAGCGGCTGAAGATTTCATTGTAATCCTTTTGATATTCCTGATAGTGCTCGGCAATTTGCGGGTTGACAAAAAATGATTTTAGCTGCCTGGGATTTAGCCGTGGATTCGGTGGTGGAATATCTGTCCGCGCGGTGACACGACCGAAATTCCTTAGGATGGTTTGTCCCTCGCGGGAAAGAACGAATTCAATAAAAAGCCGTGCGGCGTTAGGATTGACCGCGTCTTTGGAAAGTGCAATCACAGTGGGCGATGTGACCACTGGATCTGTGGTGCTGACAAAATCCAGTGGAGCTGTCTTATTTTTCATTTCCATTATCTGATGGGCATATCCAATGGAAAGAGGGAATTCTCCTGCACTTGTGAGCTGAGCAAGCACCGTGTGCCCGCGATGCTTTGCGGGCTCTTGAGATGCCAAACCGGTCATAAATTTCCTGGCTTTTTCCTTACCCCAATACATTGATAACCCCGCATACCACTCAGTTTCCTCCTCGTCCATCCCAATTTTATTTTTCCATTTCGGTTCTAGAAGGTGCCACCAATCCGATGGAACTTCTTTCGCACCAAGCATCCGAGTATTATAAGTAAGAACGTACTGTCGGAAGTAAATCGCAGTCCAAAATGACTTTTCATCCTTTAATCCTTCGAGGATTGCTCCCGCTTCCCTTGCTCTATATTGCCCTAGAACACCCGCGCGCAGTAGCAATCCGATATCGACAACATTGTTGGATACGGTATCGAAGGCATGCCGGCCTGCCCTCGCTTCTGTCAGTATCTTGGTACGCAATTTTTCGGCAGAAAGGCGAAAGAGGTCTATCTTTATAAACGGATGTTTTTTTTGGAAGGCAAGCAGCACCTCTCTGCTTTCGATCACATTGAGAGCAGTGTAATAAACCAGTTTGCCCTCTTTTTTAGCACCGTTGATCACATCATCAGTAATTTGTGCCTCAAGTCCTAGAGGAAACAGTACGAAAGTAAAAAAACCGACTAACAACAAGTCACGGTTTTTGCACTTCATTGTCCTTCATGCCTTTCTAATTTGGCTACGGGCGCCCCGTAGCAACCTTAGAAGAGCTATGGGCGCAAAGCTATAGCTTGTACAAGTCGTCAATGAACCCGCTATCATCGATTCGCCTCACGAAATGAAAGTCCCACAATGACATTGGCTCTACTTTTTCAGCGTCCTTGTTTAGCTTCTTCGCAAGTTCATAGACATTACTGATCGCCTGCATGCTCGCATAGGGTTTCGGCATGAGGATCTTTGCCAAGTCATCGTAAACATGGGCGACCGCTTCTTGGTCCAAAGCCTCACCACGGTGCCTATACTTGGCCTGAATGATTCTGATGGCTTCCGCACGGTTCGTTTTGAAATAGGCAATACCTTCGATAAGGCCACGAAGGAATTTGTCGACAATGTCGGGATGTTTTTCCACAAAGGGAAGATTGGTGGAAACCGTAGTGAACCAAACCATCGGGAGAGGGTCGACCTCGATAAGCCTGAGTCCGGCCCGCTTCGCGAAGAGATCCGCTGGCGCATTCACAAATGCGGCATCAGCCTTGCCGTCGCACACTGCTTTCCAGTGTGGTGTTTCTCGTTTGAACCGTTGCATTTCGACTTCACCGTCCAGGCCGTTTTGTCGGATGACGAGCCAATCATTGAGCCCTGGATGCTCGCCGTGAGTAGCGAGAACTTTACCTCTGAGATCGGAAACCCTAAAGATGGTAGATTCTGGCTTTACGGCCAAGCAATGGTTGAGTATGCTTACCGTTTGGCCCAGATAAACCCATGAATCACCTTCGGCACGTTTGGCATAGGTGGAGATATGATTGCCTCCTACAAATTCCACGCTGCCATCCGCAACATTCTGATGCGCATCCCGGGAACTGATGTGGTAATCGTATTCGACCTGGAGCCCATGTTTTTCCCAAGATCCCGATTCGCCTACGACATGAAGAAAAGGAAGGTGACTTTCTGAGCGGTAGGGAAAATGAATCTTATCCATTGCGTAATCGTCCTTTCTAAACGGTACAATTAAAAATGCGAGCAAAATGCCGCCTCACCGACATCGCCTTGCTCGAAAATAGTCAAGTTTTCACCCTTCGCTTTGCCAGCTTCTCCCCGGTTTCCAGGTAACGGTTGGTGACAGCCATCTCGGCTTCCTCCTCCCATTCCTCATCCCAATCTCCAAGGGAGTATCCGAACCACGGCGGCTCAGGGTTGAGCGCGGGGAACTCGAGTTCCTCCCAGATCTGTTTGGCCCGCTCCATGTATTCACGCTTCGGTAAAGAGATGGGCGGAAAGGGCTCTTTGAGAATGGCATTGATCAGCATCGCGGAGTCCTCCGCGGCCAGTCGATCCTCATGCTTAAACGGGGGCGAATGGCCTTTGACTCTTCCCGGCAATATCAAAACATCTTTGTGCGGCTTGGATCGGTAACACATCGCCCACCAGACGGCATCCATGTTACGCGGATCAATATCTTCATCGACCGCGATAATGAATTTGCCGACACCCGGCTGAAAATTCGCAACGCCGTGCAATGCCCGCCACACCTCGCTTTCGGCCGGTTTTTTCATTTGAACGATGATGAGTTTCCTGAGGTTGGTCAACTTTTCGTGCATCGAGACCTTGACCACGCTTTTGATTCCGAGGTCCTGACGCAGGTGGTTGAGGTAGTACGCTTCGAATCCCGTCCTTCTGCTTGAACTTGACTCATTGGGCGTCATCTGACTCATGAAGGTCGCATACACCGGGCGTCGTTTCATGGTAATGGCGGTGACTTCCATCACGGGCGAAAGGGTTCGCGGGTGAATATAGCCGTGAGACTCGCCAAAGGGTCCTTCGGGCTCGAGGAAATCCGTCCGCACGAAGCCTTCAACGACAATTTCGGCATCCATAGGGACTTCCAGCTCAACGGTCTTGCAGCGAACCAATCGGATGGGTTCGCCCGCCAAGGCGGAAGCTATACCTAATTCATCCACGCCAAACGGCGCCTTGAGAACGGTGCAGTGAGATACGATAGGCGGGGCGCCGATGACTAGAGCCGCGGGCAAGGGTTTTCCTTGAATCCGGCATTTTTCCCAGTGTTTGGCAACGTCCTGCCAAGCGGGCGCCTGAAGGCCGATGACTCTTTGACCCTTCAGTTGCCCCCTGTAATTTCCCTGGTTCCGGATACCCGTCTCGGGGTCTTTCGTGAAAAAATGCGAGCAGGTGGTATAAGGCGCATTATCGAAACCGGGAGTGGAGATAGGGATGGGTAATTGAAGCAGTCCTCCTCTCTCTTCGTCCAGAGCGGCGCCCGTCAGAACGATTTCATGAACCGGTCCGTCATCGACGATGACGGGCTCAATGGGATGATGGAGGGCATGTTGCCACCGCTGAGGTATTTCGTCGATCGGGCATCCCATTGCGATTTCGTATATTGCTGGGGAGGCGCCGAGCGCGCCGATGACAACGGGAATCGTGTAATGCCGGCCGCCGCTATCGACGACGTTCTCAAAGTAAAAAGCTTTTCTCGCCGACTCCGGAAGGCCGCCGCGAAACTGCCAACGAAAAAGCGGGTGCAGTTCCGTGTCCTTGTTGATCGGGCGTCGGATCCTTACGAGGAGATTCTTTTCCTCGAGATTCGTCAGGTGCTTTTGCAGGTCCGCATAAGGCATTTACAGTACCTCGCTGGCAGAACAGGGCGCTTGCGTTGATCCTGAAAGGTTCATGACTTCCATCGCCGTGATTATAATGAAAGCCGCACCTCCGCCGAGGAGCGTAAGGTGGAGGGCCGCGGACGTCCGATCCAGCCCGTTTCGGCTCATGGTAGCTGCCCATCGGCCGCGGCCCGGAACCTTGCGCCCGCAGGATCTGCCGCTTTCGGAGGAATTCACGAACTCTTGTCCCCACCGTTTCCTTTGACCGAAACCCGGGCCTGTTTCATCTTCTCTCCCGTTTCGTAATAGCGTCCCTGAAGCGCCAATCGTCCCGCCTCTTTCTCGGCCTCCGGCCACCAGCCGAGATCATGGCCATGCCATGGATGACGGAGTTGAAGCTCTGGCAGCCCGAGGGCCCGCCATATGGCGGCCGCGTCCTCCATGATTTCCCTTGGGGGCAACGATACGGGAGGATACGGCCACTTGCGCGTCGCATCGATGAGCATGAGAGAGGCCTGAAGGCCCTCAGGCGATTTGAAGCCCCCTACGTCTCCGGTTCCGGGGGCGGCGACCGACCAATCCCCCGTAGGCGGCGGGATGGGCTTGATCTTGATGTCGCGATGGGGCTGCATTCGAAAATTCATCGCCCAGACGATGGATTCCAAATCACAGGGGTCAATGTCGTCGTCGACGACGATCACCATCTTTTGGAAGATCCGGGGAATTTCGGCGCAGGCATCCAGGAGCGCCCCGACTTCCCCTTTTTTGGGATTGCTCACTTGAATACACCAGAGCCCGAGCGCGCAGCCGGCCTCGTTAAAAGCCGCGTTTTTTACGCAGTGAAAACCAAGCCCTCTCAGATGCGAGAGCACATTTGCGCCTCCACCCACATACCGGAGTTTGCTCGACTCGGACGGCGAAAGCTGACTTAGCATCGTAGCGAGGATGGGCCGTTTGCGATGCGTGATGCAGGTGACATCCATGAACGGGTTTAGCTGCTGCGGATCCATATAACCCGTATACTCGCCGAACGGTCCTTCCGGTTCCAGATACTCAGTGTTGATGAAACCCTCGATCACAATCTCTGCGGTCGCAGGCACGTCGATGTCGACGGTTTTTGCTTTGACCAACTGCACCGGTTCGCCGGCGAGCGCTCCCGCGACGCCGTAATCATCGACGCCATAAGGCAACTTTACGACCGCCGCGTAGGAAATGCTGGGTTGCGTCCCCATCACGATGGCCGTGGGCATCGGCTTCCCGAGCTTCTGCCATTTGCGCCAATGCTGGGTAATATGTTGCAGGGCGCCCGCGTTCATTCCGATCCGATTCCGGGACTTTACCATTCCCCGGTAGTTCCCGAGGTTGAACCGTCCGGTGTCGGGATCTCGGGTAATCCAAACACCCGCGGTCACAAATGGCGCGCCATCAAACCCCGGCGTGGAGATCGGCAACGGGAATTCTTCCAGCCCGAAGCCAGGTTGGTCGAGTTCTTTTCCCAGATGAACTTCTTCGTGCACCGGGCCGTTGGTGACGGAGACAGGATCGATGGGATTCTTAATGGCCTCCGCCCATTTTTTCGTTATCTTCGCGGGATCGCATTGCATTCCCAGAGCATAAATCGCTTGAGACCCCGCCAAGTGACAAACAGCCACCGGAATATCAAAGCGGCGTCCATGGCCGTCCGTCACGTTGGTAAACAGGAAAGCCCTCCGGTCGCTTTCAGCAACGCCGCGAAATTGAAGGCGGACCAGTGGGTGCAATTGGGTATCCTTATTGATTTCCCGGTTGATGCGCACCAGCAATCCCGCCGACTCAAGCGCTGCTAGGTGTTCGCGCACGTCCTTAAGATATGCCATTTCCGAACTTCCCTCCTCGAGCAATTGGGGTTATGCCAAACGATGCGCGGTTTTTCTATCAGCCGCTGTCGGCGCGTAGCGATGGACGGCGCATTCAACACGGAGACCGAAACATTTCATCGCGCCAATTTTTTGAAGAAACCTTCCGTTTCAAGCTCATCAAGAAGAGTTTCGTCGCGCGCCTCTGAAGCCAGAGTTTTTACTCTCGCGACAGGAGCGTTTTTCACCAGCACTGCGGCCGCGTTTTCTAATCCTTGAGAGTCGACACGGGGGGGAAAGGAAAATTTTCCAGCAAAAAAATCTACTGAATCATTCAATACCGCGGCGTCCTGCTGCTTTAGACGTTTGGCATAGACGGCCAGTGCTTTGCGCCTATCGTTGACCAGGGCGTGAACGCTTTCGCTAAAAGCTTTTAGGAATTGCTTCACGACCGCTCGATTTTTCTCCAAAAAGGCGCGGCGGGTGACGATCACGTTCACAGGAAAACGTGCTTTCAATTCGCTTAAGTCTGCCAGTATGCTGAATCCCATCTGTTTGGCCTTGGTGGTCTCTGGCGGAGCCAGAACAGTTGCGTCGATGGCCCCTGTCGATAACGCGACCAGGCGGCTGGAAGCACCCCCGCTGGGCAGAAGCGTGATGGATTGACGGGAGATGTTCCATTCTCGCAGAGCCGAGATGACAGCCAATTCGTTGGACCCACCAAAATTCACGATGCCGATTTTTTTGCCCGCCAGATCGGCAGGATGTCGAATACTTTTTTGTACCACCATGCTGAAGGGGAATCTATTCAAGAGACCGGCGACAATCACTAGATCGGATCCCTGAAGGCGCGTGTTGATTGCCGCCGTGGCATCGCCCTGGTGGAAATGGGTGCTTCCCGATATCAAAGCCTGCATTCCCCGTGCAGCGCCAAGGACCAACACAAGGTCCGTGTCTAGACCATACTTCTCAAACAGCCGCAAATCCGCGGCGGCCCATACAGGTGCCTGGTAGCCGGAGATGCCGCCGTAGCTTATTGCGTACCGCTCGGTGGCGAACGCCACCAGCGGAACGAGCAAAAAAAGTGCTGATAGAATTGATCGCGTGACGGTCATCAGCGATTTCCTCCGCCGGCTTTCAAAAAATCATCGACCGCACACGATGTTTAGGGCCAATGGTCTGTCGCGCCGCTTCGAACCGGGCATTTGACTGCGCCACCATAGTCGTGATATCCGGAAAAAGTCAATAGCGCGTCGCAACAGTCAACAAAAAACATATCAGCTTTCGACTTCCCCTCGCGAAAGGCGTCTGTGCGTAACGGCTCGACAGCCGGAAAGCGGCCTGAGCTCGGCTTGCTTTTTTTCGCTCGCACCTCCAGGTTAGGCCGGACGGCAGCTCAAATAGCGGAAGCGGTATTAAGGGGCGATATGGCGACATGGTTCGCTCGTAACCACTGAACAAGAACTGCGTTTGTGTTCACATGTGGCCGAGCCCGAACCCGCATAGGGCTTGAAGTCCCACAAGGAATGATGACGAAATGAAATTATCGGGATGTGCTTCCGCTGCCGTTGTGGCCTTGCTCGGGTTTTCATTTACGGCGCTGGCACAGCAGCCTGCAACCACTCTCGTTAACCTGGCCAGGCAAGAGGGCAGGGTTATTTGGTATACGACAATAGCGATTCCCGAGGGGCAGGCGTTTATCAAATTTTTTGAACAGCGATACCCGTTCCTTAAGGTGGAAATGGTGCGGAGCGGCGCGGGGCCGATGGTCAATCGAATTCTCAGCGAGTACACCGCCGGCCGTCATATCGTCGACGTGATTCACGGAGTTTCGAGCAGAGGCGTGCTGCCGTATTTCCAAGAGAAAGAAATTATCACAAGTTACGATTCGCCTGAACGGCGATTTATTGCCGATGACTTGAAAGACAGGGATGGTTACTGGGTTTCACTTTATGCGCTGCCGTTTGTGTTAATCGTCAATAAGAATCTGGTGAAAGCTGAAGATGTTCCCAAGTCCTACGAGGATTTGCTGCATCCGAAATGGAAGGGCAAGAAGATTCTCAACGATACCGAAAACTATGCATGGTTCGACGGGCTTTTGAACTACTGGGGGAAGGATAAAGGAACTGCTTTCTTTCGAAAACTCGCTCAACAAGAACAGGGGTTCCAACGCGGGGCGAGACTACGCGTGCAGCTTGTGGCCGCCGGGGAGTTTCCAATGACCATAGGATTTGGCCCCCACGCTCAGGATTATATCAGCAAGAATGCGCCAATCGACTGGATTCCCCTGGAGCCTGTTGTGTTTAATGTGAGTTCGCTCAGTTTGGCGAAGCGTGCGCCGCATCCCCATGCCGCCAAGCTGTTCATGGATTTTCTCTTGTCGAAGGAAATGCAGACGAGGACGGTGGAAAACAATAACATACCTGTCAGGGTTGACGTCGATCCGAAACCGCGACGGCTCTTTAGAGACTACAAGAGAATTCGTCAAAATATTGGAGATTTGTCGGCGAGCATCAACCTTTATAAAGAAATCTTCGGTCTAAGGGAGTGAAGCGGTATCCGAGGGATTTGGATTTTTTCTGCCGTGGTTTTCCGAAAAACAAAAGGTGAATGCCGGCGCGGGTGGATCAGGGATTTTCAATGAAGGTTTATCTCCGAATCGCAATCGTAAGTGGGTGGACATTACTCGTGATGTTGTCCGATTTATCCATTTTTTTATCGAGCGGTGCGACGCATGCCCAGGAACTAACGGCGATTGACGCAGCGTACAACGGAACGGCCGGATTTAATTTGCCGATCTGGCTCTTGGAAGCCACCGCCATTGGCCGAAAATACGGATTTCGAGTCAAAACCTCCCTTACAGGGGGCGCGCAAGGTGTTCACGCGTTGATCGGTTCGAGTTTTCAATATTCGCAAACGGGATTGGAGCATGCCATCAACGCGATAGCGCAGGGCGGGGATATCGTTGTGCTGGGTACGTCCGAGTTTGGCTTCCCCTATAAATTGGTGGGACGCAGGGGAGTCACTAAACCCGAACATCTGAAAGGAGGCGTGATCGGTGTGGCCGCCTATGGGGGCACCGGCATTCTCTCTGTCAGACTCGCGCTGGCTAAATTGGGCATATCTGAAAGCGATGTCAAAATCATAGTTGCCGGAAACACCTCCCAACGGGTGCTATCCCTGATGGTGGCCGGCGGACTTGATGCGACCATATTGTCGCCTCCGTCATTATTTCAAGCGAGCGGGCCGGGTTGAAAGTCTTGTTTGATATTCGGGAATTTAGCCAGTATCCGAATAGTTCTCTTGTGACAAAAAGGTCGCGCGTCACAAAAAATCGCGATGAGGTGCGGCGCTTCGTCCGTGCTTGGACAGAGGCAATAGCATTTATGAAACGCCGACCGCAGGAGACGCAAGCGATTTTGCGCAAGTATGTGAGACTTGAGGATCCTGAAATCATCCGGGGGACTTATGAGTTTTACACCGAAAAGCTTCCAAGATCGCCAAAGGTACTCGAAAAAGATTTTACTTCGGTCATGCGTTCCATGAAGGTTTACAGCCCTCATACGAAATCCATAGGCTACGAGCAAGTGTTTGATATGACTTTTGTCGAGGAGATGGAGCGGGATGATTTTATCCAGTCGCTTTACCGATAGACTCGCTATAAACGTTTGCATGGAACGGAAAGGCAAAAGATGAGGCAGGTCCAGCAAGCAGATTTCAGGTCTCCAACTAATCAGGCGCGTGCGGATCTCGAAGAGAAGGTTACCGGCCGCGCCAAGTATGTGGAGGATCTTCGCGAACCCCCCGGAACGGCTTTCGTGGCGACGCTGGTCAGTCCTTATTCTCATGCTCGACTCATATCGATCGATTCCTCGAAGGCAGAAAAGCTTGCGGGCGTCATTGCAGTCCTCGACAGAGAGCGCCTCGGCGATCTCAACCCCATGCTTCACACGCCTCGATATGAATACATGATGAAAGGATTGCGTCCTTTACCTGATGACCAGCCTCTGATGGTGATCGATAAAGCGCGCTTCGACGGGGAATTAGTCGCCGCTGTCGCCGCCGAAGACCTGCGGACCGCAAGGAAGGCCGTGGAGTTAATTGAAGCGAGCTATGAGCCGTTGGAGCCGGTCTTTGATCCTGCAGGCGCGCTTGATGCCTCGGCGCCGCTCCTTCATGAAAACCTGGGCACTAACCTTTTGCTGGAGGATAAGGTCGAATGGGGCGACGTCGAACGCGGGTTTAAAGACGCAAACAGAATCTTTGAGGAGACGTACACATCGCCGTCGATGTTTCACCATCCCATGGAGAATGTCGGAGGCTGCATCATTCAAGTTCTCAATGACGAAGCGACGATTTGGGGCTCGACAGATGCGCCCTTTCGCGATGGCGATAAAATGGCGGATTTTTTCCAGCTGGATCGAGACCGGGTAAGGTTCAGGGCTCCATTCGTCGGCGGTCATTTCGGCGCGAAACACGTGACCAACTCCATGTTTGCCGCCATGTTTCTAGCGCGCAAAACCGGCCGACCCATGAAGACAGTTCCCACCGCTGCAGAAAGTTTCCGGGCCACCGCGCGACACGGGATGGTCTATAAAGCGCGCATCGGTGTCAAGGGCGACGGGACACTGACGGCACTGGCCGTCGAGATGGTCGTCGATACCGGAGCTTACACGACCGGGGCGGTCTTGGCCACGCATAACATGGTGATTTCGGCATGGGGATGTTATCGCATACCGAACGTTCGCGTTACGGCGAAGTGCGTGTATACCAACAAAGTTCCCGCCAGCCATACGCGGTCGACCGGAAAATTCCAAACAACCTGGGCGCTGGAGTCCCTCATCGATAGCGTTGCGAGGCAGATGGGGATTGAACCGATTGATTTCCGAAGGAAGAATGTTCTCCAAAAGGGTGAATTCGTTTCTCAGGGCGCGCCGCACATGGACGCTGACTTTATAGATATGATGGAAAAAGCGGCTGCCGCGATCAAATGGGATGGACGTTCATCCCGGGGCCGTCATGTCGATGGCGGCGCCGATCCTGGAACTCAACCAGCCCGCGGGAGAGCTTTGGTTCTCGCGTTGCGGAGCGGTAATTTTGGCGGAGGACGAGCTTACGCGATGGCCGCCGTTGATGTGCACGGACGCGTCAAGATTCAGCATAACGCGACCGAGCCCGGCCAGGGAGTCTACCATCTGATCAAGATCATCGCTTCAGAAACCCTCGAAATTCCCCCCGCCCAAGTCATTGTCGGAGAGCCAGATACCGCCACGGCGTTGCCTTTTGCCGGTGTGAATGCGCAGAGGACGACAATTCAACTCGGCAACGCAGTGAAAAATGCTTGTGAAAACCTGAAACAGGAACTACTGAGGGTCGCATCGGAGATTAGAGGCGGAGAGGTGTCCGAGTGGAGAATTGCTCAAGGCAGATTATGGAGAGCTGAGCAGAGCCTATCCTTCGGTGAAATCGCGGCCAGCATAAAGACTCTGGGAGACAACTCGATTCTAAAAGCGATCGGTTCCTACAGTCCGCCGCCATCGAGGAGCCTTTTTGGGGGCCTGGATCATTGGGCTGCGAGTGCGGCCGCGGTGGAATTGGAGGCTGACCCCCAAACCGGTGAGATCAAACTGATTCAATACTCAATGGTCAGCGATGCCGGAAAGATCCTGCATTACAACTCCGCGAAAGGGCAGCTCGAAGGCGGCGCGATCATGGGAATTAGCCACGCCTTCTTCGAGGAGACCCTCTATCAAGATGGGCAATTACTGAACGCCGATCCGTTCCAATACCGGATCGCAACCATGGAAGACATGCCTGCCGCGTTCAAAACAGTCATCCTCGAGAACGGAGACGGACCGGGTCCATTTGGCTCAAAGGGGATTTCTCAAACCTCGATTACGATGGTGGCGCCGGCAATCGGTAACGCCATCTTCGACGCCCTCGGGGTCCGCATACGTTCTGTTCCCATTACGCCGGAAAACCTTCTGAAAGGTATGGGGAAAATTTAAATGCTACAACCCTTCCGCGTCTTGATTCCTGAGGAAATAATCGGAGCGTCCACAGAACTGGCTCGCTTGGGTGAAAAAGCCGTAGTGTACGCAGGCGGTGCCGAACTCGCGCTCCTTCTGCGATACGGGATGATCCGCGCGGATTACCTGGTTAATATCAAGCGCATTCGGGGCATGAACGAAATCACCTGGGACGGCGAGACGATTCAAATTGGAGCGGCTATGACCCATCACCGGGTTGAGACGGATCCGCTGATTCGCCGGCACATGCCGTTGTTCGCTTATGCCGAGGGTAAGATCGCGAACATCCGGGTTCGGAATCAGGGTACTCTGGGCGGCAATCTTTGCTTTAACGATCCTCATTCGGATCCGGGCACAGCTCTCCTTCTTTATGATACAAGCGTCAGTCTGGCGAATAAAACAAATTGGAGGCAACTTCCTTTGTGCGAGTTTCTCACCGGCATGTACTCGACTGCGCTCATGGCCGGCGAAATCCTTGCGAGCGTCGCCATTAAACCGCTTCCACTCGATTGGGGGACCGCGTATCTCCGAGTCCATCGTCTTCAGCGGCCCACGCTCAATGTGGCGGTCGCGACCAAGCTTAAAGACGGGATCCTAGAAAAGGTGAGAATGGCCGTGGGTTGCGTGGGACCGAAACCCCAAAGGCTCCTGGAGATCGAGGATAAAATCGTAGGATTGAAAATCGAGGACGCAAACAAAATTATCATGGAATCAACGCGCTATTTCGTCAACCTGCTCGAGCCCGTGGACGATGTCCTCGGTTCGACTGATTACAAAATGTATATGACACGCATACTTTTGAGCAGGGCCTTAAGCCAGGCAAGCGCGGCTAAAGAAGAGGTGTGAGTATGGAGGACGGCTTCGAAAGAATCGTTACGCACCAGCACTGTGCGATCGAAGTTCTGGTGAACGGGACAAAGTGGAGCGGGAAGGTTCCCGCAGAGGAGGTTCTCCTGGATTTCTTGAGATATCGACTGGGACTTACGGGCACAAAACGGTCTTGCGAATCGCAAGTCTGCGGCGCCTGTACCGTGCTGGTCAATGAGAAGCCCGTGAGTTCCTGCAGCTATTTAGCGTTTGAGGTTGATGGTCAGTCCGTCACGTCAATTGAAGGGTTGGCTTCGGGGCAAGAACTTGATCCGCTGCAGCAGGCATTCATAAGAAACGTCGGCGCCCAGTGTGGGTTTTGCACATCCGGTCAGCTAATGGCGGCCAAGGGACTCCTCATCGAAAACCCATCTCCGACTTACAGTGACGTTTCGGAATGGATGAAGGGGAATATATGCCGGTGTGGCTGCTATCCTGCGATCGCCAGATCCATCATGGAGGCTGCCGAAGAATACAGACAACGGCGCTCGGCGTGACTGCGACTAAGCTATTCTAGGTGCCGACAACCGCAATTTCGAAAACACGGGAGAGACAATGAACTTCGCAAAGATTTATGAAAAAACAGGATATGCGCGATGGATCGCAAGCCAAGGAATTCCCATTCATGTAGGTCATGGTCTGTCGGACCTGCGGAAGCTCGAACTGGCTCCATGGAATCGCATTGGTGGCAAAGCGGCGTTTGTTCAACTTTATGGAATGCAAGGTGTTACCGCGATGTACGTTGCCGAAATCGCGCCCGGCGAAGCATTGAAGCCGGAACGTCATCTTTACGAAGAGGTCATCTGCATTTTACAGGGCCACGGTGCGACCGAAGTGTGGGACGATAACGGCCACAAGCGAATGTTTGAATGGTCGCCGTGGAGTCTTTTTTCGCCTCCGATGAATACCTCGCATCGACTTGTCAACGGCGGACGGGAGCCCGTCAAGTTTGTAGCGGTGACCAACGCTCCACTGGCGTTCGATATATATCGAAATGAAACCTTTATATTTAATTGCCCTTTCAGTTTTCCCGAACGCTATCATGGTGAAGAAGATTATTTCCATGTTGGCAAAAAGCGCTATACTTACGGGATGATGAATCTATGGGAAACCAACTTCATTTCCGATATTAAGTCCGCCGCTTTGGACGATTTTGAAGTTAAAGGCGCTGGCGTTCGCCTGAGCCAATTTGAAATTTCCGGGAATGCTTTGATCGGCCACATTGGGGAATGGCCAGTGGGAAAGTACCACAAGGCGCACCATCACGGGCCCGGAGCGATTATCTTGGGATTACAATCCGTCGGCTATGTATTGCTCTGGTCGAGCGAACTCGGTACGCATCCCTACCGAAGCGGCAACGCGGATCGGGTCGTCGAGATAAAATGGCGAGAAGGAAGTGTCTATTGCCCGCCTGCGAATTGGTTTCATCAACACTTTAACACCGGTAAGGAACCGGCCCGCCATCTGGCGATCCGTTATGGCAGCCGGCTCTATCCCCTTGGCTTCAAGGTAACTCTTCAGCAAGACGCTGACGACGTTGTGATGGATGTCAAGAAGGGCGGCAATATGATTGATTACGAGAACGAAGATCCCGAGATCCGCGTTCGTTACGAAGCCGCGCTAAAGGAGCACGGGGTTACTTCGCAAATGCCGAGATTCTAACCTCGCGCCTAATCCGAGGCCTCACCGTGCGACTCTGCTGGCGCTCGCCCGGGCCGATACGAAGCGAACTTTGTCTGCCGAAGCAAGAATTCACGACGCTAACCTAGCTTATCGCGATCCTTTGGTTCCACGTAATCCGAGAGGTCAATATCTAACCACCTGCTCTTACTGAAGAACGTTAGGCCTGGCGAGATTTCTCGCGTCTTGTAATTCCACGGTATTGTCGCATCGACGATCATTTTTGCTTTTACGATCGGCTCGTTATCTAGTTCTCTCACTCCTGCGATGGGCACAATTTGGGTCGTCCGGGCTTCCGGCAGGATGTGTACTTGTTTCGCCGGATTGCAACGGGTACAAATCGCCCAATCGACATCCGCCAAGTCATGGATGTTTATATCCTCGTCGACAATTGTGACCATATCCAGCGTTGGGGAAAAGCTAAAAGCCGTCAGCGCAACGTTAATTTGCAGTCCTTCATGATGGGGCTCGCTCTTTCGAACCTTTATTATGGCATGATGCAGAAGCGGCACAGGGGTAAGAAACGAGTCCACGACAAAATCTCCGGCAAACTCCCGTAACAGTCGGAGCAACTGGGCTTGATTGGGTAATCCCAGCGCCTCATCTCCCCCCCCGCTTGCGGGAATACTTACGTAGTTGATCGGGTTATTCCTGTACGTAACGGCAGTGATATGCATGATGGGCGGATTGATTTTCATTCCGAGATATTTCAAGTATTCCGGCCACGGTCCTTCAACACCCCACTCAAACGGAGGCCGGAACTCACCCTCAATGATTACTTCCGCATGGGCCGGAACCTCTAAATCTATCGTTTCGCATTTCACTAAATCAACTGGGCTTCCCTTTATTGCCCCTGCGTAGCTCAACTCGTCATGGCCGTAAGGTAATTTAGCATTCGCTGCGATCCATACAGCTGGCTCTGCACCGATAACCAGCGCCACCGGTAGGGGCACATTCATCGCCTTAGCTGTAGTGAGCTGTAGCCCACCGTGCCGATCGGTTCGTGCGTTTACCGTCAGCCGACCAGTTTCTTGCACCGCGGCCCTATAAATTCCGGTATTTCGTTGGCCATTTTTGGGATCTTTAGTCACAACGACGGGTTGATAATAAAGCGAATCGACGTCAAGGGCCCCTTTCACTGGGGGAATGATACTTGTGATGTCGAGTGGGGCATAGACGATATTTTCCTTGCATGCGCTATTTTGAATTAAACGTGGAGGAATAGGCTTTTCCAGCGCCTCCAGAAAGTGGCGCTTCAGACTCGGAAAATCTTGTGGCAACCCGTAAAAAGCTCCGAACCGTTGCGCTCCACCAAGAAATTTGCCAGCCGCTCGAGCTTGAGGGTAACCTTTAATATTTTCAAACAACAGTGCGCACGGTTGGCGCTGCCTTCCCACTGCATTCATAATGGAGGGGATCTCAACATAGGGTTCAACTTGCTTTTTGATGCAAATAAGCTCGCCGAGGCGCTCACAAGTCGTTAGAGCAGTTCTCAAATCGATGACGTCCACTTTCATGCAGTCTTCCACGTGCGTCGATCTCGCCGTAGTTCTCACTCTTCGTATAAAGCGAGCGATCTTCGCTTCGAAACCGTAAACAGTAATTGAGTATATTACTGTTATTGATACAGTGTTTTGAAAAACCCCTCCCTTTCCAGTTGTGCCACGAGACTATTGTCTACAAAGGACGTTGGGTCTACCTGTCCTGATTTAATACCTTCAGTACGCAAAACTTCCTCCACGGCCTCGATTTTGACATAAGGAATCTTTTCAAGCTGCTTGACACCGTAAAGTTCGTAAAGGTCAGCTAAGATATTTGGATCCTGCTCTTTTGTATACTTGATGAACGCTTTAATCGTTGCGCCTCGATCCTTAGACACTCGACTTATCCCTTCGCTATAAGCGCGAAGAAACCGCAGGATTAACTCCCTATTTCGTTTAAGAAACTCTCCATTCGTCGCAACAACCGAGTTTGGATATAACATCCCCAAACTACTGACATCAACTAGCTGCTTGAGTCCCAACTTCAATGCCTGCATGTTTGATGGCGGTGTCAAAAGTCCTGCGTCTACGGCGCCCACGGATAACGCCCCGAGTAGTTGCGGTAACCCGCCTGTTTGAAGCACAGCTACGTCCTTTCCCCGCTGAAGACCGTACTTTCTTAAGACAAACTCTAACGCATAATCCGTGTTGCCTGCCAACCGCGTGACGCCAATTCTTTTCCCTATCAAATCCTTCGGACTGGAAATGTTAGGTCGGACCATTAGATACCCGACTAGAGTATTGACAGTGTTCGCAATCATTTTCAGGTTCGCACCCCTGAGAGACGCTTGCACAACGGAATTTGGACCTAAGCGAGCTAAGTGAACATCTCTGGAGATAAGAGCATTCGTAACCACAGAACCACCGCCAATATAAACAAGCTCTACATTCAAGTCATAGCGTCGAAAGATGTTCTCTTCGACCGCTAACCAAATGGGAGCCTGCGCTCCATTGATCGCGCTATAAGCGATCCGCAGATCGTCGGCGCGCAGCGTCCCGCCATAGATCAACAGAATCCCAATTACGATTACATGTCGGGCTGATGCCATCCTAAACCTCCCAATCGCTTCCGCTACAACTCTGGGGCCCGTGCAGGCAACGCCTCTCGATTATTTGGGATTTACCGTCACGACTTTCTCATTGCCCCAATAATCCGGGTGACTGATCAGTTTCTGCAAGAACAACTCTTTCATGGCCCGACCATCAGTGCGCAGATAATCGCCCACCGGCGCTCTGCCCCGTTCGACTTTGATCACAAACAATTTTAAACCAGAGCTATCGATGGCGCCCTTCACCAACGAGTTAAATTCTTCCATAGTTCTAATCGTCGCGGTATCTTCGACACCCGCGCTGTGCGCGATACCCTCCAGATTAGCTCGTCTGGATGTGGCCGTCGGCCCCATTTTGCCGTATTCCTGATTGTCGAACACGAGTGCGATCAAATTTGCCGGATTGACGTCGGCTAGCGTCACCAAACTGCTCGTGTCGACCAAAAGGCTTCCATCGGATTCTAAAGCCATAACTTTTCTTTTTGGAAAAGCCAGGCTCAAGCCTAACGCAAATGACAGGCACATGCCCATGTTCAAATTATGAAAATGGTGACCCTGCCGGCAAACGGACGGCCATTCCCGCGCGTTATTCGAAAGACTGCTTACCGAAAACATGTTTTCGTCCATCCAGGACGCTAGGAGTTTTAGACAATCTAGCCTTTTGACCACAGAACCTCCCCCGTGAGAAGCAAAACAATTGGCGAACTGTACTGCCGACAAGAGAAATGCGCATCACGAATCATTCCCTTCAATCGGCTCTTCTGGTCCACGATGCGATACGGAATGCGCAGACCTTGCAAAAACGGCTCCGCCAACTTGTTAAACATCGCCAGCGTTCCGGACGGAATGCCGCTGCGGTCGCCGATGTCACCGCGATACGACGCTGTAATCAAAAGCGGAATTGCGTAAAGCGTATTCATTTGCGCCAACGCGAATCCCCCCATCAGAAGACCGGCGATCCCTGTCATGAAAACGCATTTTCTTCCGCCGAGAGAAGCCCCCGCGCATAGCGCAATGCCGTGCCCCTCGCCGGCCACCGTAATATCTGTGAAATAAGGATCAATTCGAATGGCGGCCGTCAAGGAATAGCTGGGGTCCTCCGGCAATGTTACGACCATCTCAATGCTTTCTTCCTTGAGGGCCTCAATGAAAATTTGCACCGTCTCATGATCCATCATACCGTGATTTCTCCATCGCGATCACTCACTGACAAGTTTTTGCTTGCAGGCCGTTAACGTTTAGGCGAGTTTTGATTGAGTTTGGATTTTCGTGGATAACACTATTTTTGATTTACGTCAATTCTGTTCTCAACCCAAAGCGAAATGGGAAATTTGATCGGATTGCCGGCCAACATTGACTCTCCCCTGATGAATGTGTTAGAGGTCACGCGTTGTCTAATGATCGATGGGGCTTGTGGCCTGGCGACATGGGTGGGTGCGGAAGCGCCACACCACTCAACGGACCGATGGTTTTACCGGCGACTTTTCTACGGAATCGTTTAGTTCTCCTGCCAGTCAAGAACCCCCTCACGGAGAGCAAGCGTGGTGAAACATTTCAAACACGCCGGAGCTTTGCGTGCGGAGAGACGCCGCCTCCATACATCAAGGGATTAACACTCTATCCCAGGTAATGGAGGTACTTTCATTCTTGGAACCAGCGCAACGGAGTACAAAATTGCTCCTATCCGTTTTTCTCTTGGCTTTGTGTTTATTCTGTAGCTCTAATTCTCTGGCCCGTGAGACTTTTACAATAAGTTACGGTGGCGTCTCCGCGTTTCAAGCGCCCGTATGGGCGGCAAAAGATTTGGGGCTATTGGAGAAGTATGGTTTAAACGCGGAAGTCGTAATGATTCCCGGATCCTCACGCGGGATTCAAGCCCTGATCGGCCGCAGCACGCAGTTTGCCCAGGGAGATGGCCCGGCTGCGATGAACGCTCGTCTTCAAGGGGCCGACGTGGTGATTATCGCTGGTTCTCTCAATAAGTTCCCATTTAGCCTGGTGGCGCGGCAAAATATCCGACAGCCCTCCGACCTCATCGGCAAAAAGATCGGTATCGTAAATTTCGGGGGGTCTAACGAGTTGGCTGTCGTTTCTGCGCTCAAAGAATGGAGTATACCACGCCAGTCCATCACTCTATTGCCGAGCGGCGGGGCTTCCAGCCGCTTGGTCGCCCTCTCAACCGGCGCCCTCGATGCAACGGTTTTGGCTCCTCCTGAAACGACTAAAGCTAAACAGATGGGGTTGAGTTTACTTGCGGACCTGAGTGATCTGAAGGCCCGTTTCCCGCTCAATGTAATTATGGCCCGCCGAGATTTCGTCGACAAAAACAGAGAAACAGTCAAAAGATTCCTACGGGCATTCAGCGAAGGTATTCACATGCTGGCAACGGATAAGAATAAAGCGCTGGGAGTATACGCCAGGCGATTAAAGCTTCAAGATAATGCCTTATTGAGCGATACGGTGAATTTCTTTTCTGGAAAATTGTCAGATCCTCCGCGTGTGGACCGCCAAGGAATGGAGAATGCAGTCGAGCTGATCTCCAAAAACACAACCACCGGCAAAGTCAAAAACCTTATGAGTGAGGTGCTGGACGAGACCCTCATCAATGAGCTTGAAGCAGAGGGATTCTTTAGAAACTTGAATAGGCACTGAGCCGAAGCTTCGTTTTGCCTGACACCTGATAGAGCCCCATTTAGCGAAAGTTTGATAATATGCTTTTCGAGGAGGACTCCTCACATGCCCTATGATGACTTGCGTTCCTTCATCGATCGACTCCACAAAGAGGGGGAGATCATCGATGTTAAATTCGAGGTGGATTGCAAATACGAGATTGGTGCCATCTGTCGCAAGGCTTTATGGACTGGAGGAATAGACCGCAACAAGGCTCTGCTCTTCAGGAAGATCAAGGGGTACGATACGCCCGTCGCAGCCAACCTCATCGATTCCACCAGGAGATACTTCATGGCGTTAGATCTCCCCTGTGACACTCCAAGGCCCGCATTTGCGGAGATTTGGGAGAAGAGAATCTCTAATCCGATTAAGCCCAAGGTCGTGGACTATGGGCCGTGCAAGGAAAATATTCTAAAAGGCAACGAAGTCGATGTGTCAAAATTTCCCGTGCCCATATGGAACGAAAAGGATGGAGGACCCTACATAACCCTCCCGTGTGTCATAACCCGCGACCTTCATACTGGCGCTCTGAACGCTGGAATCTATCGAAGTCAGGTTTTCAATCGCAACACCATTGGCCTTCTAGCAGCGCCCTACAGGCACTTCATGCTTGGCGCTTCAGCTCTCAAGGCAGGTGACAAGTTCCCTGTGGCGATGGTGATAGGTTGTGATCCGTCGCTTTATATTGCCGCGGCGGCGCCTTTACCTTACGGCACGGATGAAATAGATGTGGCGGGAGGCCTCCGGGGAGCTCCGGTGGAAATGGTCCGGTGCGAGACCATTCCGTTGGAAGTTCCCGCCACATCGGAGATCGTCATAGAAGGAGAGATGACCGTCGGCGAAATGATGCATGAAGGACCCTTCGGCGAATTTACTGGTTACTATGGAGAAGAGGGAAAGAGGCCCTTCATGGAAATAAAGGCGATAACTCATAGAAACAACGCGATCTTTCAGGGTTGCTACGAAGGACGACCGAATACTTGTGATTCGGTTCTTCAGATCCTCGCTCATGAGGCGGAAGTCAAGAGAAAACTGGACGGAGAACACAAACCGTTTCTTAAGGCGCTTTCGATACCTCATTATGGCACCATGATGCTCGCAGTTGCCTCCATTAGAAAGCAGTACGACGGGCAGGCGAAGGTCATTGGCCACGCGATCGTATCCTCATTTCCCACAGCCCGCTGGATGAAAATCCTGATCCTGGTCGATGAAGATATAGATCCATACAATATAGAAGAGGTTCTGTGGGCCGTAGCGACGCGGTCTAATTTCGAACAGGACCTTGAGCTGATAAGAAACGTGACAGGGAACAGTTTAGATCCTTCTATGCCTTTACGTGAGAAAGAAAACAGGACCTTGAGACACTGCAAGATCATGATTGACGCGACAAAACCCGTTCGCCATGATCCTGAGAAGCCGATTCCGAAGGAGTGTATGCCCAAGAAGGAAATCTGGGACAGAATAGAAGACCTGTGGGCCAAGTGTACGACCGAGTCGAACCCTGGGGACAGTCGTGGCAATAAATAAGAACATACCAACGACGGGCGGCTGGGGCAGTGGGCTGACCAGTTACGATGCTTTTCTTCAATCCGAGGGTATTCCCGTGCTCCGAGGCTTGTGGGTGGAAAATATTTTGGAAGCGCCCCTCGCCCCCTGGAAGCGTAAGGGAGGCAGGGGTGCATACATCAATTTGGATGGCTCCGGCGTCAATACTTCGTACATCGCCATCGACGCCTATGTGGTGGAGATCCCGCCGGGAGGCAGCCTGAATCCCGAGCACTACGTTTATGACGAGATGATGTTTGTTCTCCGAGGTCGGGGCGCGACCACGGTCTGGACTCCGGAAAGGGGCAAGCAGACTTTCGAATGGCACGAAGGAAGTTTTTTCGCTATTCCGCTTAATGCATCGCACCAACTATTCAACGGAGACCGCAACGAGCCGGCTTCTCTCGTCGGTTTTAGCTTTGCTCCGACCATGATCAATCTTCTGCACAACGACGAATTTATTTTTAACAACACCTTCGCTTTCACCGACCGCTACCAGGGAGAGGACGATTATTTTCAGGGCGCGGGGAAATTCCTGGCTGAAAACTGGCTCGATACGAACTTTATTGAAGACGTGCGCGGGTTCGGCGCCCGTGGGCCTTCGTCGCCGGAGCAGGCTGGTTCAGGAGATGAACCCGCGCTGCTCTATATCGAGATGGGATGCAACACGATGTCGGCGCACATCATGGCTTTTCCCGTCGGGACGTACGGCAGAGCCCACCGGCATGAGCCGGGAGCCCACATCTTGATTTTGAGCGGGCACGGCTATTCGCTGCACTGGCTGGAAGGCGAAGAGCCGATGAGAATCGATTGGAAGCCGGGCAGTCTATTTGCTCCGCCGGACCAATGGTTTCACCAGCACTTCAACGCCGGGCCGACACCGGCGAAGTATATCGCCTTTAAGCCGCGCAGCCGAAAATTTCGCACCAAGGGGAAATTCATGAACAACGTGAGCCGCAAACTGGGTGGAACGTTGATCGAATATGAAGACGAGGACCCGTCCATTCGCGCGCTTTATGAACGCGAATGCGCGCGCAATGGGGTGCGGGTCAATATGCGCGAGGTGCCGAGCGATTGAGCATGATTTCCGCCGATCGACTCGAATGAAGCGAGAATGAAGCTCGGTAGCCGCAAAGTCACGGCATTTAGCGTTTATGTAGCAATCGCGCTTGCGTTGAATGCCGGCGTGGCGGGGTCGGACACACTCCAAGACGCCAGGAAAGAGGGCACCGTCGTTTTCTACAGCACGATGAATGCGGGCCACCAGGATATACTGGTTAAAGCGTTCAACAAAAAATACCCTTTCATGAAGGTTGAGTCTTTTCGCGGCAACACCGCGACGGTGACCCATCGATTTCTAACCGAGGCGAGCACGGGTAGCAATCTCGCCGACGTCGCGGGCGTCGACGCGCTCAATGGCTGGGTGTTTCGCGACAAGGACCTGCTCCAACCATATAAATCAAGGGAAGCTGAAGCTTTTCCCGCGGAGTTTCGGGATGCCGAAGGATTCTTGCTGTGCTGTACGTACGTGCTGACCAGCGTGATTGCCTACAACACCAGGCGCGTTCCCGCGGGCGACGTTCCAAGAACCCACGACGATCTTCTGCTTCCCAAGTGGAGAAAAAGGCTTGGCATGAACAGCGATATGGCCGAATCTTTCGCCGGTCGAATCAAAGTCTGGGGGAAGGAAAAGACGGTTAATTATTTTCGCGCCTTGATGAAACAGGAACCCTCTCTGCGGAGAGGGCGATCCCTCTTGTTACAGCTCCTTGCGGTGGGAGAATTTGATGCCGTTGTCGACGTTTTTGGTTATCGGGTCTTGGAACTACGGGACCAGGGAATGCCCATCGACCTTGTGCACGCGGATCCGGTGCTTGCATGGCCCTGGCATTTGGTCTTAGCCAAACGCGCACCCCACCCGAACGCCGGCAAACTATTCATCGACTATGTTCTTTCGGAAGAAGGACAACGGTTGATCGGGAGCCTTGGCCGACCCGTGGTGCGGCCCCGGGTAAAGGGAAAATATCCGCGGCTCGTAGACGGGATCAAACTCTATCCGGTGAAACCCGAGATCGCGAAAGATTTCGAGGAAAACAGCAGACTGTTCCGTTCCATTGTCAAATGACGGAGAGCGAAATGTGAAAGCACAAATGAAAAGCGGCCCCGGGAAATTGAAGTCGTTAGCGTGGGGACTTGGTATTCTCTTATTGTCCTTAACTGTCGAAAAGGCCTCTGCCGAAAATGTGAGGGTGGGGATTGCATCGCTGAACGTAACGATGATGCCGTTGGCAGTTGCGCGAGAGCGGGGGTTTTTTCAACAAGAAGGTCTTAACGTCGAACTGGTGCTCAT
>JACQUW010000102.1 GCA_016210115.1 Deltaproteobacteria bacterium | reverse complement strand
CTTTCCGGAGAGGATGAGCCAAAAGGCAAACAGGATCGCGAATTGAAGGGCTAGCCTCTTAGCTTTATGCATAGTCATGCTTAAAATCTCCTCGCGCTCACGAGAGTTTGAGCCTTTGCATACGGACCTTTTAGCCTTAGTTAGAAACTAAAAATCCGGTAGAAGCAAGTTACTTTTCTTCCCGCAGTAGGCGAGCAACATAGAACCGGCCGCATCGACACCACAACCACTCAAGTAGAACGATATGCTGGACTGCGCTTAAGAGTCAACGGGTCGCTGTTTTTCTACTTTTCCACCCTATTGGAGCTGGCGCTTGTGATCTTGATCGTCTATGTTCTTTTTTCAGTTGCTGTGGTCCTTTAGATGCGAGCAGAACGACTCGGAGTGATTGTCGGGGCTCGTTTGTCTGGGGCAGACCTTCGTCGGCAACATTTTCATTGCGGTTTCCACCACACTCCCCGAGCTCGCCGTCTCGATCTCCGCCATGCGTTTGGGCGCGATTGACATGGCCGTGGGAAATCTTTTTGGCAGTAACCTCTTTAATGTGTCCGTGCTCGCAATCGATGATTTGTTTTACACCCGAGGTCCTCTCCTTGAATACGTCTCGCCCAACCAGTTGACGTGCGCGCTTTCTGCCATGACGATGACCGGCATTGCCGTGGTCGGGCTGACCTACCGGGCAACCAGAAAAGCGATGTTTTTTGCGTGGGATTCCGTGGGCATTCTGGCACTTTATGTGTTAGCCGTCTTCGTCCTGTACATGATGAGATAGAATCGCTGTTACCTCGCACAGAAAACGGAGGTCGGGGTGGAATTTACGATCCCTGTTAGACCACGTCCTTTTCAAGCCGCCCAAGACACTCGGGGCACACTCCGTGGGTAAGCTCAAGGACCGAATGTTCCTTTGCATACGCATCCAAGCTGCGCCAGCATCCTTCCGCATCGCGGACCTTTTGGCACCACGCGCAAATGGGAGTTTGAGCTCTCAACGTATTGATCTTCGCAAGCGCAAGCCGAATGCCGTCGATGATTTGTGAGTTTTCGTTGTAAGCGACTTTGATGCCGGATAAGATGGTGATGACCGCGGCAAAAAAAACCAGCCGCGCCGCCGTATTCCAATAGAGGAATGGAGGCTGAGAATAAAAGTGACCCATCATGAAGTCTACGGCAAACCACACCATGGCTGTCAGGAGGGATATGCAAAATCCGTCCAGCCGCTTCATGAACCAGGCAACCAGAGAAACAGGAAATAAATAAAACATTGCAAGGCTGATCTCTTTTCCCGTCCAGTAATCAAGAGTCCCGACAAGAAGAACCAGCCCGGACCCTCCCAGCATCACCGGATAAGGTCCAGCCCATTGATTCAGGTATTCGCGCGCGTCCATAGCAACACCTCACATAAGGACTGTATTTACCTTATTCTTTATTATTGACGAGATCCAGATGTCCGGCGCTTCACCTCTCCGAGTGGAAGGAAAAAGCGGCCCCAGAGAATCTCGTGGTTCTCCTGCGCGCGTTTTTGCCTTTGCAAAGTTTTTTTACATGAAGTTGTTGACTTCTAAGAATCGGCTGACAGAATACGCTCATGGCTTGCAAGTTCAGCAACGGGCGAAAATCTCGCTGCAAGGGCGTTCTCTTGCACGTCCTGTTAGTCAGTTTTACGCTGCTGGTTTTGGCGCCGGATTACTCCGTCGACGGCATCGTCAGACAGCCGCGCATTCATGTGGCCGAAGAGAATGCAAAGAAGTACGCCCCCGCTTTCAGTCACGGAAGCAAAGACGCGGATCTGGCGCTGAACAAGATCGCCCGCAACTTCACCTTCGTTGTTTTTTCTCTCCTCAAGTTTGATCTCAAGCAGAATCTTCATACCTGGCCGGTCCTGGCGACCGGAATAGAGCGTTCTCCTCCTTCAGCCTAATCTCTTCAACTTTTTTTCGTAGCGCAGAGTTTTAGCGCCGTCCTCGGTGTCTCCTGCGGGAAGGTGTTTTCATTCCCCGCCGGACACGGCGACTGGAGGCACCGGAACTGTCTGGTTCTTGGGCGTTCCGAATCCCCTGAAAGCGGCAGTCGAAGCCAGCCAAGGGGCGAAAGGCTTCAGGCGGCGGCACGTTTATCGGAAGAGGTTATCGAATCTAGCGTCACGCGAGAAATAAAAAGGAGATGCAGATGAATCATGCATGCATAAAACGTTCTCTGGTTCTGTTAAGTCTAGCGGGTCTGATCTCAGTAACAGGCGCGCCTTCCATCTTTGCGAAACCGGTAGCAAACGATCACGAGGTGGAAGTCAGCGGAGGGTTTTTTCACGGAAGACATTCCGGCACGGGCGCCCTCAATCTTGACCTCAGCTACGGCTACTACTTGAATCCAGGTTGGGAGGCGGGCTTGAGGCAGGCTCTCAATATCAATTTCATAGATGATGCCCGGGACGTATGGACCGCAACCACGGTCCCCTTCTTAAATTACCATTTCCCTCTCTCTGACAATGTGCTGCCGTTTGCAGGCGGTTTTCTCGGCCTGGTCTGGAATGATCGGGACGCCACCGGCACCCTCGGCCCGAATGTAGGGGCCAAGTTCTTTTTTAACGACCAGACCTACTTAAAAACTGCCTACCGCTACGAGTGGTTTTTTGATTCGATCAAGTCCGGCTCCGTAACGAGCCAGGCGAATCATGTGTTGAACCTCGGAATCGGCTTTGTCTGGGGCGGCGTCCGAAAGTAGCGCTCAACCGGGGCGCGGATGGGCCGCGGGCCCTCTGCAGCCCATCCGCGTCGCATTTGACTTCTCGTTTTCCTGAGCGTCTAGATTTGGTCCACCCGTCATCAAGGAGGAGAAAAATGGCGGCAACAGTAAAAATGCTCCCGGTAGCATCCTGTCACAAGCAAAGTGATTCCCGTGGTGATTCAACCGGACTCCACAACTCCGGAATCGATGTCAACAAGACCCAAGGAAACGGCCCAGCCGGGGACGTGTTGCCTCGATGTGATTCAGTCCCGGTTCAAAAGAAGCGGCCGGCGCTCTGCGGAATTTTGCTGGCCGGAGGCGAGGGCAAGCGCCTCCGGCCTCTCATCCACCGGTTGCGCGGAGATATGCTTCCCAAACAATTTGTCGACTTTTTCGGTTGCCGCTCCATGCTAGAGCGCACCTGGTCGCGCGCGGCGATGCTGATCCCGCCCGAACGTATCCTCACGGTGGTGAGTTCGGGGCACCTGAGATACCACGAGGTCAGACGGCAGATCTCAAACCTCCCTAAGGGGAGCGTGATAGTGCAGCCTGACAATAAGGACACCGGGCCGGGGCTTTTTCTGCCACTGATGCATCTATACAAGCGGTATCCCAGGTCCACGGTCGTGGTTTTCCCATCGGATCACTTTGTTTACGAGGAGGAGCTTTTCATGAGTCACGTGTACCTCGCCTATCGCGCAGTGGAGCGGGATCCTTCCCGGCTGGTCCTGTTGGGAATAGAGGCGGATACGCCGGAGCCGGAATACGGATACATTCTGCCAGGCGAAAGATTGGAAGCCATGGCCTCCCTGGGCGTTTTCACGATTTCGCAGTTTATTGAAAAACCGGCGCTCGAAGCCGCGCAAGGGCTCATCCGCAGAGGAGCGTTGTGGAACACAATGGTCATGGTTTTCAGACCGAGCACGCTTCTCCATCTCTTGCGGAGGCAGTTTTCGGCAATTTACTCGCGCTTTCAACGGCTCAAGGAAGCTATCGGATCTCCTCTTGAGCGAGCCGTGCTGCAAGAGACATACGACAGTATGGAACCGGTGAATTTTTCCAAACATGTGCTGGAGATTTTTGTCCAGCGGTATCCGTCCCGTTTTCTGGTTCTCCCTGTCAAAGGCGTAGCCTGGAGCGACTGGGGATCGGAATGTCGCGTGATGAACACCCTAAAGAAGATTGGCTGTTTGGAGAAAAGTGGGTGGGCGGTCAAAAAGCAACTCGCCGGCGCAGGGTAAAGATGAGCACAGGCGTCCCCGCCGAACAGCTCCAGTCGCATGGACCGTCAACTGGAACAGAAGTATCTGGCGCCGGCTTTACCGGAACTATTTCTACGCAGAGTTGGGGCCTGTAGGACCACAGGAGCACACAGTGAAGTGTCGAAGATGTTTACGCGAGCGAGAATGCAACTTTCGCGTGCGTACGGATGAGATCAACCTGACGGTATGCGCCCCATGCGCGGTTGAAGCGCGAAGGTTAGAGCTTCCGGTCGAAGCGCTGAGCGAAAAGGCTGATTCGTTACTGGCCATGATCGCCGCCAGCAGAACTTTGAAGAATCATCCCGAAAGCAGGTAAGCATTGATGATGAAGCAAATGACGCATAAAATTCACTTACCGCGGATTGCCATAGCTCCTGTCGTGTTCTTGACGGCGTATTTCGGCTATCGGTTCATCGAAAGATCTGAGCTGATCCCGTCAGGCCTCATGGTGACTTTGGGACTCGCCACACTCTTACTGTATGTCGCTCGGAGGGACAAGGAAATATTTTGACACGAAGGGTTCGTCCTCATGCGCGGGTGTCTCTTCGCGTCTCCTGACACGGTTTTGCACATGAGCCGAACCCTGCTTGACACTGGGATATCTTCCAGATAGAAGCTTTATGATATCTTCCAGATAGAAGCTTTATCGATGGTTTTGCTCTTCAACAGACGAATTTGGGCGCGTTGCATTCTCGCTTGCGTCTGCCTTACAGCGATACTTTTGTGCTCCGCCCAGCTTCTGGTGGACGATGGTATATCCGCCTCCAGTTATTCGTCTGTTGTTCAGATCAAGAAGGATTTTCGATTTAAATCCGACGGGAAAACCGATTTTTCGTTGAACGAGTCCCCCGGAGGATGGCTCCAACACGTGGATGTATCCTTCTTAAAAGTAGATCGCAAGCAGAACCTCCGGTTGTGGCCGGTCGTCGGCTCCCAACTGACTCGCTCTCCTCCACGATCCCGGTCCCTGTAAGTCTCCCTTTCTCATACCGCTTTCGCACTCTTGTTTTGATCCCTCAGGTAGGCCTGAGGGATCATAGCCGCATTCAAGAGGGCCGATAGTGGAATGAAACAAGTTCTTCTCAGATTGTAACTCTATTTCGATTATGATCTCGACCAAAGGGGAGTATCCTGCAATCGAGGAGGTGGCTTTGATGACGCATTGGACAAATCTGAGGTTAGAAGAGAACATAACCGATTTCTTTCAGTTGGATGCCCTTCTTTCGGCGCAGTATCTGGATACCTTCAAAAGGAAAGTGTTCCTGGAGCCGGAGAAAGAACTCATGCTGGCGGTCCTGGTGGATGCCTTAGCCTGTTTCCAGGACTTTATTTTTGCCCAGAGCGGGCGGCGGCAATCGCGCTTTCGTGAAGCAAAAGAGTGGATCTTTCTCACGAAAGAAAGCGAATGGTTGTTTTCTTTCGAAAATATTTGCGAAGTCTTAGGACTTAATCCCGAATACCTCCGTCGCGGCTTATTGCAGTGGGAGGAGCAAAGACGGGCTCAATCGCGCGAACCCGGCTCTTCGTCGACACATAAAAAAGAGACATGCAAGGGCAAAAGGTATCGAACGGCCGCATAAAGACACGCGCCGTGGAGCAGAAACCGCTCCGCGGACTTTCGTCGGACGGACCGTCGGGCCCAAAGACTAAGCAAACGCTCTGATGTTCGCGCGCAACGGAGGTTAATATGAACATGCTAAAAACCACTTTTTTGCTGGCGCTTCTGACGGTCCTTATGGTCACAGCCGGCGCCGCGCTGGGAGGCCGCGGCGGCATGATCATCGCTTTTCTTTTTGCCCTCCTGATGAACGGCGCCAGTTACTGGTTCAGTGACAAGATCGTTTTGCGGATGTACAGGGCGAAAGAAATCGCGCCGGAAGAAGCACCCAAGATTTATCGGATTGTGCAGGACTTGACCATGCGCGCCCAAATGCCTATGCCCAAACTCTATCTCATTCCTCAGGCGACGCCGAATGCATTTGCGACGGGCAGAAATGAACACCATGCGGCCGTCGCCGTCACTCATGGCATTCTCCAGGTTCTGGATGAGAGAGAACTGCGAGGCGTGCTGGGCCATGAGCTTTCGCACATCAAGAATCGTGACATCCTCATCGGGACCATCGCGGCCGTGATGGCCGGCGCCATATCTATGTTGGCCAACATGGCTTATTGGGGCATGCTCTTCGGGGGCAGGGGCTCCAGTCACCGGGAGGGGAGCCATCCTGTCGTGGCCTTGATCATGATCATGATTGCGCCCCTCGCTGCGCTTGTCATTCAAATGGCGGTCTCTCGCAGCCGGGAATACGGAGCCGATGCCACCGGCGCCGCGATTTCCGGAGATCCACTGAGCCTGGCCGATGCGTTAAGAAAATTGCAACGGGGCGTCGAACGAATTCCCATGGAGGCCAGCCCCGCCACTGCGCATATGTTCATCGTCAATCCTCTGACCGGGGGAGGGCTCATGAGTCTTTTCAGCACCCATCCCCCAATGGAGGAACGAATTCGGCGTCTGGAGACGATGGCAAGCAAGAGACGTTAAGACGAGCAGAACGGCTCCGGAGTTTCAAGAAAATTCCGGCTGCCCGGATCACAAGAATTGAGGAAAATGGTATGGCATTGAGCGATTCTGGTCGAAAGAGACAGAGATGGTCCCCGGGGAACGGCGACTGGGAAGAAATCAAGGCGCGGCTTCCCGATTTTCCCTGGCCCAGTCAAAAAGGTGTCCTGGCGCTGGTTATAGCCGGGCTTCTGCTCTGGGCCGCGACGGGTATTTACATCGTCGGGCCGGGCGAGCAGGGAGTAGTGCTGCAGTTTGGCAGGGTGCTAACAACAACCGGGCCGGGGCTGAACTACCGGCTTCCCTGGCCCGTGCAGCAGTCCAGGGTCGTTAACGTCGAAGCCATCCAGCGTTTGGAAGTCGGCTTCCGGTCCGACCCTCGACGGCCCGGGACTGTGCGGACCATACCCACGGAGTCTCTCATGCTCACGGGGGATGAGAACATCGTGGATGCCCAGCTCATCATTCAGTATCGGATCAGCGAGCCGATCCGATACCTGTTCCATCTCCGAGACCCGCTTCAGACTCTTCGCGCGGCTACGGAAGTCGCTCTCCGAAGCCGAGTCGGCAACATGACCATCGATGATGTGCTGACGGTCGGGAGGGCAAAGGTCCAAGATGAAACCAGGCAATTTCTTCAAGAGTTGATGAGCGCTTACCAATCCGGACTTCTGATCACCGACGTCAAGCTCCAGGCGGTGGATGCCCCTGAACAGGTGAAGGACGCGTTTCACGAAGTGGTCAGGGCGCGAGAGGATCGAGAAAAGATGATCAACCAGGCCAGAGGCTATTACGAAGATGTGATTCCAAAGGCGCGGGGAGAAGCTCAGGAGATTCTGCGCGCCGCAGAGGCCTATAAGGAAGAAAGGACCCTGAGAGCCCGCGGAGACGCGGCGAGATTTAGCGCGGTTCTGACTGAGTACCGCAAAGCTCCGGTCGTCACAAGAACGCGGCTTCATCTCGAAACCGTCGAAAAGCTCCTTGCGAAGTCCGACAAAATCATCATGGAGTCCAAGGGTGGCGCCGGTGTGCTCCCGCTCCTGCCTCTTAAAGACATCAACATACGGCAGGAGAGCTCGGGCGCCTCAAAGGAAACGAAAGGAGGGCAGCCATGAAGCGCAAGCTTTTCTCGCCGATAACTCTAGTTACCCTGCTCGCGGCCTTGCTCGTTCTTGCCAACCAGACCGTTTTTACTGTGGGCCAGTGGGAACAGGCTCTGATCATTCAACTGGGGCAATTCAGACGAACCATCGACGAGCCCGGGCTTCACTGGAAGATACCCTTTGTTCAGCAGCTCCATAAAATAGAGAGACGCATTCTTTCCAGCGATTCTGAGTCCTCCGAATATCTAACGCTGGATAGAAAACGGGTTCTGGTCAACCACGTAACGCGCTGGCGGATCAGCGACCCTTTGCAGTTCTATATCAGCGTCCGGGACGAGGTGGGAGCCCGAGCGCGTCTTGATGACCTGGTGTTTTCCGAGCTTCGCCAGGAAATCGCTTCGCGTGATTTTGGCGACATTATTGCGGAACAGCGCGAGCCGGCCATGGAGCGAGTCGCGGGTCGGACCGCGGAAAAGGCGAAGCAGTTTGGGATTCATGTCGTCGATGTTCGGATTAAAAGAGCCGACCTGCCGTCCGAAGTCCAGGCGAGCGTTTTCGCCCGGATGGTAGCCGAACGCGAGCGCATCGCTAAGCGTTACCGGTCGGAAGGAGCTGAGGAATCGGCAAAAATCACGGCCGAAACGGACAAAGAAAAGACTATTATTTTGGCGAAGGCCTACGAGGAGAGCCAGCGACGTCGGGGAGAAGGGGATGCCCTGGCCACCCGAGTCTACGGCGAGGCTACCGGAAAAGACCCGGAGTTTTATGGTTTTATCCGCAGCCTGGAAGCCTACGAAAAATTTCTCGGCGACAAGAGCACCATCCTTCTGTCGCCGGACTCGCGCCTGCTCCGGCACCTCACGGACTCGAACGCAGGAAAGTAAGAAAAGGAACTGTGTGTGAATTCAATGCGGCCTTCATACCAAAGAAGCAGTGAAAGACAGGATGGGGCTCGCATCTTCGGCTGCTGGTGGGGATTGATCCTGCTCCTTGTTTACTCTACTTGGGAAGACGGAAATTGTCCGATCTCAAAAGAGGATGTTCTCGTCTTCGTCCAGAAGCTCATGGCTTAACATCCATCGGGCGTGAGGTGATCCGAATCATGAAGGCGCTAATTCTTGCACTGGGATGGCTCATCCGAAATAGCAGTCTAGTGCTCATCGGCATTCTTTCCAGCCCTGGTCTTCCTTTAGGAAGCGAAGTCGTTTCCCCTCGAAATCCCCAGACCGGGACAGCAGGAGAAGTCAGGAACTCTTCGAAATTGCCCGGGACTGCCCAGACCGCACCGGAGGAGAATCGATCCTTTGCTGCCGGAACACGGAACATTACGATTTACCCCTCGGCAGCAGCCGGCAAGAGCGGCCGTAAGATCTACGCAGGTCACGTCGGTTTGGGTTACTACGTGATCGACAACCTTTCGATCAACCTGGAAGGCGTGGGTTATGGGATTGACCAGGACAACGACACAGGCGCCGTCGGCTTGGATCTGCTGCCGCGATGGCATTACATGCGCGCTGCTGACTGGTCCCTCTACCTGGACGGAGGCGCGGGTATTATCTATAGCAACAATCGCCTCGGCGAGTCCGGAACCCATTTCAATTTCACGCTTCAAGGCGGCCTTGGCGTGACTTACCATCTGACCGGCAACCTTATTCCCATAACCGGTCTGCGCTGGTTCCATATCTCAAACGCGCGTATACAGGGAAAAGACAGAAATGTAGGCTTTGACTCTCCGATGTTTTATCTTGGCCTAATGAAGCCTTTCTGATCAACAGCCCGTTAGGACGCCATTTCTGTCTCAAGAGGTGGCGCATTCCTCTCGGAGAACTTATACACTGGGAGACCTATGAAGCAGAAACATTTCATTGCTGACTATATGACCCGCTCTCCGCGCACGATCAGCGCTGATGTCCCTTTGGAAACGGCGCAGAGCGTCTTGCGTGAGAACAACATCCGCCACCTTCCCGTCATCAAGGATGGAAAGTTGGCGGGGATCCTTTCGGACCGGAATGTGAAGATCGCTCTTGCCTACCCCGGAGGGGAGAGATTCGTTGTGGAGGATGCGATGATCCCTGATGTCTTCGCCGTTTTGGCAAACACCGATCTGGCTATGGTAGTCGAGAAGATGGCAGAGGAAAAGTACGGCTCTGCGGTTATACTGGACGCGGAGGGCGACGTGGCGGGAATCTTCACGATGGTGGATGCCTGCAGGGCCCTCAGCCGGTTGCTGAGTTGAGGCGAAAGAATCGCGGCCGGTCGTTTCTAAAGCCGGCGGAAGCGAGATGCCGTTGCTTCAATGTCCCGCCGGCTCTGCGGGACCTAATCTAAAATAATCGATTCTCGCCGGCCAAAGTGCTGCGCGCCGAGAGACAAAACTTCAGGAGGGACAATGCACTCACTTCTTAATGATTATGCAGCGGGGCTCTTGGACGCTCCTGAGCCTCCCTGTCTTTCACTTTACCAGCCGACTCACCGGCATCATCCGGCCAATCTGCAGGACCCAATCCGATTTCGCAACCTCCTTAGAGCAATGGAGGAGTCGTTGCGACGGAAGTACATGACCCGTGAAGTCAAGCCGCTTTTAGAGCCGTTTCGGGCCTTTGCCGACGATCGCGAATTTTGGAATCACACGCTCGACGGATTGGCCGTGTTGGGCGCGCCCGGCCTGTTTCGAGTTTACCGGCTCCAGCGGCCGGTCCCCGAGCTGGTTGTCGTGGCAGACAGCTTTCACACCAAGCCTCTGATGCGCATCCTCCAATCGGCCGACCGCTATCAAGTGCTCGGCCTGAACCGGCAGGAGATTAAACTGTTCGAGGGCAACCGTGACGCCCTTGACGATATCGAGCTGGCGCCGGGAGTCCCGCGAACGATCACTGAGGCCCTCGGCGACGAGTTGACTGAACCCCACCTGACGGTCGCCTCCTACGGCGCGGGCGCCGCCGGGCCGGCGATGCACCATGGCCACGGTTCAAAGAAAGACGAAGTGGACATAGACGCGGAGCGATTTTTCCGCGCGGTCGAGCGGGCGGTCCTGGAGCATCACTCGCAACCATCG
>JACQUW010000101.1 GCA_016210115.1 Deltaproteobacteria bacterium | reverse complement strand
GGCTGATCTTCGTACTGCTTGCGTGCCAGACGACGCTCAATTCTGCGCTTGCGGTTGCGGATGATTTTCGGGTAGACTCGACTCACTTGAAATGCCCCCTTTCATTGGCCTGTGTGTTTTTCCCAATTCACACGGTAACCACTACTGGCGGGCATTTCGAGTATCTACTCACCTTCTTCCTAAAAAAATCACGCTTGTGTAAGGACTAGCGGCGATTTCTACAGAGACGCACGGAACGGAACGTTTGCGCCCATCGCGCGATTTGAGTACGAAATAGACCAGCAAATGCGGGTTAGAAAGGGGAGGAGAATTTCTCATCCCCCTCCCCTATGTCATGGTAACAAGCGAGCTACCGCGGAGAGATTTCGTCAGCTCTTAGCTTGCCATCCTTTTCGCGGTACTTAATCAGGACCTTTGCCCCTTCCTTGGCATTCTCGGCGCCCTTCGTCTTGCTCCCGATAAGAAGAGTCTTTTCCCCTTCCTTCGTCTTGACTTTGACTTCCTTGTCACTTTTGCTGACAACCGTCGCTTTCATCTCATCGGCTAGAGCCCATGCCGGCACCAACATTAGGGCTAAAAGAACCGCCGCCAGTCTCACTTTTAGCTGCATTGAGTTTCACCTCCTTTCCGGCTTAATTTAAATAAGCAGGCAGTTAGTACTTTCCAGGGAATTTGTCAAGACTTTAGTATTACGACTGGATGGCTGAAGGCTATCAGAAAAGGCAATCAGGCAAAGGCACCGAGCCGTCAGGACCACCACATGGCCTAGATCTGAACTCGCATCATTATGCGGAGCGAAGCTTCCGGGATCGCGGTAGCCGGTGCGTCAAAAAAACTCAAAAGGGTAATGATCGCGTCAGAGCCGCTTGTTGTTAGTGAGGAAATATGGGTAGAGAGGCAGGGCGTTCGATCTTTCGCCCTGCCTCAGATCGGAATAGAACAAACTAGCGAGGGCTAATAGATTTCACCCTGACATCGCCACCGCCCCGGTCATCAAACTCGACCGTGACCTTTTGTCCTTCTTTGAGAACATCGGCTTTGTCCTTGGCAATACTGCTACTTACCTTGGCCTTCTGCTCCCAGTCCTTGCCCTTGATCACGACCATTCTTGATTCCTTATCATAGTTGGAGACCGTGCCCTTCTTCTCCTGGGCCAGAGCAAATGCTGGAGAAAGTGCTAGAGCCAGAACGACCGCCACGATTTGCTTTCGAATTGTCATTGAGTCTCACCTCCTTTCTCAATTGGAATCCTCTCTGTTTTGACGGCGCAGTCTATTTATTTATTCAAAGATGTCAATAAGACTTAAGAAGTAGATGCGCCGTCGCACCGGTCAGCTCACAGCGCGAGCCCGGGTTCGCAAGTCTCGTCTTGGACAAACCCGGTGGCGAAAACCTGCCTCCGGAGCTTTTGCTGAGACTGCATTGGTTTTACGGACAGGCGGGCAGAACTCTTAACCACCTTATTTTTGCCGCATTTGCCTTTATTCGCGATGATACGCTTCTTTTCCTGGCCCCCTAATCGCGCCGGCCGCGCTTTCCATCCTTTCAAGCCCTGCCTGAGTTTATCCGGATCAAAGCCTAAGGTCTCACAGATAGTGTTGAAAGAGAATACCCCGTCATCCTCAGAATAGATCCATTCTTGCGCCTCTTGAAATAATCGCTCATTGCTGCGGGACGGCTTAAAGAAGTAGGCCTGAAAACAAGCGATCCCATCCTCGAGGACGGCGAGCATCAACTGCCTGACAGCCTCGTGATCTCCCACTTCCTTGCGCCCGTGCAGTTGTTCATGCTGCAGACGCGCAACAGGGTCGGAAGCAAAGATGAGGTTGGATATCGTCTCAAGACCGTTCAAGGGTAGATCTGATCCTTTGCCCGACAGAATTCGACTTACCCCATATCGAAACGCTCCCACGCATAGCCCACTGAATAAGAGGCCCGCCCATCACGGAGGTCGCAATAGCGGTGATGACCAAGGCCACAAAGACCTTTTCGTTGATAAGGGAATACTCCAGGGCCAAAAAGGCGAGGATGATTTCCATTGCCCCACGCGCGTTCAGACCAAATCCAACCGCCAGAGCATCGCTCCGCTCCATTCCTCCGATTAGCGCGCCGAGAGTGCCCCCCACAATCTTGCCGACGCAGGCGATGAGCACGACACCCAAGACTAGGAAGAGGTCAAAGTTGGCGATAAAATCGGCGCGCTGGCCCATCGTGGCAAAAAAGATGGGTGCAAACAGATAAAGCACAAAGCTGACCAGGGTATCCCGTGTTCGGTCCGTGATCTCCCCTGTCTCCCCGATCATCACCCCGGCGATGTAAGCACCAAAGACAGCGTGAATGCCGACCCATTGAGTTAAGGCGGCGCATAGGAAAGCAATGAGAACGGATAAGCCCAAAACCCCCTCGGGGGGGAGATGGAGCATATGGAAAAAAGAAAAAACTCGGACCATAAGGCTTCTGCCAACCGTGAGGCAGAAAAGGGTAAATCCCAATACCATAAAAAGCACACCGGCAAGCGATCCCCCTCCGACAACGCCACCACTCATTCCGCTTAGGATGACAGTAAAAAAAGTCCAGCCGATTAGGTCGTTAATCACCGCTGAACCGATGATCACATGGCCCACTGGAGTTTTCAGAAGGTTCAGATCCATGAGGATCTTCGCCACCATAGGGATGGCCGAGATAGACATTGCCGTAGCCATAAAGACGGCAAAGAGCCATCTTTGTGATGAGTCAGCCAAGTATTTATCGGGAAGATAGAAAGCGAAAAAGAATCCGATCGCAGAGGGGATTACAATACCCATCAGGCTGGTCGAAAAAATCACCCGGCTCTCTTTACGTAACATCGGGAGGTCAATTTCCATCCCTGTGACCAATAGGAGAAAGAGGCTTCCCAGCCAAGCCAGAGTCCCTAGCATGTGGGTTTGCGAGGGAGGGAAAAGGGCGGATGAAAACTCCGGGAACAGGTTCCCCAATATCGAGGGACCGAGCAAAACGCCCGCCAAAATCTCTCCAATCACTGGTGCCTGGCCCAACCTGCGGAACAGTCCCCCGAGTAGAAACGCCGCAGACAAAAGGATAAAAAGCTGGAAGAGGAAAAGGGCAAAATCGCTCTCAGAAGGAAACGTCATCGTTGGCTCACAATCTGGTGGAGAGCGCCGCCCTTCACATCGTAGATGAGAGGGGCGACCAATATTCCCGGGAATCGCCTCTCGAGCCAGCCGCTTTCAAACTGAGTAAAATCCAGCACGCTGGAGAGATTAAGCCGAGAGGCAGAAAGATTGAACTCCAACTCGGCCCTGGTCCTGTTCCACCCTCCTGCCCTTTCCAGACCAGAGGCAAAGTCCTCCCGCTTGTCTATTAGGGACTCCATCGCGCACCCGGTATGCCCAACGACGCAGACATGGCGTACACCGGCAAACGCCAACGCGCAGGCAAGATCAAACTCCCGATAGCGAACGTTCGCCCCGGCCAAACGCAACACATAAGCAAAATTCTTAGGAACACGGAGCTGGATGCGATAATCCATGCAGGTAACGATCAACATTTTGGGAGAATCATACGTGTGGCGGCCTTCACCCAAATTGTGATACCGGAGCCAGTCCGCGATCGGGGTTTCCTGATAGCGCGCCAGGATATTCGCCTTCCCTTCGACTTCCATCAACGAGACGGAGCCAGCTGGTTCCGCCTCCATCTCAAGGCGGCCATCGCCGCCGGTGGGCACTTCTTCCAGGGGGAGCGATCGGCTCAGCCACCACCGGGCAATGGTCTGCGCGGCAGTAAGAGGCAAACACCAGCTACGATAAGGCGTGTCTTGGTGATTCTCGAAGCAACGCACCTCGAAGTGAGATGCCCCCCGGGGTACAATATCCACTCGGCCATCAGGAGTCTCAGTCACAGAGCTTTCCTCCCATCTTATTTCTTGAAACCTTCAGCGGCCAAAACATCTTGCCGGTGGCGCTGCGAGTCTCCTCAGCGCCTCGGCATATTTTTCCTGCGTTTGCTGCACGACCTCCGGTGGCAACGTCGGAACGGGAGGCCTTGTGTCCCAGTTCAGGCTCAAAAGATAGTCACGCACATACTGCTTATCAAAGCTTTCCGGAGCCTTTCCCGGCTGATAGAGGTCCGCCGGCCAAAAACGGGATGAATCGGGAGTCAGAAGTTCGTCAATCAGAATCACCTCGCCTTCGATAAAACCAAACTCTAGCTTTGTATCGGCGATAATAATTCCCTTCGCTTCCGCCATTTCTCGCGCGCGCAGATAGACGGCTAGGCTTATGTCACGCATCTTTTTAGCTCTTTCTGTCCCGACCAGCTCGATCATGTCGGCGAACGCAATGTTCTCATCATGCTCTCCAACAGGAGCTTTCGTCGAAGGAGTAAAGATCGGCTCTTCCAGGCGAGAGGCCTCGACTAGCCCCGGAGGCACAGGGATATTGCAAACCCGGCCCTGCTCCCTGTACTCCTTCCACGCCGAGCCAAAAAGATAGCCTCTTACGATGCATTCGACGGGCGCAGGCACTGCCTTTTGAACCAGCATGCTCCGAGCTTCAAGCTGATCTCTGTAGCGCTGGCAAGCAGCGGGAAATTTCGCCACCTCAGTAGTAATCAGATGATGGCTGGTAATCTCTTCCATGACGCCGAACCAATAGGCAGAAAGCGCCGTCAGAATCTTTCCTTTACCTGGTATCTCCGTGGGAAGCACGACGTCGAAGCAGGAGATGCGGTCAGAGGCGACCATCAGCAAACGGTCGCCCAGATTGTAGATGTCTCTCACCTTCCCGCGCTTGAAAAGGGGCATTCCGCTTATGGAGTTTTTATTCATCTTCAATTTCTGCGGGGTTCAATTCCCCGCAGCTTGCCGCGGGGTAGTTCATTTCTCATTTGTGTCAGACGACCGACTGGTTTTGCCGCATTCATAACATCCTTGAAGGTTGCGCCTCTCCCGCCGCGCCTGCACGTTTAAGGATAAGCCATTTTGCTCGGACGCTCCTTGGTCCTAAAGACAAACTTAGCGATCTCGATCGCAACGGCGACGATGATACCTAGCCCCACGATTATGCCGATATCGGACGCCGGTGGCATTGTAATCCCGAAGGCTTGACGCACGGCCGGAAGTTGGATCAACACAGCTATCAAACCCAATTCCCATGCGATGGCCAGAAGGAGCCATTTATGAGGGGGCGCTTG
>JACQUW010000100.1 GCA_016210115.1 Deltaproteobacteria bacterium | reverse complement strand
GGATAAAATCCCATAAAAGGGCGGCAAGTGTTTCGCGGCAGCTTCGAGCATACGATAGATCTCAAAGGGCGGCTCAGCGTTCCCTCCAAATTTCGAGAAGTTCTGCTAGGCAAAGGGGACGATCGGATTATCATTACCAACTTTGTTGTTGATGGGACCCACTGCCTGGATGTTTACCCTATCGATGAATGGGTTCGTCTCGAGGAGGAGATCAGAAAAAAACCCAAGTTCGAGCGCAGGATGGTCTTGTTCCAAAACTACTACTTGGGAGGCGCCAGCGAATGTCTCGTAGACAAACAAGGGCGCATTTTGATTCCCCCTAGGCTTCGGCAATACGCCAATCTTAAACGGGACGTGGTCGTGGTATCGGCACTGGACAAGTTCCGCGTTTGGGATCGGGAGGCCTGGAAGAAGATCCATACGGAGGCGGAGCAAACATTCATCCAGAACCCCGATTCACTCGGCGAGTTAGGTCTCTGATCAAAAGGAGGCGATGAATGCTGCAACGAAAAATAATCCAGGACATCTCGGTAATCGACGTCAGCGGCGACATCGATTTCCGAGAAATGATCCTGATCAAAAACATGATCGGCACTTTGATTGAAAAAGACCGCATCAAAGTGGTTTTGAATCTCAAAGCGGTCGATCACATCAACTATCTGAGCATAGGCGTTTTGCTCGAGCGGCTGCGGATTTTAAGAAACTTGAACGGCGACCTGAAACTCTCAGGCATGAATGTGTATCTTAGAGACATTTTTAGAGTCGTCGGGATGGACCAGTTCTTTGAGGAGTACAACTCGTTGGAAGACGCGATCGAAAGTTTTGACCAGGACTGGGAAGGAGACGGAACGTATCATTAATGAGCATTCATGTTCCCGTGATGGTGCGGGAAGTGATGGAATTCCTTAGGCCCGAAAGCGGCAAGAACTATCTGGACGGAACCGTGGGCGGAGGAGGCCACGCGGCGGAAATTCTGGCTCGCAGCAGGCCGGACGGGCGGCTTCTCGGCCTGGATTGGGATCTACAAGCGATTGAGACAGCTCGAGTGCGGCTGAAGGATTTTGGAGATCGTTTTGTTGGGCGGCAGGCGAATTTTACCCAGGCGAGACAGATTCTCAGCGAAATCGATTGGGAGAAAGTGCACGGCATCGTGCTTGACCTGGGTCTCTCCTCTTATCATCTTGAATCTTCGGAGAGAGGCTTCAGCTTTCAGGCTGACGCCCGCCTCGACATGCGGATGGATCGGCGCCAGTCTTTCGACGCTTACCGGTTGGTTAATACAGCTCCGGTTTCAGAATTGGAAAAACTCATTAGAGAATACGGGGAAGAGCCGCGTGCTCGCCGCGTTGCCGCCGCCATCGGATCGCGCCGCAAAAGGAAAGCGATCGAAACAACAAAAGAGCTTGCCGACCTGGTGGAGGGGGTTGTAGGTCGAACGCGGACTAGTCATCATCCGGCAACGCGTACGTTTCAAGCCTTGAGGATCGCAGTGAATCGAGAGCTCGAGAACCTGAGAACGTTTTTGGCAGACGCATACGACCTCTTACATCATGAAGGGAGAATGGTTATTCTCTCCTTTCACTCGCTGGAGGACAGGCTCGTCAAAACGGCCTTCCGGACGTGGAATCGAAACTGTCTTTGTCCTCCCAAAGCCCCTTACTGTCAGTGTGGCTGGAGTCAGAAAGCCAGGATCCTCACCGCCAGACCCCTGTCACCCTCCCAGGAAGAGATCCAGCTTAATCCCCGCGCCCGATCAGCCAAACTCCGAGCCGTGGAGCGGGTATGAGGAACCGCTCAGTGGCCGGAGTCCTGGCAGAAAAAGGGTTGGGACTTGGCCTGTCGCGGGGACAGCCAGTCGCCCGGCTGACCGCCCGGGAGAGACGTTGTCTTTTTATCTCATCTCTCTTTTTTGGCTTCTGCCTTGTCTGCCTTGCCCTGTTACACGTATGGCTGCGGTTGCAGGTGGTCCACCTCGGCTATGTTTTGTCGACTGGCAGTAAATTACAGAACCAGCTCGAGCAAGAGAACCGTGAATTAAGACTCGAGCTTGCTACTCTGACGTCGCGAGACCGCATTGAAATCGAAGCCCGTCGAAGGCTGGGCCTGGCCGAGCCGCAAAAAAATCAGGTGGTAATTTTGCCGTGAAACGTCCTCGTCGTGGAATAAAGTTTCGTCTCGGTGTGGCTGGATTTCTTTTCTTTTTGTTCTTTCTTGCGGTAGGCAGCCGTGCTTTTCATCTCCAGATCTTTCAGGGTGACGAGCTGAGACGGCTCGGCGAAAGACAGCACCTCAAAGAGTGGATCGTCCTGCCAAAGCGGGGCACGATCCTGGACCGTTCGGGACAGCCCCTGGCGTTGAGCCTGGAGGCGCAATCCGTCTACGCGCGACCCCGGCGCCTAAAAGACACCGAGGCTGCAGCTAATCAAGTAGCGCCTATTATAGGCTTCGCGCCGGAAGAGATTCGGAAAAAACTGCAGACCGATAAGCCTTTCGTATGGCTCAAACGGCAGATCACACCTAAGGAAGCCGAAGGAATTGAGGCCATTAATATTGAGGGTCTGGGCATGTCGATTGAGCCTAAGCGTTACTACCCCCAGGGCCAACTGGCCGGACAGGTGATCGGTTTCGTTGGCAGGGATTCCCAGGCCCTGGAAGGTATAGAGCTCTTCCACGACCGGTACATTCGCGGCGAAAGCGGGTCGCCGGTTATCGAGCGGGACGCTCTGGGTCGAAGAGTCCTCGCTAAAGGGGTGGACGAAGTCCGTTTGCCTCCCGGAGCGGATATTCACCTTACGCTGGACAGTTCGATTCAACATTTGGCTGAAAAGCATTTGGAAGAGGCGGTGACTAAGTTTCGCGCCAAGGCGGGTGTGGCAGTCGTTGTCGAGCCTTATACAGGCGAGATCCTGGCTATCTCCAACTACCCATTTTTTGATCCAAACAACGCTGCCAAGAATGCCTCCGAGGAAAAGCGCAACCGCGCGATCACGGACAGCTTTGAGCCGGGCTCGACCTTCAAAACGATCGTGGCTGCCGCGGCCCTGGAAGAACGGGTGGCGGGAAGAGAAGATCTGTTCTACTGCGAGTTCGGCAAATACGCTTATGGAGGCCGGGTCATTCACGATACGCACAAATACGGGTGGCTGCCGTTTTACAAGATTATCCAGTATTCCAGCAATATCGGTGCGACCAAGATTGCCGAGAAGCTGAAGAAGGAGCGGTTTTTTAAGTATATTGAGAAATTCGGTTTTGGCCGTCTGACGGGTATCGATATGCCCGGTGAGGTTGCGGGACTGGTGCGGCCGGCCGATCGGTGGTCGCAGATCGACCTAGCGACCCACGCTTTTGGACAGGGAATCGCGACCACGCCCATCCAACTCGTGATGGCCTATGCAGCGATCGCGAATGGAGGCTATCTCATGAGGCCGTTCGTGGTGCAGCGCGTGGTGGGACCGGAGGGCGAGGTTTTGGTTTCGAACCGGCCGCATGCGGTGCGCCGCGTCATTTCGGAAGAAACCGCCCGCTCTCTCACTTCCATGCTGCGAGGAGTTGTGAGCGAGGGCGGCACGGGGCTGACGGCGAGCGTGGAAGGATTCGATGTTGCCGGCAAGACCGGGACAGCCCAAAAGGCGGATCTCGCGCGCGGGGGCTATTCGAGAAAGCGCGTCGCATCGTTTATCGGGTTTGTCCCGGCCGAGGATCCTCGAATGGTTCTATTGGTTTTGATAGATGAGCCCGAGGGGAGTGTTTATGGCGGAGTTGTTGCAGCGCCCGCTTTTCGCAATATCGTCCGTGGAGCTTTACGTTATCTTGGGGTTGTCCCGGCACAGCCTGAGTTTTTGCCTGTGATGAAAAGCCCCGACAGGATTCTCGTGCAGGCCGGGCGAAGGAACGGAGATGCCACAGGGAACCCAGAGAAGACGCTCGAGGTGCCGGATTTTACCGGTCTGAGCTTACGCGAAGCGCTGGTCCGGGCGAGCACGATGAAACTCAAGATCGAGTTGCGTGGAAAGGGTTACGTCATCAAACAGTCGCCTCCGCCTGGTGGGAGGTGGGGGAGTAGCGACATTCTTACTCTGAACCTGCAAGGCTAATGGGTGTGCAACTGAAAGAGCTCGTTCAGTCGGCTGAGATCGAGGAGGTCCAGGGAAACATAGACCAACAGGTTCTTGGATTGGCGTACGATTCGCGCAAGGTTAAACGCGGTGACGTTTTCTTTGCAATTGCCGGAGGCCAGGCTGATGGTCATGACTTTGCTCTGAGAGCCCTGGAGCAAGGCGCCGCCGCGGTGGTGTTAGAGCGGCGGCTTCCGTTGCCTGAAGACGCCACATGGGTTCGGGTCCGGCATGTAAGACGGACTATGGGATTTTGGGCAGCCGGATTTTTCTCGCATCCGAGCCGGCGGCTCATTCTAGTTGGAGTCACCGGTACGAATGGCAAGACAACAACCACCTATCTTTTGGAATCAATTTTTAAGGCGGCCGGTCTCACTCCCGGTGTGATCGGAACGGTCAATTACCGTTATCGCAACCAGGTCTATCCCGCCGCTCAGACGACCCCGGAGGCGGTGGATGTTCAGGCACTTTTAGCGCGGATGGTGGATGCCGGCGTGCAGGCGGTGGCGATGGAGGTCTCATCGCATGCGCTCGCAATGGAACGGGTTCGAGGGCTTGATTTTGAGGGTGCGCTGTTTACGAATTTGACTCGTGATCATCTCGATTTTCATGAAACGATGGAGAGCTACTTTTTTTCCAAGAGCCGTCTTTTTACCGATTATCTTAGGACGAGTTGCAAGGAAAAAAAATGCGCTGTTATTCACGGCGAGGATCCCAGAGGCGCGCAGTTGTTGGCGATGGCCAGGGAGTCGGGGCTTAATACGCTTAGCTTCGGCAACGGCCGGCAATGGGACGTCCATCCCATCGACTATAAGAGTGATCTGGAAGGGCTGACGGGAAAAATCCGCGTCAAAGATCGGGAATTCAGCTTTTCCTCCCGGCTTGTGGGCGCGCCCAATCTGGAAAATCTTTTGGGCGCGGTCGCCCTCGCCTCAGCGATAGGGCTCCCGCTCAAATCCATCGCGGGCGGTATTGCTGCTCTACAATCGGTGCCTGGAAGAATGGAGCGGGTTGAAAACGGGCGCGGGTTTTCGATTCTGGTCGATTATGCCCATACGCCGGATGCGCTCGATAGAGGCCTGCAAGCGGTGCGGCCACTGACCAAAGGCAGGGTGATCACCGTCTTCGGTTGCGGCGGGGATCGAGATCGGGGCAAGCGACCGATTATGGGGGAGATTGCCGCTCGGCTGAGCGACTTGGTCATTTTAACATCCGATAATCCCCGGACGGAAGATCCGATGAGCATACTTCAGGAGATCGAACAGGGAGCGCGAAAGACCGGGATACAAAAACTTCGGATTTCGGATTTCGGAATTCGGAATTCGGATTTGGAAATCAGGAAGGGGTATTCTGTGGAGCCGGATCGCCGCGCCGCGATTCGGTTGGCGCTTCGCCAGGCGCGCTCCGAAGACCTGCTGCTGATCGCAGGAAAAGGGCACGAGGATTATCAAATATTGGGAGCCGATCGCATCCATTTCGATGATCGTGAGGTCGTGCGGGAAGAACTTGGCCAAAGCGCGATCGATTGCGAGAGATAAGAGGCATGATTTGGACGCGCGAAGAGATCCTCCTGGCGACGGCGGGTGAGTTGATCTTTAAGGGCAAAGAGAGGCTCTTCGGTCCTGTGGTGACCGATTCGCGTTTGGTTCGCAAGGGCTCAGTTTTCGTGGCTCTTAAAGGAGAGAGACTCGATGGCCACGACTTCGTGGCGGATGCGGTCGGTCGGGGCGCCGGTTGCCTGGTGCTGCATTCGCGACCTGAAGCATCCCTGGCTCAAAAAGCGAGCGTCGTCTTGGTTTCGGACACATTGAAGGCGCTGGGAGATCTGGCGCATTTCCGGCGGAACGTGGTTGGACTTAAAGTTTTGGCGATCACGGGTTCAAACGGGAAGACCACGACCAAGGAGATGGTAGCCGCCATTCTCCAAAGGTCCTCAATCGGAAGGACTTCGTTCCGTGGCAAGGTTTTGAAGACGGAAGGGAATTATAACAACCTGGTTGGGTTGCCGCTTACACTGCTCGCCCTCAAGGGGAGCGAGAAAGTGGCCGTGCTGGAAATGGGAACCAATCGTCCCGGCGAGATCAAGCGTCTTACACAAATCGCGGCACCGGAAATTGGCCTCATCACGTCGGTAGCTCCGGCTCACCTGGAAGGGCTCAAAACCGTCGAAGGAGTCGCCAGGGAAAAGGGAGATCTCTTCCGCGGAATGGATCCTAAGGGAATCGCCGTGGTGAACGTGGAAGATCCATGGGTTCGCCGTCTGGCAAAGGAGTTCAAAGGACGCACGATCACTTTTGGCAGGAAGGCCGAAGTGGCCGCCGAATCGTTCCGGATCCTTCCCGCCGGGGGAATCGAATTTAGTCTGCGGGCCGGAGTCGAGCGCCGGCGAGTTCAGCTGAACCTCTCGGGAGAGCATAATTTAGTCAATGCTCTAGGGGCGGCGGCGATGGCTTACGGCCTCGGGATCAACCTGGACGCGATCCGCAGGGGTTTGGAGGCCGTAAAGCCTGTCCCGATGCGGATGGCGATAGAGAAATGGAACGGGATTGGAATCATCAACGACGCCTACAATGCGAATCCAGCATCGATGAACGCAGCCCTGAGAACTTTGGCCGGAATCAAAGCGAAAGGGAAAAAAATTGCGATTTTGGGAGATATGCTGGAGATGGGCCAAGCCAGCCGGAAGCACCATCTGGCGCTTGGAAGACAGGTCGCTCGATACCGGATCCAGCGTTTATTTGTGATCGGGGACCAGACGGAGGCGGTAAAGAAAGGCGCTCTTATGGGCGGCATGAAAGAGAGGCAGTTAACCACCGGTTCTGACCACGAGGCGATCGGGAAACTCCTTCGTGCCGAAGCCATGGCAGGGGATTGGCTGCTCTTCAAGGGCTCACGCGGGATGCAGATGGAGAAGGTGCTGACGGTTTTCAAGAAAGGGAGAGAGTAGGTTTGCTGTACCACCTTCTTTTTCCGCTCCATACGACCTATTCGGCCTTTAACGTTTTTCGCTATATTACGTTCCGCGCGGCTCTGGCGGCGCTGACAGCGTTGCTTATCTCCTTCATCCTGGGTCCTTTTCTGATCCGCTCTCTTGCCGCCAAGCAGATCGGCCAGCCTATCCGCGAAGACGGGCCGGCGAGTCACAGCAACAAGGCGGGGACTCCGACTATGGGAGGAACCCTCATCCTGCTGGCTCTGGTGCTGTCCACGGTCCTTCTGGCCGATCTCGCCAACATGTATATCGGCATCGCGCTTTTCGTCACAGTGGGCTTCGGCGCCGTTGGTTTTGCCGACGATTATTTGAAGCTCAAGCGCAGGAGCAGCCGCGGCCTCACGGCCCGCGCCAAGCTTTTATTGCAGCTTGGAGTCGCTTTTCTCGCAGCGGTGGCGCTTTACCTCCAGCCTTCTTTCAGCAGCGTACTCGGCGTGCCGTTCCTGAAGAACATTCGTCCCGATCTCGGGATCTGGTATGTGCCATTCGCCATGCTTGTTGTCGTCGGCGCCTCGAACGCGGTGAATCTAACGGACGGCCTGGATGGCTTGGCGATCGGACCCGTGATGACAGCGGCGGGGACTTACGCGTTCATCGCTTACCTGACCGGCCATTTGAGACTGGCGGAATATCTTCAGATTCCCTACGTGAGCGGTGTCGGAGAACTCAGCATTTTCTGCGGCGCCATGGTTGCGGCAGGTCTGGGTTTTCTCTGGTTCAATACCTACCCGGCGCAAATGTTTATGGGAGACGTGGGCTCCCTTTCTCTTGGGGCTGCTCTGGGGATTGTCGCGGTGATTACGAAAAATGAGATTCTTCTGATCGTCGTGGGCGGGGTTTTTGTGATCGAAGCTCTCTCGGTGATCTTTCAGGTTGTTTCCTACAAGTTAAGACGGAAGAGAGTTTTTCTTATGGCGCCGATTCACCACCATTATGAGCTCAAGGGTTGGCCGGAGCCTCAAATCATCGTTCGCTTTTGGATCGTATCGATTATTTGTTCTCTGTTGGCGTTGAGCAGCTTGAAGCTCAGATGAACGACAACATTATCGTATGGATCTCAAAGGGAAGCGGGTAATGGTCCTAGGGTTCGCGCGGACGGGACAGGCAACCGCCAGGTTCCTTGCGGGTCGAGGAGCGGAAGTGTGGGTCAGCGACCGCAGGAATGAAAACGAGCTCCAGGCTGAAATTGCAGGTCTCGCCGATGATCGTGTCCATTTTCTTTTGGGTGGCGAAAAAAGAAGCTGGCTTGACGGAATGGATCTCCTGATCCCAAGCCCCGGCGTGTCTCAAGAGAACTCTCTCATTCAAGAAGCGATTCGGAAAGGGATTGAGATCTTGAGCGAGATTGAAGTGGCGTTTCAATTTCTTGGCTCACCTCTGATCGCCATTACGGGCACGAATGGAAAGAGCACCACGACCACGCTCATCGGTGAGATGCTGAAGGTCGCAGGGTTGCGCGTCTTTGTCGGAGGCAACATCGGGAGACCTCTCATCGGTTTTATCCCGGGGGACTGGGATTGGGGAGTCGTGGAGGTGAGCAGTTTTCAGCTCGAATGGGTGCGCCGGTTTCGTCCTAGAATTGCTCTCTTGCTTAACCTGGCCGAAGATCACCTGGACCGGTATCCAGACTTTCGATCGTACGGCGAGACGAAGGGGAGGATCTTGGCGGCGCAGACAAAAGAAGATGTTGCCGTGCTGAATCGTAGCGATCCGCAGGTTTGGTCAATGAAAACGACGGTTCGCTCCCGGGTGGTCTCATTTGGTTGGGACGAAGTGGCGGAAGGCGTTTACGCCGAGAGAAGCGAAATTGTCTGGCGGTCGGGCGGTCAAGAAGAGCGGTTCCCCCTTTCACGCGCCAAAATCCAGGGGGTTCATAACGTCGAAAATCTGATGGCGGCGGTGGCGGCAGTGAAGTCAATTCCTATCGTGCCGGGATCTATCCAGACCGTCATCGACCAATTCCCCGGTCTCGAACACCGGCTGGAATTCGTGCGGGAAAAGGCGGGCGTTCGGTTTTACAACGACTCCAAGGGAACGAATGTGGGGGCCGTTGTCAAATCTCTGGAGAGTTTCTCCTCGCCCGTTATCCTCCTGGCGGGCGGGGTCGATAAGAAGGGGGATTACGGCGTGCTGGAAGCTCAGATGAAAAAGAAGGTGAAAAAGCTCGTCCTCTTTGGTGAAGCGCGGCAGGTTATCAGGGAAGCCCTGGGGAGCTTGACCGAAACGGTTGTCGTTGACGGCCTCGACGCAGCCGTTGAGGAAGCGTGGAAGAGCGCGGTTTCGGGTGATGTGGTTCTTCTCTCTCCGGCCTGCTCAAGCTTCGATATGTTTAAGAATTACGCGGAAAGGGGAGAAGCCTTCAAGGCTTTGGTGCAGGCATTATGAGGGACGGCCTCGGCATCGACGGGTGGCTATTCTTTGCCGTTGCGGCCTTACTGGCGATAGGCATCACGATGGTGTTGAGCACCAGTTATTTGTTTTCTCAGGAACGCTTTTCTGACGGCACCATCTTTTTCCGCAAGCAGCTCACCGCGGCCGGCGCAGGAGTGATCGCGCTCTGTATCTGCGCGCTGATGCCGCCTGCCGGCCACCGTCGTCTTACGTATCCTCTTCTTATGTTCACTCTCCTCGTTTTAGCGCTTGTCGTGATTCCCGGGGTTGGACTTTCCCGAGGCGGCGCTCGACGCTGGCTTTCCCTCGGCGGCTATCTTTTTCAGCCTGCGGAGCTCGCGAAGTTTTCACTGGTCCTTTATCTCGCTCACTCGCTCGCGAAAAAAGGGGAGAAGATGCGGACATTCTCGTTCGGGGTGCTACCGCATTTGATCGTCGGGGGGCTGTTTTTAGGGCTCATCCTGTTGGAGCCCGATCTTGGAACGGCGCTCATTCTCGGTCTCATTCTTTTCTTAATGCTTTTTGTGGGCGGCGTGAACTTTTACCATCTTTTGCTCATAGGCCTGATGGCTCTGCCGGTAGTGGCGCTCGCTGTGGTCGGCGCCGAGTATCGCCTTCGGCGTCTGCTCGTTTTTTTGGATCCCTGGAGAGACCCATCGAGCAGCGGTTTTCAGATCATTCAATCCTACATTGCCTTCGGGTCCGGCCAGGTTTGGGGTCGCGGGCTTGGAGAGAGCCGCCAGAAGCTGTTCTATCTGCCTGAAGCCCATACCGATTTTATCTTTTCAGTCATTGGAGAGGAACTTGGTTTTCTGGGAGCGATAGTGGTTCTGGCGCTTTTTGGACTTCTCGTGCTGCGCGGCTTCCAGCTCACCGCAAAAATGGAGGAGCCGTTTAACCAATATCTCGCTTTTGGACTGACTTCGCTGCTGGGCCTTCAGGCTTTTATCCATATGGGGGTCGTTATGGGATTGATGCCGACGAAGGGTCTGGTGCTTCCGTTCATCAGCTACGGCGGCTCCGCAATGGTGATGAACTTGGTCGAGGCAGGCATGCTCCTCAGCCTCTCCCGATGGAGACTCTAGGATGCGCCTGATCGTGGCCGGCGGCGGAACCGGTGGGCATCTCTTTCCCGGGGTTGCTGTGGCGCGCGAGTTTCAAAGGCGGGATTCGATGGCCAGAATTCTTTTTGTCGGCTCGGAATCGGGGATTGAGCGCGGCGTCGTGCCGCGGGAGGGATTCCCGCTGAAAACACTGCCGATCCAGGGGATCAAAGGGAGAGGTTGGCTCGGTTTGATGCAGGCTTTTTACGGAATTCCCGCAAGTCTCTACCGCTCTTTTCGCATCGTCGGCTGCTTCCGGCCACAGTGCATCATCGGTTTGGGTGGCTACGCCTCGGGGCCGCTCCTCATCGCGGGAAAATTGAAAGGAATTCGCTGCGCTATTATGGAGCAGAATGTGATCCCCGGCCTGACCAATCGGGTTCTGGCATGGCTCGTGGACCGCATCTTCACCACCTATGAGGCCACGGCGTCCTATTTTCCCCGATCCAGAGTTGTGGAGACGGGAAATCCGGTGCGATGGGAGCATCTCCCTCCAATAAAAAACGGAGCAAAATTCACGCTGCTGATCTTCGGAGGAAGCGCCGGCGCTCACAAGATAAATCTTTGCTTTTTGGAGGCTCTGGATCGGCTCGCAGATCTCGCATCGGCAATGCGAATCATCCATCAGACCGGACAGGCGGATTTCATGTCCATCCAAAACGCTTATGCCTCGCGCCGTTTTGAAACCGAGGTGGCGCCTTTTATTGAGAGGATGGATGAGGCCTACGCGCGGGCTGATCTGGTTGTTTGCCGGGCGGGCGCAACCACGGTCGCGGAACTCACGGCTTACGGAAAGCCCGCCATCCTGATTCCATATCCGTACGCGGCCCATGATCATCAGAGGGTGAATGCCAGGGCGGTGGAAGAACGGGGAGCGGCCGTGGTGATTCTGGATCAGGAGCTGAGCGGCGAGAACCTGGCTGCCTCCATTCGCTCTCTTTACGCAGACCGCGCGCGGCTCACGGATATGGCGCGGGCTGCGCGCGAGCTCGGAAGGCCCGAAGCGGCGAAAAGGATTGTGGACGAATGTTATGCGCTTTTCGAGGGAAGAACGCCCTAGCGGGACGCAGACGGCATGAATCGAGCTCCCATGAGCTTTTTGGGCTGCTGGCTGCCCACGGCTTACTGATCCATGCTTGAGAAGAAACATCGGATTCACTTTGTCGGGATCGGCGGGATTGGCATGAGCGGCATTGCCGAGGTGCTGCTCAACATGGGTTATTCGGTAACGGGCTCCGATCTGCGTGACAGTGAATTGACCCAAAGGCTTAGAAGCCTGGGAGCGACGATTCACATCGGCCATGGCGAAAGCCATCTGGCCTCTGATCCTTCCGTGGTGGTGATCTCGACGGCGGTCAAGTTCTCAAACCCTGAGGTGCAGGAGGCGCGTCGCCGCACCATCCCCGTGATTCCCCGGGCTGAGATGCTGGCCGAGTTGATGCGCATGAAGTACGGCGTGGCCGTGGCTGGGAGTCATGGAAAGACCACCACTACCTCGATGATCGCTGCTATCTTGAGCGCCGCAGGATTGGATCCCACGATGGTTCTCGGCGGACGAGTCCGATCGGTCGGGAGCAATGCAAAGATGGGGAAGGGGGAGATCCTGATCGCCGAGGCGGATGAGAGCGACGGCACTTTTCTGCTCCTGTCCCCTACGATCGCGGTCGTCACCAACATTGACCGGGAGCACATGGACTTCCACGGGACGATGGAGAACCTGTTGGAGAGCTTTCTCAGCTTCATCAACAAAATTCCTTTTTATGGACTGGCGGTTTTGTGCCTGGACCATCCCAATGTGCGCTCGCTCATTCCAAAAGTGAGAAAACGCTTTACGACCTACGGCTTTTCACCAGAAGCGGACTTTTGTCTCACCGATCTCGAGATGCAGCCCATGGAGGTCCGGTTCTCAGTATCTTATCACTCGCGCCCTCTGGGAAGAATGCGGTTGCGCCTTCCGGGCCGGCACAGCGCAGCGAACGCCGTGGCCGCATTGGCGGTCGCTCAGGAGTTGGAAATCCCTTTCTCGCGCGCAGCCGAGGCGATGGAATCCTACACGGGCATTCATCGGAGATTCGAAGTGAAAGGGGAGGCAAAAGGGGTCCTGGTCATCGACGATTATGGCCATCATCCGGTGGAGATCCAGGCAACGCTTCAGGGGATTCGCGATAGCTGGAAGCGTCCCCTGACGGTCATTTTTCAGCCTCATCGGTACAGCCGCACCAGGGACCTGTTCGAGGATTTCGTGACATCTTTTGACGCGGCCGATCGATTGATCCTTACGGAAATTTATGAGGCCGGCGAGGAGCCAATCCCTGGAGTCCGTGGAGAGCTTCTCTTCCAGGCTGTCAGACGGAGGGGACACATTGAAGTCGAGTTTATCGCTGACAAAAAGGACATTCCCGGCGCCTTGCTGCCGAAGCTCAGGAGCGGGGATATTGTTCTAACGTTGGGAGCGGGTGACATCTACAAAGTGGCGGAAGAGTTGGTTGAGGAGTTGGGGAGATGAGAGATGGAGCTGCGGTAATAGCTCCCGTCGGAAGCGAAATGGCTGAGACCTTCTTGCTGGAAGAGCTACGACTCATTCCCGGATTGAGAGTCAAAGTGAACGAGCCGCTGGCGCCTTATACCAGCATGAAAATCGGCGGGCCGGCGGATTACTTCTTGACGATCTCCGATCGCGCCGCCCTGTCCCAAACATTACGCGCCCTCCAGCGCGAAGGTATTTTTTTCTGTCTTCTCGGTAAAGGGAGCAACGTTCTGGTGAGCGACCTGGGGGTGCGAGGCGCCGTCCTTCGTTTGGACGGAGAATTTAAGCAGCGTCACTGGCACATGGAAGAAGGGAAAGCCCGGGTTAGCGTCGGCGCGGCCTGTTCTCTGCCGCAGCTCGTCCGGGAGGCCGTGAAACGGGGATTCAGCGGATTGGAATTTGCCGAAGGAATACCAGGCACAGTCGGTGGCGCTCTGGTCATGAACGCGGGCGCCTATGGCTCCGAAATTGAAAAGATCGTCGAGCGAGTGGAGGGAGTCACCCGCTCGGGCGAGCCGGTAGGCGTTGACCGCGCCGAAATGGCTTTTTCCTACCGCGACTCCCACCTTCCGGCGGGAACAATCGTGACTGAGGTGCGGCTGCGTCTCTCCAGGGGAGATGCGGCGGAGATGAACCTTAAAATCCGGGAGCTGGTGGCGAAAAGAAAGAAGAGCCAGCCTTCAGGTCATCCCAATTCAGGCTCGATGTTTCGCAATCCTCCTGGAGATTTTGCCGGACGGTTAATCGAGGCGGCCGGCCTAAAGGGCAAAATCGTCGGCAGGGCCGAAATATCGGAGCGGCATGCGAATTTTATAGTGAACCTGGGAGGGGCGAGCGCGGAAGATGTCCGCGGGCTCATGGAGTTCGCCCAGCAGGAAGTTGAAAGGAGATTCAGCATAAGGCTCCAGCCGGAGGTCCGGTGGTTGGGAGAATGGCCGTCCGGGTCCGGGATGTAGACGGCTGCTTGAGACCGGAGAATCCGAGGGTTTCCTGTGGATCTTTTTTTTAATCGCGAGAACAAGAGAAAAGAGCCGCGAAGAGCGGGAAAAGCGCGATGGAAAGGGGCGCTGATGATTGCGGCCGTGCTCTGCCTCGGCGGCCTCATATCCATCTACTGGCGCGCGGCGATGCGGGTCGCCGGATCGGCGCGCGAGGCTTTTCTCTCTCATCCCTATTTTTCGGTGCGGGAGATTCGTGTCAAGGGAGGAGAAAAGTTGGGCGGAAGCGAGATCGCGGCGATCGCGGGTTTAACTCGAGGAATGAACCTATGGCGCATAGACCCGCTTTCGATGGAAAAGAAAGTCGCCCGGCATCCCTGGGTGCGAAGAGTCGTGGTTCGACGAGAATTTCCCCACCGCATCGTCATTGAGGTGGAAGAACGGGTCCCGAAGGGAATCGTGATCATAGGCAGGCTCTATTATGTCGATGCAGATGGATTTGTTTTCAAACAGATCAAACAAGGCGAAAACGTGGATTACCCTCTGATAACGGGATTGCCTGAGGAGGCGCTCGCGTCCCAATCTCCGTTGATTCGCCGGAAAATTCAGGACGCGCTGAGATTGAGTGCATTGATGGAGAAGCTGGACCTGGGGGTTTCTGAAATCAGTTTTTATCCCCACGACGGATTGGTCGTCTATCCGATGCGGTATCCGGTGGCTCTCTCTATTGGCTGGGGAGATTGGACGGCAAAACTCGAGAAGCTGCAGCGAGTACTGGCATTATGGAACGGACACGAGCATCGTCTTGCGGCTCTGGATTTGAATTTCCGCAATCAGGTCGTTGCCAAATTGAAAGGCCAGGAACTGAAACGCAGCAGGTCGGGTAACCGCACTTGAGGTGACATGGGCAAAAAGAAGAACTCTCTGCTTGTAGGTCTGGATATTGGCACCTCCAAAGTCTGCGCGGTGGTGGGTGAGATGACCGACCGCGGCATTGAGATCATTGGTGTCGGCTCCCACGTTTCCCAGGGATTGCGCAAGGGAGTCGTCATCAATATCGAGAGCACCGTCGAATCCATCAGGAAGTCGGTGCGGGAAGCGGAATTGATGGCGGGGTGCGAGATCCACACGGTTTATACGGGCATCGCCGGAGGGCACATCAAGGGATTCAACAGCCATGGTGTCGTTCCGGTGAAAAATAAAGAAGTGAGGCAGCGGGATATTGATCGGGTGATTGAGGCCGCGAAGGCCGTCGCCATTCCCATGGATCGAGAGGTCCTCCACGTCCTTCCGCAGGAATATATCATCGACGATCAGGACGGGATCAGAGAACCGTTGGGAATGTCCGGAGTTCGCCTGGAAGCCAGAGTGCACATCGTAACCGGCGCGGTCACGTCGGCGCAAAACATTATCAAGTGCTGTAATCGTACCGGTCTTCACGTGGCCGATATCGCTCTGCAGCCTTTGGCATCCGCCGAGGCGGTTTTGACGCCCGAGGAGCGGGAACTGGGCGTGGCCCTGATCGATATGGGAGGGGGCACCACCGATATCGCTCTTTTTCAGGATGGCGCCGTCAAGCACACGGCCGTCTTGGCGATAGGGGGCAATCACCTGACCAGCGACATCGCCGCGGGGCTTAGGACGCCGCTCGGGGAGGCGGAGCGGATCAAACAGAAGTACGGCTACGCCCGGACGTCGATGGTAACGAAGGACGAAAAGGTGGAGGTGCCGAGTGTGGGCGGGAGAAGCCCCCGGACGGTTTCGCGACAGGTCCTTTGCGAGATCATTGAGCCCCGGTTGGAGGAGATCTTTCAGCTTGTTCAACACGAAATCGCCAAGTCAGGATACGAAAGCTCTCTGGCCTCGGGCATCGTCATGACGGGAGGCTCGACCATTCTTCCGGGGACCCTTGAAATGGCGGAGCAGGTTTTCGGGATTCCCGTGCGGCTTGGGATCCCGATCAACATGGGCGGCTTGGTGGACGTGGTTTCCAGTCCGATCTACGCGACGGGAGTGGGACTGGTTCTTTATGGGATGAAACGGCAGAGCAGGCCTTTTATTTCGATGAATGGAAATAGTCTTTTCGGCCGAGTCAAGCATCGCATGGCCGAATGGGTCAGCGAATTTTTTTAACAAAGGACGCTATCAGATTGAAAAAGGAGGAGACCTATGTTTGAGCTCGTCGAGCAAGAGACCCTCGGAGCGCGCATCAAGGTGATCGGGATAGGCGGCGGCGGCAGCAACGCCGTCAATACCATGATTGCGGCCAAGCTCACGGGAGTGGACTTTGTCGTGGCGAATACCGACGCGCAGGCCTTGGAGGCGAGTCGGGCGTCCGTCAAGGTCCAGCTTGGAGAAAAAATTACCAAAGGTCTGGGGGCCGGGGCGAATCCCGATATCGGACGCCGTGCGGCCATGGAAGACCAGGAGCGGATCCGCGGCTACCTGGCTGAGGCCGACATGATTTTTATCACGGCCGGGATGGGTGGCGGAACGGGTACCGGAGGAGCGCCCGTTATTGCGCGTCTTGCGCGCGAAGCCGGCGCCCTTACTGTCGGCGTCGTGACCAAGCCCTTCGTGTTCGAGGGCAAAAAAAGAATGCATCAAGCAGAGGAGGGAATTCGGGAGCTTAAAGAAAACGTCGACACGCTAGTCGTTATTCCGAACCAGCGCCTGCTGAGCATCGCCGCCAAGACGACCACGATGCTCGAGGCGTTTCAAAAGGCGGACGATGTTTTGTTCCAGGCCGTGCGGGGGATTTCGGATCTGATCATCACCCCCGGGCTTATCAATCTGGATTTTGCCGATGTGAGGACAGTCATGGCGGAAATGGGATTGGCGTTGATGGGCGCCGCTTCGGCTTCGGGTGAGAACCGGGCTCTGGAAGCCGCGCAAAAGGCGATATCGAGTCCATTGCTGGAGGATATCTCGATTCACGGAGCCCGGGGTGTTCTTATCAATGTCACGGGAGGACCGGACCTGGGGCTTCACGAGGTCAACGAAGCGGCCATGATGATCCAGGAGGAAGCGCACGAGGACGCCAATATTATTTTTGGGGCAGTCATCGACGATAGGATCAAGGATGAGATCCGCATTACCGTGATCGCCACGGGTTTTGGAGAAAAGGAAGAACGCAAAGCCGCGGCGGCCGCGGCGCCGGCCAATGTCCAGCCCGCTCACAAGGCCAAGAAAGTCGTCCATTTAGGGACGATCGTGGATGACCTCGACTCCCCGACGTGGCATCGCAAGAAACAGGATAACGGCGAGAACGAACCCATAACGCTCGAAAAGACGACGATTCAGTTCAACGGCGATGATGATGACCGATTCGACATCCCGACTTTTCTGCGAAAGCAGATGGATTGAGACGGGCGAAAACAGAGAGCGGGAACATCAAAGGGAGGTTTTCAGGCGCGCGTCTCTCTGAAATCGTTCGAGCGCGAGCTCTACGAGGCGGTCGATCAGTTGGCTGTAGGAAAGACCGCTCGCCTCCCAAAGCTTGGGATACATGCTGATCTTCGTGAAGCCAGGAATCGTATTGATCTCGTTGACGAGGACTTCGCGATCGTCTCTCAGAAAAAAATCGACGCGGGCCATACCTTCGCAGCACAGCACCTGGAATGCTCTAATTGAGAGTTCTTGAATCTCCCGGATGAGTTGCGGCGGGAGTTTTGCGGGAATTTTCAGCACGGCGCCTTTTTCATCCAGATATTTGGCCTCATATGAGTAGAACTCATGCCGGGGCAAGATTTCCCCGGGCAGGGATGCGATGGGATGATCGTTTCCCAAGACGGAGCACTCGATCTCCCTTCCCTGAATGTGCTCTTCGAGCAGGACCTTGCTGTCGTACTGAAAAGCATCTCGGACGGCGCGACGAAATTGGTTTCGATTTTTGACTTTGCTGATGCCGACCGAAGAGCCCAGGTTGGCCGGCTTGATAAAGAATGGCAGGCCGATCTCACGGACGATGTCCGCGAACCTCATGTCGACTATCTGCGGCCGGCGAAAAACGAGAAATTTTGCCGTCGGGATTCCGGCATCGCGAAGCAGCCGCTTCATGACGTCTTTGTCCATGCCCAGCGCGGAGCCGAGGACCCCGGCGCCGATAAAAGGAACGTTCGCGAGTTTCAACAGGCCCTGGACCGTGCCGTCTTCCCCGAACGGACCGTGGAGAACGGGAAAAATCGCGTCAAGCGCTCTGCCCGCTCGAGATTGGGAAACCCGAAGGAGTTCGCCGGTATTCTTGCCGGGAATCAGGCCGACTCGCTTCTTTGCGCCGCCCATCGTTTGGACTGAAGGGAGTTGAGCACCGGACGAAAAAAGCAGTTGAGCCGTATCCGTAAGATACCAGCGGCCGTCTTTGTCAATGCCGATCAGAACGAGCTCATATTTTTTTTTGTCGATCGACTCGACGATATTTCTCGCTGACTGGAGAGAAATTTCATGTTCCGCCGATCTCCCGCCAAAAAGAATCCCGACCCGGAGTTTTCTTCTCATGTTCTCAAGTTGGAGCAAAAGGCAATAGGCGTTCAATTCGTTCAAAGAGTTCCGATCGTTCAAAACGCTCTGAACGGCTTAAACGGCTTGAAGGTTTTGAACTGCGGTTGGTAGCTGGCCGGCTCACCCCTCGATCGACAGACTGACTGAGGTTTTTGGGGAGGCATAAATAACGAGCTACGGCTTTTTCACCTGCGGCGCGGCCTGTTCGATCACTTTGACCACTTTTCCGGGATATTCCCTTTTCTCGAATTTGAGGACGAAATATTTGGCTTTGACGGGGTCTCCCTTGCCGTCAAAGGCAATCGAACCCGTGACCCCTTTGAAGTTTTTTAACTTGCGGATCGCGGCCGATACCTCAGCCCGCGTGGGACGGTTGCCGCCGTGCGCATTGATGGCTTCCTCGATAGCTTTCAGCCCCACCGCCGCCGAGTCGTAGCCGTACATGCCGAATGACTCGACTTCCTTGGCGAAGCGCTGTTTGAATTTTTTGGCAAAAGCAGCCGACTCCGGATACGCGTCGATAGGCCCGGCGACCGTCGTATAATAGGCTCCGATAATAGATTGCCCGGCGATCTTTACCATCTCTGAGGAATCCAGCCCATCCGGTCCCAAATAGACGGCCTTAACTCCCTTTTCTCTCATTTGCTTAAGTAACAGTCCTCCCTGGTGATAGATACCGCCAAAGTAGACCAGGTCGGGGTTTCTCGCCTTCATTGGGATAATGATGGGAGAAAAATTCGCGCGTTCTTCAGTTCCCTCATAACCAAGATTCTTCAAACCGAGTTTTTTGACTTCATCCCGAAAGGCGTCGGCGACTCCCTGGCCGTATAGGGTTTTGTCGTGGATAATATATACCGACTTGAGCTTAAGCTCCTGAGCCGCGAACCTGGCGCCTACGGGTCCCTGAACATCGTCCCGCCCGCAAACCCTGTTCACGTTGGCGTACCGTCTATCGGTAATCTGCGTCGCTGTGTTGGCAGGTGAAATCATCGCCAGCATCGAATCTTTGTAAATCTCTGAAGCCGGTAGAGCGACGCCGGAGTTGTAGTGGCCGACCACAAGGAGCATGTCGGGGTCGGCGACAATATTTGTGGCGTTGACCACACCCACTTCCGGCTTGGCCTGGTCGTCATAGGGGACAAAGGCGAGATCAAAGCCCAATGCGCGGAAGCTCTTGGCCGCCTCTTCGACGGCGAGTTGGGCTCCCAGTTTAATATGTTCGCCCAGCGCGGCCTGTTCTCCTGAGAGCGGAACTTGAACGGCTATCTTGATGATCTTTTTTTGAGCCGCCATTGGGCTCCCGGGAATTAACCAGAAGCAAGAAAGCAATAAAAACAGAAACTGCTTGAACACGGCATTTCTCCTTTGTAAAAATTATACTTATGTTAACTCGTCCTGGCAGTCAATATGACTTGAAGAATCAGGACGTTCCTATCCGTTGACACGGCACCAGCGCGAGGCTAGCCTGATAGTGATGATTCTGGGCGTTGGAGTCGACCTTACAGAAATCGCGCGAATCCAGCGTGCTTTGGAAGACGCGAAGACCGGCCGAAGATTCAGAGACAGAGTCTACACTGCCGGAGAAATCGAGTACTGCGAAGGAAAGGGACGTGGCAGGTATCAGAGCTACGCGGGGCGATTTGCCGCAAAAGAAGCTGTCATGAAGGCATTGGGAAGAGGGTGGAGTTCGCAGGTGACCTGGCTTGAAATTGAAATAGTTCGGGATCCGGCAGGAAAACCGCTGGTTAAGCTCCACGACAAAACTTCTGCTTTTGCCCGGGCCCGCGGGATTCAGGAGTTATGTCTCTCCATCACGCATGCGGGGGGGATGGCAATGGCCTATGTCATTGCCCAAGGGAAGAGGCAAGACTAGACGACTTTTCGCCTTTTTTCGATATCGTTCAGCAAAAAGAGGGTCGCGAGAGCCCAGAGGCCAAGAAACAGGCCGGCCAATGTCCAGACCCCGCGGCGGCGTCCGCTATGGGCTGCAACGGCCAGGCACAGCAGGGCGTCAGTGACATGGATGAGAATGGCTGTGGAAAACAGAATGGATGGTTCAAGATTCGGCCTGATAAACTGGAGGGCGGTGAAGTAGCCGAGAATCGTGTACAAATCCATGGCCCTTGACGGTTCCTTGTAGTCCCTAATATACTCAATCTCCTTCGAAATAGGAAATTTGACAGTGGCAGTAAAAGCGATTGAGTGGAAAAATGGGCACGTGGTCATGCTGGATCAGCGTTTGCTGCCGGCCAAAGAAGTTCGCCGGGTCTGTAAGGACTATACGGAAGTCGCCCGCGCGATCCGGGATATGGTGATTCGCGGGGCACCCGCCATTGGAGTTGCGGCCGCAATGGGAATTGCTCTGGGCGCTTTAAAAGCCAAAGAGAAGAGTTTTGACCGTGATATTGAACGTATTTTTCATGTGCTCGGTAAGACTCGCCCGACGGCAGTGAACCTTTTTTGGGCCATGGCTCGGATGCGGAAGGTCTACATAGCCAAGAGGGTCCTCGGAGTTGAGGCTGTCAGACGCTTCCTCAAGGAGGAGGCGCTGAAGATTTATGAGGAGGACATCAGCGCGAACCGGCAGTTAGGGAGGTTTGGCGCTCAGGTCTTAGGCGCCTGTTCGAACATCCTTACTCACTGCAATGCGGGGGCCTTGGCCACGGCCGGCTACGGAACCGCTTTGGGCGTGATTCGAGCCATGAAGGAATCCGGGAAAACGATTCATGTCTGGGTTGATGAAACCCGGCCCTTCCTGCAGGGGTCCCGGCTTACCGCGTGGGAGCTTAAGAAGGAAGAGATTCCGCTCACGGTCGTAACCGACAACATGGTGGGTTATCTCATGGATCAAGGCAAAGTCGATGCCGTGGTGGTGGGATGTGATCGCATCGCGGCCAATGGTGATGTCGCCAACAAGATCGGGACGTATGTAGTTGCTGTGCTGGCACAGCGACATAAGGTGCCTTTCTATGTGGCCGGGCCAACCAGCTCGATCGACCTGAATTGTCCCTCCGGCGCAGAGATCCCCATCGAGCAACGGGATGGGAGGGAAATCTCTCACTTCTTCGGCCGCCCCCTTGCTCCGCGAGGAGTGCGGGCGTTTAATCCCGCGTTTGATGTGACGCCACACGAGTTGATCGCCGCAATAATAACTGAGAAAGGCGTTATTCGGCCTCCTTTCAGCCACAACGTCCGCATCCATGTCGCCCATTAATAAGCAGAAAGAACTGGTAGAATTTTTCCATAATTCGGGCAAGCCTCGCAGCGAGTGGCGCGTGGGGACCGAGTATGAAAAAGTGGCGATTGAACGCCGCAGCGGCAGGGCTATTCCCTATTCTGGCCGGTCTGGAGTGGAGGCTATTCTCAAAGCTCTGGTCGGTGAGTATGGCTGGGACGCTCAGCAGGAGGATGGCCATCCGATCGCCCTGGTGCGGGGCAAAGCCCAGATTCACCTGGAGCCCGGGGGACAGATCGAGCTGGCCGGTGAACCTTGCGAGAGCATTCACTGCACTTACGCGGAATTCACCCAGCATATCCGTGAGTTGCTGGAGATCGGCGAGCGACTCGGCGTGGTCTATCTGGGTCTAGGTATTCAACCGGTGAGTCGGGTCGAGCAGATTGAATGGGTGCCGAAGAGGCGCTACGGGATCATGGGTCCCTATATGGAGAAAGTCGGCACCATGGGTCACCGGATGATGAAGCAGACCGCAACGGTGCAGGCCAACATTGACTTCAGCGATGAAGCGGACGCCATGGCGAAGTTTCGTACCGGGATGGGACTTTCGCCTCTCATCATCGCGATGTTCGCCAACTCTCCGATTTCGGATGGAAATCTCAACGGGTACAGAAGCTTTCGCGAGCATATCTGGACAAAAACGGACAAAGACCGCAGCGGCTTGCTCCGCTTTGCTTTCTCTTCTGATGTCTCCTTCGTCCATTATGTCGAGTATGCTCTCGACGTCCCGATGTATTTCATTCTTCGTGATGGCAACTATATCGACTTTACGGGCGTTCCCTTTCGCCACTTTCTCGCCCACGGGCACAAGGGCCATTCTGCGACGCTGGAGGATTGGGCGCTGCATCTTACGACCCTTTTTCCCGAAGTTAGAATCAAACGCTATATCGAGGTCCGCTGCGCCGACAGCCAGCCACCGGAGCTGATGCTTGCCCTGCCGGCTCTCATTAAGGGAGTCCTCTACGATTCTGATTGCCTTCAGGCGGCCTGGGATCTCGTAAAAGGATGGTCATGGGATGAGCGAATGGAAGTCTACCATGATTCGCACCGGCATGCCTTGCAAGCGCGGATCGGCCGCTTCTCACTTTTGGATCTGGCCAAAGAGCTCTTGGAGATAGCGTGGGAAGGCTTGCGGCGCCAGGCCACATTGGACCTCGATGGCAAGGACGAGACGATCTACCTGAAGCCTCTCAAGGACCTGCTGGCCAACGGAAAATGTCCTGCCGATATTCTTGTGGAGAAGTGGGTGGGCGAGCTCGACCAAGATATCAGGAAGCTGATCGAGTACAGCGCGTACAAGCTTATTTAGTTGCTATCATTATTCCTCGCCTCAGTTTTCGTTGGTCAATTTCTGAGCAAATCAAGTCTCCTGGCCAGAGTGTTTTTTAATCTCCGAAACAAGACTGCTGTGGGGCCGGAGATCGAGCAACTTGTTTGGATCGATGGCAGGAAATTCTTTCAGGCGGCTTTTTTTTAATCTTTCCAGCCTGCCAAAGCTTTCGGCGATTGTTCTGCTTGTGCGCTCGTCTGTTTCTCCTTCTTTCAACAGCACGTCGAAGGCTTGAATGGCTCTTTTTGCAAGACGGCAGAACATCAGGACGTCCACTCCAGCATTAAGCGCAAGAAGCGGTATCTCCTCGAGATCATAATTATCGGTCAGCGCCTTCATTTCCAGATCATCCCCGAAAACCACCCCCTCATACTTTAGCTGGCGACGCAGGAGGCGCGTGATGATCGAATGCGAAAGGGTAGCCGGGTACTTCTTGTCCAACGCGGGGTAGAGAACATGACCGGTCATCAAGGCGTCAATACCGTTTCGGCACGCCTCGATGAAAGGGTGGAGCTCCATGATCTGCAGCGCGGACAGTTTTTTTCGAACTACCGGCAGCTCTCGATGGGAGTCCGCTGAGGTGTCTCCATGCCCGGGAAAGTGCTTGCAGCACGGAATAATCCCTCCCGCTCGCAACCCCTGAACCATGCACCACCCGAGCTTTGCCGCCTCAGCCGGATCGGAGGATAGCGCTCGGTCGCCGATCACGGGATTTCGGGGATTCGAGTTCACGTCCAAGACCGGCGCGAAGTTGAGATTGATTCCGAGGCTCGAAAGCTCCCGCGCGCTTGCCAGACCGACTGCATAAGCTATTTCCGGGCTTTCAGTTTTTCCTATAAGAGCGGCGGAAGGAAAATGAGTGAAAGGCGCTGGCAGGTGGTGAACCCTTCCTCCTTCATGGTCCACAGCTATAAAGGGAGGAAGCGCTGGACATTTTTCCCACAGGGAGCGACATAGAGCCTGGATTTGCTTTGGCTCTATCAAGTTTTGGCGGAAGAGGATGACGCCGCCGAAGGGATAATCTTTCAATATGCGATGCTCATCTTGAGTCAGCTCGGCTCCTTGGAGGCCCATCATGATCATCTGCCCAACCTTTTCTCTTAAAGCCGGCACAATTGAACTATACCATACAGGCTGCCGAGAGGTCTTTTTCAGCCCTCGAACATATTCCAGATGCAAGGCGTACGACAAACGTCGGAGCGCGTTCGCGGAGCGCAGAAAACAGTCGGGGTCTCTTCGCACCGCTGAGCACGCAAACTGGACAACGTTCAGGTGTTTGTGTAAATTGCTCCAGGAAAATGGCGCAGACAAGGTATATCGTAGTCGAGGGGCCGATTGGAGTAGGGAAGACGAGCCTGGCAAAAATCCTTGCGGGCGAGTTCCAGGCCAAATTGATTTTTGAGCGCGTCGAAGATAATCCTTTTTTGCCCAAATTCTACGAGGATCGGGATACCTACGCGTTTCAGAACCAGATCTTCTTTCTGCTTAGCCGTTATCGACAACAGCGAGACCTAAGCCAGCAGGAGCTCTTCAGCCAGAACATTATCGCTGACTACCTTTTTGCCAAAGACAGGATTTTCGCAAGTCTCACCTTGAGCAGCGAAGAGTTCGGCCTTTACGAGCAAATATACCAGCTTCTCGATACTCGGATTCCCAAGCCCGATCTGGTGGTCTATCTTCAGGCGCGGCCCGAGGTCCTTTACAAACGAGTCAAAAAAAGGGATAAAAAGTATGAAAAGGGCGTGACCCTGGAATATTTGCGGGAAGTGGCTCAGGGATATAATCGTTTTTTCTTCCACTATGACGAGACGCCGCTTCTGGTGGTAAACACCTCCGAGATTGATTTTGTTTCGAGCAGCAAGGATCTGGCTGACTTGATAAAGGAAATCAACAACATGGGTTCCGGGACACAGCACTACATACCGCTTGGATCCAGATAAGCTGGACTGAGACGGATGCCAGGTGAGGTTGCCCATAGAGGGGGGCTGGTCTCGTTTTATGGGCGGCGAATGGCCTTCCGGCTTTTTCCGGGAGGCTTTTCTGTTTGTGGAGTTTGACTTAATGGTCGACAAGATTACCGTTCCCGCAATCCGAAACAAGAAGCGGACAGGAGAAAAGATCACCGCCTTAACGGCGTACGATTACTGCTTCGCGCGCATCCTGGATCAGGCAGGAATCGACATTCTCTTGGTGGGGGATTCTCTTGCCTGCGTGATCCAGGGCCAGGATTCGACTCTGCCAGTCACGCTCGAAGAGATGATCTACCATACCCGGGCGGTGGTGCGAGGACGGAAACAGGCTCTGGTTGTGGCGGACATGCCGTTTCTCTCCTATCAGGTCAACGTGGAAGAAGCGAAACGCAATGCCGGGAGGCTCCTCCAGGAAGGCGGCGCGGAAGCGGTGAAGTTGGAAGGAGGGGTTGGGGTCGTCAAAACCATCGAAGCGATTGTTAAAATGGGCGTGCCGGTCATGGGTCACGTGGGACTGACTCCGCAGTCGATTCACCAGTTTGGCGGTTACAAGATACAGGGGAGGGAAAAGGAGCAGTGGGATGCCATCATGGCGGATGCGCTCGCTGTGGAAGCGGGTGGCGCTTTCTCGGTTGTCCTGGAGGGGATTCCCGCCGAGCTCGCGGGGGAAATTACGGCTGGGCTCCAGATTCCGACGATTGGCATTGGCGCGGGTGTAAAGTGTGATGGGCAGATTCTGGTGATCCACGACATATTGGGTCTCTTCGATAAATTTGCGCCCAAATTCGTAAAGCGGTATGCCGAAATTGGAACGGCCGTATCCGAAGCCGCCAAACATTTTATCGCCGAAGTCCAGGCGGGCACATTCCCGGACGAGGAACATTCCTTTCGTTAGGGCATGAGTAAGATGGTCCTGGTGGAGAAGATCCGAGAAATGCAGACTCGGAGCACTGCGCAACGGCGCGCTGGGCAACGCATTGTGCTTGTTCCGACCATGGGATCCTTGCACGAGGGGCATCTAAGTCTCGTGCGTGAGGGAAGAAAGAGGGGCGATTATCTGGTCGTTTCCATTTTTGTCAATCCGGCCCAGTTCGGCCCGGGTGAGGATTACAGAACCTACCCGCGGAACCTTGAGCGCGACCGCGAACTCCTCGAAGCGGAGCGCGTGGATGTCCTGTTTTGTCCGTCGGCTGAGGAGATGTATCCCGCCGGTTTCCAAAGTTATGTGGAACCGGGAAAGCTGAGCTCTACTTTGTGCGGTCGCTCGCGGCCCGGTCATTTTCGGGGCGTCGCCACGGTGGTTGCCAAACTCTTCAACCAGGTGCGGCCCCACGTAGCGATCTTTGGGGCGAAGGATTACCAGCAACTTCTGATCCTGCGCCGCATGGTTGAAGACCTGAATTTTGATGTGGAGATAGTGCAGCATCCGATTGTGCGGGAAAAAGACGGGTTGGCGCTAAGCTCCCGAAACAACTATCTCTCACCGGCCGAGAAGCAAGCCGCCTTTAGCCTCTCGCGAGCCCTCAGAACGGCAGAGTGTCTGGTCGGCAAGGGGGTGACGGAGCGGGAACGTATCATTGGGGTGGTCGAGGGGGAGATCGCTAAAGAGCCGCTGGCTCGGGTCGACTACATCAGCCTCTGTCATTCTTCGACATTGGAGGAGCTGAACGGTGTGGGGAGCGAAGCGCTGCTTGCTTTAGCGGTATGGATCGGCAAAACCCGCCTGATTGATAATACCGTGCTAAGGCCGTAGGCTGAATCATTCATGGAGCGGGGACCAACAACTCTAGACTTCAGACCGCAAAGGCCGTTTTGGCTGCCATTAGCTGCAAACAGCTCCAAGCTGTTCAACCATAAAGGCGGAGGCCGGTTTACGTTCGCCCGGAATGGGTCGCCCGGAAACCGTGGCCCGGCTAAACCTGTCCGGGGCCAGGAAGGTCCGTGACAGAGCAGACGAAGGGCGCAATTCGGCGCAGGCTTCAAGAGAGTTTTCGACGATATTTTTTTGCGGGCCTGCTGGTTCTTCTCCCCCTCGTTATTACGGTTTGGGTATTGGGCTGGATCATCGGGCTGATGGACAGCCTGCTTAATTTCCTGCCGGCCTGGCTGCATCCCGGCACCTATCTGCCGTTTGCGATCCCGGGCCTCGGTGCTCTCGTCACCATCGGCTTGATTCTCTTCCTCGGCTTTTTAGCGACCAGTGTTGTTACTCGCAAGCTGCTCATGACGTGGGATTACGTTTTAACTCGGATTCCGATCTTCCGGGGTATATATACATCGGTGCAGAAGCTCGTCGGCTCCATATTCGGAGACGGCCAGGCCGGGAAGCAGGTGGTCCTGATCGAGTATCCTCGCAAGGGAATCTATACCGTGGGTTTCGCGACGGGGCACGCCGGTGGTGAGTTGGGCAAAAGAGCGGAGGGCCGTCTGGTGAATGTCTTCGTGCCGACGACGCCGAATCCCACTGCCGGGTTCTATCTCTTGGTCCCCGAGCAAGACGTAGTAACGCTTGAGATGACGGCGGAGGAGGCTTTTAAGCTCATCGTGTCCGGAGGGATGATTGCCCCGGAACAGCGCACGAGATTGAAGCGCGGCTGAGTGACACGAGAACCATGTCTGCTCGAGAGGAAAAAGCCGTTTGCGTAAACCGCAAGGCCCGCCACGACTACTTTATCGACGAGACTTACGAGGCGGGTCTGGTGCTTACCGGCAGCGAGGTGAAGTCTCTAAGAGAAGGCAAAGCCAACCTTAAAGACAGTTACGCCCGCATCATTCGCGGAGAAGCGTTTCTACTTAACACCCACATCAGCCCCTACACAGCCGCCCATCAGTTCAACCATGATCCGACCCGAACGCGAAAGCTCCTGCTGCACAAGCAGGAGATCCGCCGTCTCTCCGGTAAAGTCGCGGAGCGTGGATTGACGTTGATTCCGTTGAAGCTTTACTTCAAAAACGGGAAGGCGAAGGTCGAACTTGGCTTGGCGCGTGGCAAAAAGCTTTACGACAAAAGGGAGACGCTCAAGAGAAAGGCAGCCCGGCGAGAGGTGGAGCGCTCTTTAAAATCACGCTGATGGAATACTGGCCGCATTATTCCACAGACCGAGGGACGACTAAGAGAGTGTGTAACCCAAGCGGTGAGTCTTGAAAGGAGAGCGCATAACAACGTGCAGCTTCGATGATCGAGCTAGAGCCTGGGTTCTTTTTTCCGGCTCATGGCATGGGTCGCCGTGCCGTAAAACATCTCAGCGCATTCCATGAGTGTCTCCGATAGAGTCGGGTGGGGGTGGATGCATTCAGCAATGTCTTTCGCGGTAGCTCCCATCTCGACTGCCAGGACTCCTTCGCTGATCAGCTCACCAGCCCCATAGCCGGTGATCCCGACGCCGAGAACGCGTTCCGTTTCCGGCTCCAGGATGAGCTTCGTCACGCCGTCTGTTCGATCCAGAGTCATGGCCCTTCCCGAAGCGCTCCAGGGAAATCTTGCCACCTCAATTTTTGTTCCTTTCTCCTTCGCCTCCGTCTCGGTCAAACCGCACCACGCAACCTCGGGATCCGTGAAAACCACTGCGGGAGTGACGATATGTTCCGGCGCGTTCGACTCGCCTGTGATCGCCTCCACGGCAATGCGCGCCTCCTTGCTGGCCCTGTGAGCGAGCAATGGCCCGCCATTGACGTCGCCAATGGCATAAATCGCGGGATCCGTTGTCTGCTGCTGGGGGTCGCACTTGATGAACCCATTCTCATCAGTGGTGACTTTCGTGTTTTCCAGTCCTAAATGCCGGTAGTTTGGGACCCGGCCGACGCTCACCAAAACTCGATCGTAGAGCTCTTCTCTCTGTTGCCCGTCGGTTTCTACGCTCACTTTGATCTGTTTGCCGCTGGTTGCCATCTTCAGGACCTTCACGTTGAGGCGCACTTCTTTGAAGAGCTTCTCCGCGCGCCGGCTCACGTGCCTAGTCAGGTCGGGATCCACCCCGAGAAGAATGCTGCCCAGCGCCTCAACCACGGTCACCTGACTTCCGAGATTGGCATACACGGTCCCCAGCTCCATCCCGATATAACCGCCCCCCACGACCAAAAGTTTTGCCGGGATCTCTTCCAATTCCAGCGCCTCGGTCGAAGTCATGACGCGTTTGTTTCCGAGATTGAATGCGGAAGGGAGAGCGGCTGTGGAGCCGACCGCGATGATCGCGTTTTCGTAATTAATGAATTTTTGCCCTTCCACCGTCTCGATCCTCAAAGTGGCGGAGTCCTCAAAATGACCTCGCCCATGCAACACCTCGATGGCTCTCTTACTGCCGAGGCCGCTTAGGCCTTGAGCGAGCCGCTCAACGATAGAATCTTTCCAGGCGCGCAGCTTCTCCAGATCGACCACCGGCTCGCCAAAGCTGATTCCCCTGGTCTTGGATTCCCTGGCTTCATGGATCAATTGGGTTGCATGTATCAAAGCCTTTGAGGGGATGCAGCCATGGTTCAGGCAAACCCCACCGAGCCGCTTCGCTTGCTCGACAAGCACAACTTTTTTCCCTTTATCCGCGGCATAAAACGCGGCGGCATAGCCTCCCGGGCCGGCGCCCAGAACCAGGATTTCGGTCTTTAAGAGTTCCATTTATGGTTTCAATGCCTCTTCCGGAAAATTCTCCAGCGCCACAACGAGCTCCCGGATAAATCTTGCGCCATCCGCTCCATCGATCACCCGGTGATCGTAGGAGAGTCCCAGTGGAAGCATCGTCCGAATCTCCACTCGCTCGCCTCTGACAACCGGTTTCGCCAAACCGCGGCCCATCGCGATGACCGATACCTGCGGTTTGTAGATAATCGGAGTGAAATGAGCGCCGCCGATCCCGCCGAGATTCGAAATAGTAAACGTGCCCCCCTGGAGCTCTTCCAGCGAGATCTTTCTTTGCCTGCTCTTTTCCGCAAGCGTCGACAGTTCCAGGGACAACTCCATTAGATTCTTCTTATCGACGTCTCGGAGGACGGGAACGATCAGTCCTGATTCCGTATCAACGGCAACTCCGATATGGAAGTACTCTTTGTAGATGATCTGCTGTGCCGCTTCGTCCACGCTGGAGTTGAAGATCGGAAACTTTTTTAGCGCGGTGACGACGGCTTTCAAAGCAAAGGAGGTCAGGGTCAGCCGGGCACCGGTTTTTTCATACAGCGGCGAATACTTTTTCCTCAACGCCAGGAGGGAACTGATGTCGGCTTCGTCAAATTGGGTAACGTGCGGGATAGAGGTCCACGATTCGACCATCTTCTCGTCCACGGTGCGCCGGAGAGCCGACATCGGGGTTTGTTTAACTGGCCCCCAGCGGCTGAAGTCAATGCTTTTCGGAGCCGGTCTCTCGGGGGCAGCGGCGCCTTCGAAGGCTAATTGTTGGAGCCGCTGGATATAGGCCCTTACATCTTCCAGCGCGATTCTTCCACCCTTCTCGCTGCCCTTCACCCGGGTTAAATCGATCCCCAGTTGGCCGGCCATCTTTCGCAGAGAGAGAGATGCGGGAGGCGGATAACCGCTCTTGGATTCATATCTGTAGGCTTCCGCTGAAGGGGCTTCTGCTTCCGGCGGCCGGAGGATGGCCGGTCGTTTGGCTGCCGCGGGTTTCTCCGCCGCGGTTGCTTTTTGTGCGTTAGCCTCGGAGAGAGAAATGAGAAGCTGTCCTACGGTGACCTTATCCCCTTCCTTAACGTGAATCTTGGCGACGGTGCCGGAACCGGGGGAGGGAATCGGACCGACCGCTTTTTCAGTTTCCAGCTCCATGATCGTCTGGTCTTGCTGGATTTGATCGCCTTGTGAAACGAGGATGTTGACGACCGTCGCGGAGTCAACTCCTTCTGCCAATCGAGGAACTCTAATATCCATGATGGTTTTGGCGGCTTTTCAGGCGATAAACGGGTAGCTTTTCTCCGGATCCACGGCAAGATCTTTGATCGCGGCCAGGACAGTTTTAGGCTTCACAGCCTGTTTTACGGAGAGGGCATACAGCGTGCCGATCGCCGTTAATTCCGCGTCCACCTCAAAATAGCGCCTGAGCCTGGAGCGAGTATCGCTGCGGCCGAAGCCATCCGTTCCGAGCGTGAACAGCCCCCCAGGGACCCATGGCGCGATCTGATCCGGGACGATCTTCATATAATCGGAAACGGCCACAAAAACACCGCGCTCCTTTTGCAAAAGGTTTTCCAAATAGGATTTCTTCGGCTTCGCATCGGGATGAAGCATGTTCCATCTGCTGGCGCGGAGCGCGTCATTTCTCAGCATCTTATAACTCGTAGCGCTCCATACGTCCGCCGAGACATCATATCCCGCCAGAATTTCTTGAGCCTTCAGAGCCTCTCTCAAGATCGGACCGCTGCCGAAAATATGGGCCTTGTGTTTCTTCTTTGACTCCCCTTTCCTGAATTTGTACAGGCCTTTCAGGATGCCGGCCTCAGCCCCCTCGGGCATCGCCGGCATGGGATAATTTTCATTGTAAAGCGTCAGGTAGTAGAAAATTTCCTCGCCCTCCTGGTACATGCGTCGCATCCCGTCCCGGACGATGACGGCGACTTCGTAACCAAAGGCCGGATCGTAGGTCAATAAAGTAGGAACCGTGCTCGCCAGGATGTGGCTATGGCCATCCTGATGCTGAAGCCCCTCGCCGTTCAACGTTGTGCGGCCGGCTGTCGCTCCCAATAGGAAACCTTTAGCTTTGATATCGCCGGCTGCCCAGATCAGGTCGCCGATTCGCTGAAAGCCGAACATGGCGTAATACATATAAAACGGTATCATGTTGATGCCATGATTGACGTAAGCCGTCCCCGCCGCGATAAAGGATGACATCGATCCCGCCTCGGTAATTCCCTCTTCGAGAATCTGCCCGTCTTTCGCCTCGCGATAGTAGAGAAGGCTTTCCCGGTCCACCGGCTCGTAAAGCTGTCCTTTGGATGAGTAGATTCCAAACTGGCGGAAGAGCGCATCAAGGCCGAAGGTCCTCGCCTCATCGGGAATAATGGGAACGATTTGCCTGCCGATTTTCTCGTGCCGGAGCAGCTTGTTGAGAATCCGGACAAAAGCCATAGTCGTGGCGATCTCGTGGGAGCCCGATTCTTTAAGAAACTCCGCGTAATAGTCGAGACCGGGAACCGTCATGGGACGCGCTTTGACTTTGCGCTTCGGTATAAAGCCGCCCAGGCTTTTTCTCCGCTCGAGCAGGTATTTCGTTTCGACGCTGTCTTTGGCCGGACGGTAGAACGGAGTCTCCACCACTTCTTCATCGGGCAACGGGACGCCGAACCGGGCGCGAAATTCTCTGAGTTCCTTCTCGTTGAGCACCTTTTGCTGGTGGGTTACGTTTCTGCCTTCTCCCGTCTCGCCGAGTCCATAGCCTTTCACCGTCTTCGCGAGAATGACGGTCGGAGAACCCTTATGTTCCGCGGCAGCCTTGTAGGCCGCGTAAACCTTTTGCGGATCATGTCCGCCGCGGAGCAACTTATGGATCTGTTCATCGGTCAGGTGATTGACCATTTCGAGCAACTCGGGATATTTGCCGAAAAAGTGTCTTCTCGTGTAGCTGCCGGGTTCTACAGAATACTTTTGATAGTCCCCGTCCACCGCCTCCTCCATTCGCTTCACCAGAAGCCCTTTATGGTCCATTCTGAGAAGAGGATCCCAATCCGAACCCCAAATCACTTTGATCACGTTCCAACCCGACCCTCTAAACAAAGTCTCGAGCTCTTGAATGATCTTGCCGTTGCCCCTGACCGGCCCGTCAAGCCTCTGGAGGTTGCAATTCACCACCCAGATCAGGTTGTCGAGGTTCTCCCGCGCCGCGAGCGTTAGAGCGCCGGAGGCCTCCGGCTCATCCATTTCGCCATCGCCCACGAAGGACCAAATCCTCGGCTCCTCGCCGTTGAGAAATCCCCGCGCCTTCAAGTATCTGTTGAAGCGGGCCTGGTAGATGGACATGATAGGGGCTAACCCCATCGACACGGTAGGGAACTGCCAGAATTCAGGCAAGAGGTAGGGATGAGGGTAAGAGGGGAGCCCCCCTCCCTCGGCAAGTTCCTGCCGAAAACGGTGCAAATACCTGGCTTCGAGGCGCCACTCCAGGTATGCCCTGGCGTAATTTCCCGGAGAGGCGTGACCCTGAAAGTAAACCATATCGGCGGGGGTCCCATTCTCTCCGCCCCTGAAGAAGTGGTTGAATCCGACTTCGTAGAGCGTCGCGCAGGAGGCATAGGTGGAGATATGCCCGCCGATCCCGTGATGAATGCGGTTCGCCTTGACCACCATCGCCATCGCGTTCCAGCGAACGTAACTCTTGATGCGCCTTTCAATCTCGCGGTTTCCCGGGTAGGTGGGTTCTTCCTCGGCCGGAATCGTGTTGACATAAGGCGTCGTGACGACAGGGGAAACATTGATGCCCGATTCGCGCAGCCTCGTGCTGAGCCTGTCGAAAAGAATAGAGGCCCGTTCCGATTCCTTTCCCTTCAGGACGTATTCCAGAATGTATTCGAGTGAATCGAACCAGCGCTCGGTCTCGCCGGCTTCCGGTCGTTTTGCCGGAGCGGATGAGCTCTCGTTAGAACTCGGTTGCTGGTTGTCTTTTTCAGCTTTCACGTCGTTTCTCCCGTGGATCTAATTTTGACGCCAGTAGGCTGATTCCCGGCAAATCCTCATCAAAACTATAGTATATTCCATTTGTTTGTGAAATTCATCGATCGCACACTTTTACTTCCGGAGCATAATCTCGCTTGCGACGAGGCGCTGCTGGAGATGTGCGAACGGGGTCATGAAGATGAAATCCTGAGGTTCTGGGAGTCTCCCATCCACTTCGCCGTCATTGGATACTCCGGTAGAATAAATGAGGAAGTTAATCTCGATCGCTGCAAGGCTGAAAATATCCCCGTCCTTCGACGCTGCAGCGGTGGCGGAGCGGTTCTCCAGGGGCCGGGCTGTCTTAACTATTCGCTGGTTTTGAAAATCTCCGATTCGGGTCCTTCGAGGAATATCTCGGAAACCAACGAGTCCATTATGGCCCGGCACAAAGCGACGCTGGAGCGGGGGCTGCGTACGACCGTCTCCATTCAGGGCGTGACCGATCTCGCATTGGGGACGCGAAAATTTTCCGGAAATGCCCAGTATCGGCGGCGCCACTGTTTGCTCTATCATGGGACTTTCCTGCTCGATTTCGACGTTTCCTCAATGGAAAAATTTCTCCCGGTCCCGGGAAAGCAGCCTCCGTACCGCGAAATGAGGTCTCACAGCGATTTCCTCATTAATCTCCGGATTCCCTCATCAACAATCAAGGAGGCCCTAAAAAAGACCTGGAACGCCGCGGATCCTTTAGAGGATCTTCCTGAAACAATAATCGACGAGCTGGTAAACGAACGCTACGGGAGAGCGGAATGGAATTTCAAATTCTAGCTCTCGTTTGTGAGGTGGCCCGCGAGAATATAAGTGCGCTGTCGTTTTTTAACAGGGGGTGAGAGGAACCAGTCTTGGCCGCACAAGCGTGATGGCTCTTACGCTACGGCTTTGAACGGGCGTACTTCCCGTACCACCCGTTTACCCAGTTCATCTTCAGCCGCGTCCATATCGTACCGGCTCTGCAAGTTGAGCCAGTAACGCGGGCTTTGCCCAAAGTAGCGACCAAGCCGCAATGCAAGCTCTGCGGTAACCGGCCGCTTCCCACGAACTACGTGACTAATGCGCATGGCAGGCACCCCAAGGTCCTGCGCCAGCCGGTATTGGGATAGTCCCAACTCTTCGAGTAACTCCTTTAGATACACGCCCGGATGCACCGGAGCGATGCGCGCTTTGGCCATTTTTCCTCCTCAATGATAATCCACAATTTCCACTTGTTCCGCGTGCCCCTCTCGCCATACGAAGCAGATCCGCCATTGGTGATTGATTGGGATGCTGTACTGTCCTTTCCGATCACCCGTCAGGGCTTCTAAGCGGTTTGAGGGCGGTAGACGCAGATCCTCTAGCTTAACAGCTGCGTCGATCGCGTTGAGCTTCATGAATGCCCGCTGCTGTATATTGTGCGGGAACTTACGCGCGAACTGGCGCTTGAAGACCCGCTCAGTCTCAGGGCAGCGAAAGGATTTGATCATTTTCTATCGTAAACAAATCGTTTACTATCCGTCAAGCTTGCACCCCGCCAAGAATCGGGGCTTGACAAACTTGGACCATCTGTTACAAATCTGTAACATAATGTCCGCCTCGATGTTCGCGCACCTCTACGATCCAATCACGGGCGAGAAGCTTCTCACCGCCGAAGAGGCAGCAGTTTATCTGGATTACCACCGGGTCTCGATTCGTCGTTTAGTCTCTCAAGGGGTGCTAAGGCCATACAAAAGAGCGGGCAACACACTGCTGTTCCTGAAGGCAGACCTCGATAGGTTTAAATTGACCAATGCCTGGGCTGCCCGGAAAGCTTCTGTTGAAATACCACCAGTCGCACCACAAAAACCTCCCTCGAACTTGGAAGCTGCCGTAAAGCTTGATCTGGGTTTAGGCCCCATTTTCGGAAAAGCACTTGAACCAATCAAAAACTTTACTTGGGATCAGATCCCGTTGATTCGCGCCGAAGTGGACAGCAAGCATGGCAACATACCTTTCGAAGTTGAAATTAAGAGTCCAGATGGTGGCCTCTGGATAGTAAGTTACGAGCCACCGACATGGTTCGAGCGACTGGCTAAGAACTTCAAGAAGAAGCGAAGCAGAGAGTAGGAGCATGCGGAAATTTTGGCAAGGGACAAAAAGCCTCCTTTTTCTTTCAGGGGTGCTCATCTTCATCGAAATTCTTTACAGAGCCTTAGTTGATCACTCTCCTGGGGAATTCACGGAGACAGTGCTCGGAGTAGCTGCGATTCTATCGGCTGGTGTTATTGCAGTCGCATTTAATTACTTGCGCTCTGGGTGGAGAAGGCAGGACTCGCGGCGAGATGGAAGCCATGAGTGAATCAAGATTCCTTAAGACGCAGATCGAGGCGTTCCTGAATTCCAACTTGCAAAGTCTCTTCCGACGACGATCTCCCGACCGGGAGGGCATCGGATTTGTTCCGATAGGGATCGGCTTATCTATGTGCGGCCATCTCAGGGTGTTTTGAAAAGGCATTGAATGACTACGACGATCAGTAGCAACCAAGCTAAGCCTCGAGAGCAGCTCGATAATACATGGGAGCTCCCCGCACAGGACACAGGGACGGAGGGCACGTCCCGCGCCATCGAGCGAAAGGAACTGGCACATGGGCGTCTCGGAGTCGGAGTTTCGACTCTCTCGAGCCAGTGGTATTGCGAGAAGAAGACGGACTTGTCAATCCAACATCCCGAGGTCAAAATCCAGTCCATTGACCTCGAATCCGGGACGAAGGGCCACGAAGAGCTTAGCCGAGATGCCGTGCCCATAACGAGCAAGGAGTTTGAGCAGGTTCTGAGGCAGAAGAGGCGTGTTTCGCTTCAAGAGAGTCGATTCGAAGCGACGTTCGATGGCATACACATAGTTGGTGTCCCGGACCTGGTCGAATTCCGTGGGTGGCAATGCCTGCTTGTTGTGGAGTTCAAATTCTCACGAAGGCCCAACCCGTTCCCCGATCGATATATCCAGGCGCAGCTTTACGGATGGCTCTTGCAGCGCAACGGCTATGACGTGACGGGCCTGGTATGCGCGGTCTGCGTCGTACCGCACGTCAGCGCGACCAATTCCAGAACTTCAAAGCTTGAAATGATCACTGAGCTTGGGTGTCTGGAGGAGGTTAAAGCAAAATGGATTAGAGCGCGGAAAAAGATGAAGCAGCACGCAATGACAAAAAGGGAACCCCTAACGATGGAAGACGACACGCGTGCGCTGCACTTCTACAGGTACCAGGAGTCCGCAGCGGAAAAGGCCCTGCGATGGTCTCTTAAATACTGGCTTGGCAACCGTGACCCCATACCAACGAGGAATCCCGCCAAGTGTCGTAAGTGCCCCTTCAATGCCGCCGCCGCTTGTAGCAGCGCGCTTGTCGCACCCGATACCTCATTCCGGATCCAGCGACGAAAGGGCCGCGTCATGGTTCAAGCATCGTGGTCTTAACGGAGGGTCAGCAGCTCTGGTGAGCATTGAGCTTGCGAGCAATCTGTTGCTTGCGACGGCTTAAAGAAGAACTTGAAATGCTCAATTCCGCTTTCGGTCTCTTTTCCAACGATCTTGCCATTGACCTTGGCACTGCGAACACCCTCGCGACAAGGCGGCGTTGTTAATCGAAAGTAAAGGCAACGTTGCATTTCCTGAATTCAAGAAAAAGGGGAGCGAGTGGTATCAAGGAGAAACCTACCCTCTTTACTAACGACATGGCTGTGTGCCCAAGGCCGTGGTGCCGAATTGTCTTAAGGGTGCCGTCAGCCGAGATCACGGCATCGGGTTTCACGTCTGAAACCATCGCGTTGGTTTGATGGGAGCCGGTTTGATGAGAACCCGGGCTTGGCCAACGGTGGGATGCGCCGCCGGAAAATCGCCTGGCAGGATACTCTCACCCCGCTTGGATTCTCCCGGAACCCGAAGAGCAAAATGTTTGAAGCTGCACGTCCCTTTCGACCTCCGCTCATGACAGGCCTGTGCTCTCTCTCATAAACACTCGCACCTCGGTCTACAGTATGTGCTGCCTCGTCCTGTATCGATGAATAATGTGGGGTAGGACCGTTCTTTTGGTTGCGGTTATCAAATGATAATAAGAAAGCGAAGATGAAAAGCAGCGTTTTTATCGGCACGAGCGGCTGGAATTATAAACACTGGGCTAACGGTCGCTTTTATCCGAAAGGCCTTGGCCAAAAAGATTGGCTTTTGTTCTATGCCGGGCAATTCGGCACCGTAGAGCTCAACAATACGTTTTATCGGCTTCCCTCCCCTGAGACGTTTGGTGATTGGGCCAAAACCGTTCCCGCCAGCTTCATATTTGCCACCAAGGCGAGCCGCTTCATTACGCACATGAAAAAGCTCAAGGACCCGGAGGAGAGCGTGAGCCGTTTTATGGCCGCTCTTTCCCGGCTCGGAAATAAGCGCGGGCCGATTCTTTTTCAGCTGCCGCCGCAGATGAAAGCCGATCCGCAAAGGCTCAAGGGTTTGCAGCGCGCGCTTTCGAGGAAAAAAGGACTTAGGGTGGCGCTCGAATTCCGGCATGAGAGCTGGCTCACGGAGGAGATTTATCGGCTCATTGAGGCGGCCGGCTGGACGGTCTGTCTTGCCGATGCGCCGAAGTTTGAAAAGGAAATTCCTCTGGTGGGCCCGTTTTGCTATATCCGCCGTCACGGGGCTACGGCTCAATATGCATCGTGTTATTCCGATGAACAGCTTGCCAAAGATGCCGAATTCATCATCAACGTGGCGAAGAAGGGAAAGGACGTCTACATTTACTTCAATAATGATGCCGAGGGTTACGCCATAAAGAATGCTCTCACTCTCCTGGCGATGATCCCCGATCCGTATCTCGCGCCGTATTTTCCCGCGCGCTGAGCCCTCCGCGCGGCGCGACGCCGTCTTCGAGACAAAAAAATGCCGTCCGCACGTTACGACGCCGTTGTCATCGGCTCTGGTCCCAATGGCCTCGCCGCCGCCATTGTCCTTGCGGAAGCCGGCTGGTCAGTGATCGTTTACGAGGCGGAGCCCACTTATGGTGGTGGGGCGCGCTCCGCCGAGCTTACGTTGCCCGGCTTCGTTCACGATCTCTGCTCAGCCGTTCACCCGCTGGCTCTTTCTTCTCCCTTCTTTCGCAAGCTTCCTCTCTCGCGCTACGGCTTAAAATGGATTCAGCCGCCGGTGCCTCTGGCGCATCCGCTAGACGATGGGTCGGCCGTCCTGCTCGAGCGCTCTTTCGAGAAGACGGGCGCGCACCTGGCCGAAGACGGCAAAGCCTACCGCCGGTTGTTAGGTTCCGCGGTTCGAAATTGGGAACATCTGATTTCTGATCTTTTGGGACCGGCCCGTCTTCCGTCTGATCCTGTCGGTCTTCTGATTTTTGCTCTTAACGCGTTCAGGTCATCTCGCAAGCTCGCCGAAAGTTCTTTTAAGACGGCGCGGGCGCGGGCTCTTTTTGGAGGCCTCGCCGCGCATTCGATGCTTCCCCTGGAATACCCGATGACCGCCGCATTTGGTGTGGTGCTGGGAGCTGCCGGCCATGCTGTTGGCTGGCCTTTTCCGGCGGGCGGAGCGCAAAAAATTGCCGATGCTTTAGTGCTACATCTGCGAACCCTGGGCGGCGAGATCGCAACTCAACGACGCATCGAATCGCTCGACGATCTTCCCAATGCCCGGGCAATTCTTTGCGACGTTACCCCGCGGCAGCTCCTGAAGATCGGGGCCGACCGCCTGCCGGCGCGATTCCGGCGCAGTCTCGAATCGTACCGGTACGGGATGGGCGCCTTTAAGGTTGATTGGGCTTTGAGCGGCCCGATTCCCTGGAAGAGCGAAGCTTGCAATCTCGCCGGCACCGTACACTTAGGCGGAACATTGGAAGAGATTGCGCTCTCCGAGCGAGTTGCTTGGGAGGGCTCTGTTTGTGAGAAGCCGTTCGTGCTGATCTCGCAGCCGTCGCTTTTCGATCCCGCGCGCGCTCCGGGCGGAAAGCACACGGCCTGGGCCTATTGTCATGTGCCTCATAACTCACCGCAGGATATGACTGAAAGAATTGAAACTCAGATCGAGCGTTTCGCCCCCGGGTTCCGTGACCGCGTGCTTTCACGGACGATCCATTCGCCTGCGGATCTAGAACAACATAACGCGAATCTCGTTGGCGGCGATATCAATGGAGGGGCGGCCACTCCCGGGCAGTTCTTTTTCCGCCCCACTGCGAGGCTCTACTCGACACCGGTTAAGGGTTTATACCTCTGCTCGGCATCGACGCCGCCGGGTGGAGGGGTCCACGGAATGTGCGGTTATTTTGCAGCCCGGAGGGTTTTGAAGGACCTTGGATGAAAGAGGAAGAGCCGCACCGCGATTATTCAGATCGTCTTCCAGCGCCGCGAGATCATCAACCGGATCTTCCGCTGTTCGTTTTCGCTCAGATCCGACCAGCGCTCTTTCAGCTCCGTCTCGAAGGAACGCAGCGCCGGGGCGGAATCCACTGTTTGGAGGCTTTGTTTAAGAGCGTAAAATAGCTCCGAGAACTCGCCGCAAAGCTCTCTGATGAAAGGAAAAGATATCCGATGCGCCGGACACGGCCCAAGCGCCCGTATCGCGTTCTGGTGCTCGGGAGTACTATAACCCTTGTGCTGAGCGAAGCCGTAACCCGGATATTTTCCGCCCAATTCGTCCATAAGCCGATCACGGTGAGTTTTAGCGATGATGGATGCGGCGGCAATGGAAAAGTTAATCCCATCACCTTTGCAGAACGCGTTCTGCGGTATGGAAAGGCCGGGGATGCTCCGCGCATCCGTAAGAACATGTTCGGGGACCACGGGAAGCGCTTCGACGGCGCGGCGCATCGCGACAAGCGCCGCTTGATAGATATTGATCCTGTCGATCTCGTCCACTTCGGCTAAGCCGATGCCGAGCGCTGTTGCAGACTCCCGGATGGCTATCTCCATTTTCGATCGTTGGTCGGAGTCCAGCCGCTTCGAATCGTCTATTCCGGGAAGCTCGGTTCCCGGCGGAAAGACGACCGCCGCGGCGACCACAGGGCCGGCGAGCGGCCCCAATCCGACTTCATCCACTCCAGCAACCGACCTGAGGCCCGACTTCCAGAGCACGCGCTCGAAGTTCAGCATATTCTGAACACGCAAGCGCTCCGCCCGCTCCTTCTCGTAGCGTTTTTTTACCAACGCGTAAAGCTTTCGCACCCCGTCCCGTGCATCCCGCCGCAGCGTGTTTAAAGACCGGGCCGTTACGGACTCATTTCCCTGTAGGAATCGCTTCCGAATTTCTTCAATCGACAGCTCATGCAGATTCATTGTTCCGACCAGGAGGTGAAATTTATTCTAGAATACTGCAATGGCGTTTCTAATCAATGGGGGAATATTCTGGAAGGGTCACCCTTGAACGCGCAAGCCTCGGCCTGAAACGTTGCGCCCGAGGCTGAAGCAATTACTCCTGTTCTTCATCCGGAATAGGGCTCAGTGGCGGGCTATACGGAGTACCTTCCTGGATGCTTCTGACGACATCTTCGGTCTCGGTCTCCTCGGACGGGGGCTGCTCCTCCGCCGACTCTGCTCTGGAGCGATCGGTGCGCTCCCAGGCAATTCTCCGAATCTCCAGATGATCGACGAGATCCTGAATTCCCCCCACGTCCTGGAGCAACTGCGTCAGGATCTGGTGCTGTTTCTCGCTGGGGATCGCGCCTTCCAGGTAAATCACACCATCGCGGGCGGAAATCTCGAGCTCCTCCATGTCAATGGTGCCGGCATTCCGGACGATCTCATAAAGCGCCGCCTCCAGTTCATCGTTGTCGAGCATACTCAAATCCGGCGGCATCGGGCTTTCGCTCGCCTCCTCCTCTGCCTCGCCGGTTTCCAGCCCCTCGCGGGCGCGGGCGCACTGAATGCAGAGCCGGGTTGTCGGAAGGGCTTGGAGCCGCTCCAGCGCGATTGGGTTTCCGCATGATTCGCATTTTCCGTAAGTGCCCCTGACGATTCGCTGGAGAGCCACATCGATTTCTTCGAGTTCCGCTCGCTCCCTATCGTTCAGGCGCTCCAGAATCGTGGCGATCCGCTCCTTTTGAGCATCTTCTTCCATTTCGGGCTCGCGCTCCTGGGTGATACTCTTCAAATCTCCTTCCGTTTGGTCTACCTCGCCGACAATGGCGAGCCGCCTTCTTTGGAGCTCTTCAGCCAGAGCATCCACCATCTTTTTGTTTCTCTCCTTCATTTTCCGCCCCTTTCTTCCTTTCTCACCTCTTTTGCATGCTCCGCTGTCGCGCTCACTTACTGCCATTCCACCTGGTAACGTCCCGACGTCTCATTGACGAACTCGTCCAACTCTCGGAGCGAAAGCGGAGCGGGCAAAGGATAACGCGCCGCTATTTTGCGCGGCAGGTCGGCGTGGTAACGGACAAACACCGCGAAGTCGCGCGGGTAAGCTCTTTCGTCCACGCCTATAAAGGCACTCTTCTTTCGCGCGACCTTGAGAATCCGGCGCCATTGATCGATAGGGACGAGGCCGACCGAGTCTACGCCATGAGAAAAGAGCATGAGATAGATTTCATCCATCGCATCCCGTTCCCGGAGGTAATTGTGAAGCGCGCTCGCGGATGGCTCTTTGTTGAACATCATCCAAAACGGGATCGAGCCGGTGCGAGCCGTCCAGAAGGGCTCCATGAGAATGAAAGAGTCCACGAGCAGCCGTTCGTCGGTAATATCCTTCCTGTTCCACCAGGCATAAAGGTCCGCGACCAGAGGACTCATCTGCTCGGGATCGTCGAAAAGAATTCGCCTTACCCGAAAGCCGTTGCGGTCTGCGAACGAGATCAGATCCTCCCGGAGCGCAGGCTCGAATCCCCACTCGGCCTCCGGGCTTTCTCCATCAGGTTCAGGCGGCAGCCATCGGCGACGGTGCGAGCCATAGCGCGCCAGGTACTCTTCGACGCGCTTGCCGCCGCTCAGGTATTCGTTAACCGTAGCGCCTCCAACGGGCGGGGGCCAAATCGGGTCGTGGGCCACTGAATCCGGCATTCCACAACAAAGATTGTGCCTCCCGGCTCCAGCGCCGCGCTGATAAAACTCTCGTGGCTGGACGGTAACTCTCCGCTGCTTGATTCGGAAGTAGCTCATGCGTTGAATCATCAAACGATCTTGATTGGGATCGTTCATGTGATGAAGCTGAATGTCCGGATTGCGCTCCAGCAAGATCTCCGCAGGTTGCCTGGCCCAATTGGCGTCATCGACAGGCTCATCGGGATGGACCCCCGTACGGGCAACCGGAATCAGAAACGTTTGCGGCAACCACGGAATGCCCAGGGCCGCCCAGAGATGCACTGCGGCCCCGTTCGAAGAGCCGACGGCCACAGCCGGGTAGCGGCGGTTCGGGTATACTCTCGTTACCCATTCAGCAATCTGAGCCGTGTTGACGTCGCGAAGTTTTCGCGGGCTGATGGCTTCGAGCCTTCCGCTCCAGATATAGACCTGCTCGCGCAGTGTTTTCGGCATTTGATTCACAACGCTGGCGGCAATTTTCATCAACGGAGCTCTCGTCCTCGGCATCGCTCCGAGAAGCGGAAAATCCGCCCCGCGAAGGTAGTTCGAAAGAGCCCGCAACATGGCCGTCGCCGAATCAAAGTCGGCGAGATATGAAGCGCCGTTTGAGTCAGCCATTAGAGCTCCAGAAAGCCTCGTATCGCCGCCGTGAATTCATCAGGCGCCGAATAATTTAACGTGTGGGCTGCGCCGTCCGCCCAGGATTGAGGAACCAGGGGATCCTCCTCTCCCCGAACGACTAGGGCTGGCGCCTGGATACCAGGCACCGGACTGCGAACTCATCTCCTCTCCTTATAAGCTCACCCCAATCGAACGCGAGTCCGCAATCCTTATGCCAGAAGCCGAGACAAAAACGCTTAAGTCTTTGAGGTCTAAACCGCAACTAGAGGATATAAGGTCAGGAACTAACCTGAAGGGTATTCCCTGCAATGCTGAGAGCTGGCTGCAAGAAGCCTGCATTCACGCGCAGAAATCCTTAGGTCTCCAAAGCGCGTTTCATCTCCAACAGACGGAGCAGGCCCGTTTGCGTGATCATTCCAATCATTCGGTCTTTATCCATGACCAAAAGCCTTCCCGTGTTTTCCTGCGCCATCTGCTTGAGAGCCTCAGTGACCTGTGTTTCGGGTGGAATGATCAACTCCGGTGTAACAGGCGTCATCGCTTGTCCCACCGTCTTGGTCCGTTGCTCCTCCTCAGAAAGATCCTTTATGTTGCCAAGCGACACCAAACCCAAGACCCTTCCGTCGTCCGTTACCGGGAAACCTCGGAAGCCGTAGCGCAGAAAGTAGTCGGAGATAAGCCGCTTGAGCGGCAGATCGGACGGGGCGGTAACAACGTCTTTGATCATGATGTCCCGAACCCGCATACCCTCCAGGGATTGTCTAATCGCTATCTCCTGGTAACTGACTTCAGCCATCCCTTTCAAAAACATTCCGATGAAGATCAGCCACACCCCGCCGATGACAGCCCCTGATAACATCTGTAGTCCGCCCAGAACCATCAGCGCGATGGCAAATCCTTTCCCGATATCGGACGCAATCTTCGTCGCGCGCGCCATAGAGCCACTCTTCCACCACCACAGCGCCCTGAAGATTCGTCCGCCATCGAGCGGGAATCCTGGTATAAGATTGAACACTGCGAGCGCAAAATTTGCCCACGCCAGATAGCCAAAAACTTCGACGATGATTGCCGGACCGGCTTCTACGACATTCCGAATTCCCCAAAAGACCGCCGCTAAGGCGAAACTGGACAATGGCCCGACCGCGGCAATCTTGAATTCGTCCTTCGGGTTCGCGGCTTCTTCCGAAAGGCGAGCCACACCGCCAAAAATAAAGAGATTGATTTCAGGTATCTTGATGCCCAGGCGTAATGCCATCATGGAGTGGCAAAGCTCATGGGCGATGATGGAGAAAAAGAACAGCAGCGTTGCAAAGAGACCTGCCGTCCAGTAGATCGGGCGGCTCGAGCCCGGAAACACGTGCGGAAGGTATCCCGCCGAAAGACTCCAGAGGACCAGAGCAAAAACTATAAACCACGAAAAATCGAGGTTGATTTGGATCCCTCTTACTTTGAAGAGCTTGATGCTCCTTCTGCCTCTTCTTGCAGCGCTTTGCACATCTGTTTTCATGGGTCCGCCTAGGCCTATAAGAGAGCAACTCCCATGCCAGCTCTGCAATTCTGCGAGTTGGAAGCCCTTCATGCCGGCGGCTCGATTTTCAGGCTAGCGGTTATTGCCGTCGGGTTTTATTCGGATAAGCCGTAGGACCGCCGGAGTGGATTTTAGGCAGTGACAGTATCTCACTGTAGGGTTTTGCCTTGTGCGCTGGAGGAATTGTGGAAATTTCCTGTCGTCAAGCCAAATTTTTCAAGATACCGACGAGGCGATGATGATGGACCGGAACCCTACTCATTCAGCTCCGCTGCCGGTCTTCTGCCGGGCCAACATCGCGGGACAAATTACATGCCGTGTTGATCAATGAGACGTGGGAAAACGCCTGAGGAAAATTGCCTAAAAACCGGAGCTTGGCAGGGTGATACTGCTCTGATAAGAGGCCGACGTCATTGCGCAGCGAGAGAAGCCGTTCAAACAATCTAAGCGCGTCGTCTCTGCGACCGAGCATCACGAAATTGTCGGCCAGCCAGAAGCTGCACGCGAGAAAACAGCCCTCGCCGGGAGGCAGCCCGTCGACCTCTTCTTTCGTAGAGTATCGGGAGACCAATCCGTCACCCACCAACTCAGCCTCGATCGCCTCTACTGTGCCGCGCACCCGGGGATCGTTTGGCGGCAGAAAGCCGACCAGGGGTATCATCAAAAGGCTGGCATCAAGCTCATTTCCGCCGTAGTACTGCACGAACGTGTTTCGCTCCGGGTCGAAGCCTTTGCTGCAGACCTCGTCTTTAATTTCCGAACAGAGCTTGCGCCAACGTTCGCCGGGACCCTCCAGGCCAAAGCGCTCGATTGCCTTCACCGTACGGTCTACGGCCACCCACGCCATGATCTTCGAATGGGTGAAATGACGTCGGGGACCGCGCACCTCCCAGATCCCTTCATCCGGCTCGGTCCACGCGGACTCCAGGAATGCAACAAGAGCGCGCTGGACTCGCCAGGCATTTTCATCCGGCTCCAGACCCGCTCGGCGGGCCAGATGCATCGCGTCCATGACTTCGCCGTAGACATCGAGCTGGTACTGTTGATGAGCCGCGTTGCCGATCCGAACCGGCGAAGAGCTCTCATAGCCCGGCAACCAACGGAGTTCCAGCTCCGGAAGCCTGCGCTCTCCCGCCAACCCGTACATAATACTGATCTGGGATGGCTTCCCGGCTACTGCGCGGAGAAGCCACTCCCGCCACGCCAAAGCTTCCTGCGTGTAGCCGCCCAGCATAAAAGCGTAAAGAGTAAAGGTCGCATCGCGCAGCCAGCAGTAGCGGTAGTCCCAGTTTCTCATGCCGCCGAGGCGCTCGGGAACCGAAGTCGTCGGAGCGGCGACAATGCCGCCGGTTGGGGCATAGGTCAGCGCTTTGAGTGTGATCAGCGATCGTACGACGGCGTCGCGCCACGGTCCATCATAAGTGCAGCGGCTCGACCATTCCTGCCACCACTTCTCGGTCTCAGATATTACGTCCTCCGGGTCAATAGCTGGACGGCTTGGCTCATGCGAAGGATGCCAGGTCAGAGTAAAAGGAACCCGATCGCCTTCCGAAACGGCAAATTCGGCTTCTGTTCTAAAATTCTCGTTTCGAAGCGGGACTGCGGCCTGAAAGACCAACGTATCGGGACCGGCGACCGCCCGCAAGCCGCCCTCTATGCGGCGAACCCAGGGAACGATCGCGCCGTAGTCGAAGCGAATGATGAGCTGCATACGCATGGGGACCCTTCCCCGCTTTCCGACGATCATGCGAACCAGATCGGGCGCTTGATTGCGCAGCGGCATGCAATCGATCAGAGTTACGGCGCCGTCTTCGGTCTCATAATCGGTTTCAAGGACGAGCGTGCCTTCACGATAGCGGCGGCGGGTGCGCAGGATCTTATTTGCCGGGCTGATGAGCCAGCGACCGTGATCTTCTTTTCCCAACAGCGCTGCAAAACAGGCTCCGGAATCAAATCGTGGAAAGCATAGCCAATCAATGGAACCGTCGCGTCCCACCAGAGCGGCGGTATGGCAATCCCCGATCATGGCGTAGTCTTCAATAAGTGACGCCATAATTCACGTCCCTTGCCCCACTTTTAATATAGCAACTAAATGCCGTGAGGAAATACTGTCAGTCCGTTCAGTCATGTGGTTTAAAGCCTGTCTCTCCTCTTTCTCACGTTTTTGTGCCGCTGTTCTTCGTGCTCACGGGATTACAGCAAACGCTCGCGTCGTTGCCCGCCCCACGCTGGCTTGAAGCGCCGGTCGGTTCGGTGACTTTGATTGTTTTGTAGGCAACTTCCCTCAGGCATTTACTCGTGACCTGTGTGAATCATTTACGTCCGGCCAAACCGCGCACGCATGTAATCTATGTGCACACAGGCTTGCGGCCTTCAACCCCACCGCTAACGGCAAGCGTCCTTTTTCAACGGAAAAGAACATTGGCATACGAATTGCCTCGTAAATCCTTATTAGATGCGACTGCTTGGACGAGTTATCAAGGGTTTTATAATAGTGTGTACATCTTCTTAAAAATCCCTCCCGACCTCCCTTTGCCAAAGGGAGGAGTTCCCCTCTTTGGAAACCTTTGGAAAAGAGGGGTGAGGAGAGATTTTAAGATTCATGTCATCAATTCTGAGACCGTTAATAATAGCAGCTTCGGTAAACCAAATTCTTCGCTGAGCGTCTTACTCACTAAAGGCGGATAACCGAAATGAAAAGGATTTTTGACAAAATTTCGGGAACCTTAATCATTGCAGCGATTATCTTGGCTTCTATCCTGACAGGTGTCGGAGTCAGCCTGCCTCCGGAGCCCGCGCCGGACCAGGATAGAGGCGGACGCGCTCAGGCCGCGCTTCCCAGCTTTGTCCCGTTGGCCCAGAAGCTGGCGCCCATTGTGGTGAATATCTCATCGACCCAGGTAATCACACGGGGCCAGAATCCTCCCGCGCCTTTTGGAGAGGATGATCCTGCTGCTGAATTTTGGAGAAAGTTTTTCGGAGAGCCTTTCGAGGGTCCCTTTCGCCAGCGCGGCTTGGGCTCCGGCGTCATCATTGAGCGCGATGGGACCGTTCTCACGAACCACCATGTGGTTGAAAATGCCGAAAAGATCACAGTGAAGCTCCAGGATCAGAGAGAATTTCAAGGCAAGGTGATCGGCAGAGATCCTAAGACTGATATCGCCGTCGTCAAGATCGATGTCAAAGGGGATTTGCCGGCGGCTACTCTGGGTGATTCCGATCGCCTCGAGGTTGGCGAATGGGTCGTGGCGCTGGGGAGTCCCTTCGGCCTCGACAACACGATCACTGCCGGGATTATCAGCGCCAAGGGTAGGAGGATCGGCGCCGGCCCGTATGACGATTTCATTCAGACCGACGCTTCGATCAATCCGGGAAACTCGGGCGGGCCGCTCATCAACATGCGTGGCGAAGTGGTCGGAATCAATACCGCTATTTTCAGCCGGAGCGGAGGCAACATGGGGATTGGTTTTGCCATACCGATCAATCGAGTCAAAGAGCTGCTTCCGGAGCTTAAGAGCAAAGGGAAGGTTACCCGAGGATGGCTGGGGGTGGCGATTCAGCCGGTAACGCCAGAACTGGCAGCCTCGCTGGGCATGGACCGGCGCCGCGGCGCGCTGGTTGCCAGCGTAGTCGAGGATGGTCCTGCCAAAAAGGCAGGCATTGCGGTCGGAGATGTTATCGTCGAGTACGACGGCAAAGAAATCAAGGACGCCGGTCAATTACCCATTCTCGTTGCGCGCACGAAGGTCGGCCAAAGGGTCCAATTGAAAGTTTTGCGCGAGAAACAGGAGGTGCCGATCTCAGTAACTATCCATGAGTTGAGAGATGAAGAGGTTGTCGCTTCGAAATCGAAGGGAAAAGATTTCGGGCTAACGGTTCAGCAACTCACGCCACAAATCGCGCGCGGCATGGGGCTGGACCGGGTTGATGGGGTCATCATCTCATCGGTGGACCCCGCAAGTCCTGCCGCCGAGGCGGGATTTCGTCGTGGTGATATCATCTTGGAAGTTGATCGCAAACCTGTTCGGAATTTAGCCGATTACCAGAATGCCATCGAGCGGGCGAAGGATAAGAGCCTGCTGTTTCTGGTGCGCCGAGGGGAAAACAGCCTCTTTCTCGCGCTACGGACGCCAGAGTGAACGCGGCGCTCACCTTAACCCGCACTCTTACCGTTGTGGGAACCCCGCACTGCCCGTCGGCGCGGCCGCAGCGCTGATCGCACGGCGACCGGCTTCTGTGTGAACTATCTTTACCCTCAAGTCCGCCCGCCCTTATTTTTGTGTAAACAATTTGCACATCGACGCTTCCTGAATTTTTCGTTTATCATCTAAGCCTTTCTTTTTCTGCTGCGTGGCTCATCTGGCATCGTGATTGCTCGCTTCGGTTAGCAGGTAAAAAAGACAGGAGGGTAAATCAATGAAAGCAAAGGCCGTCCTAGTGGTTTCGTCTGCTTCTTTAGGATTGGCTGTGTTGTTTTTATTCGGAGCATCAATCAGCGTCTACGGATGGGAACCAACAAGACCTGTGGAGTTTATTATTATGGCGGGGCAAGGAGGGGGCGCTGATAAGTATGCCCGTCTGATCTCAGGTTTGGCAGATAAGCACAATCTGGCGCCCGTTCCACTGGTGCCGATCAACAAAGTGGGCGGTGCCGGGGCTGTAGCCATGCAATACGTTCAAGGAAAAAAGGGAGACGACCAGACCATCATGATCACCCTCTCGAGCTTCGTGATGACCCCCATCGCACAGCAACTCCCCTTTAACTACAAAGATTTTACTCCCATCTCGCTTCTTGCCCTGGACAACTTCTTCTTATGGGTCCATAGAGACATCCCATGGAAGAGCGTTGCGGATTTCGTTAAGACGGCCAAGAAGCGCTCCACAAAAGTTGGCGGCACGGGTTCTAAGCAGGAAGACGAGCTGATTTTCACTTTCTTTGAACAGAGGGCTGGCCTTAAGCCTGTTAGTTACGTTCCATTTAAAGGCGGCGGCACAGTCGCAGCCAACCTCGTTGGCAAACACATTGAAGCGTCGGTGAACAATCCCAGCGAAGGTCTGCCTCATTACCCCTCGAAACTGCGCGCCTTAGCGACCTTCGCGGAGAGCAGGCATACTGAATCTAAGGAGTTCAAAAACCTGCCTACGATGAAGGAGCTGGGTTATAACATCCAGTATCAGATGATGCGGGGAATTTTCGGTCCGCCCGATATGCCGAAAGCGGCCCAAAAATATTATGCCGCTCTTATGAAGAAGGTTTACGATCTCAAAGAATTCCAGGATTTTCTGCAGAAAAATATTCTGGACGCCAAGTATCTTAAAGGCGATGATTTCGCCGAGTGGGTAGAAAGGTACAACGATCTCCACGTGGAGGTCATGACCAAAGCGGGCTGGGCAAAAGCAGTTGCCCGCTTAACCAAATAATGACAGGCCTCCCGTCAAAGGCGGTCGATGCGATCTTAGAAAATGCAGCGGGCAGAAATAGGATGTGCCATCGCGCTTTTGCTCCTCTCCGGGGTGACCGCGTGGGAGGCAATGCGCCTCGATATCGGCTGGGGTGATATCGGCCCGAAGGGAGGATTTTTCCCCTTCTGGCTGGCTGTCCTTCTTGCTGTCTCGAGTCTTTCAGTCATCATCAAGGCCCTTCTTTCGGCGAAGAACCAATCTCTCAAACCCTTTTTAACCCGGAAGCAGGCGCTATCAGTCCTTACAGTTCTTCTCCCAATGGCGCTTGTCGTGCCAATGGTTGAGACGGTCGGTTTTTACCTCACTTCGTTCCTCTATTTGTCATTTTACATCTGGTGGACCGGACGTCAGGTCTGGTTTGTCACCCTAGCCGTCAGCCTTCTTTTTCCCATCATCATCTTTCTGATTTTTGAAAAATGGTTTCTGCTGCCGCTGCCCAAAGGTTTATTGGAACCTTACGTTCCGTTTTAGGATGGAGTCTCTCGCAAATCT
>JACQUW010000099.1 GCA_016210115.1 Deltaproteobacteria bacterium | reverse complement strand
TTGTATGCCATACAAGAGCAAATGGGTCTTGCCATACACGCGGGCGGAAAGACCGCCCTTCAAATGCAGGGATACGCCCATTTCCTTCCGATGGGGAAAGGCCAAACAGTATCGCTCTTCGGGCCACCTGACGTGAAACTGCCCGCGTGGTTCAAGCAGCACAGGTGGGGCATAAACATCCGCTACGCCGCGACGAAGCTTTTTGCTGGCCAAGTCGATCAAGGGCTCACCAAAAAAGACATGGGGCGATATTCGGTCAAAGTATCCGCGCCAGAGCGCGCCATGATGGAAGTTCTGTATAGAGTTCCGCTGGTCGACTCCTTCGACGAGGCGAAGCTACTAATGGAGGGGCTCACCACGTTACGCCCCCGGGTCGTGCAAAACCTGCTGGAAAAATGTGCCTCAGTAAAGGCTAAACGGCTATTCATGCTTCTTGCTGAAAACTGCAAACATCCCTGGGTAAGAAAAGTCGACCTGTCAAAGGTAGACTTCGGAAAAGGAAAACGCGCCCTGGTCAAAGGAGGGCGCTTCGACCCCAAATACCAAATCACCGTTCCGAATGTAGAACCCGCGGGCATAGCTCCTGGAGCGCGATCTTGAAGGATAACCCGTTTTTCAAACAAGCCGAATTGATGCTCAAAACAATACCGCACGTAGCTGCGGAAAGTTGTTTTGCATTGAAAGGCGGGACGGCGATCAATCTGTTTGTGCGGGACATGCCGCGATTATCGGTCGACATCGACCTGGCATATCTGCCGGTGGATGAACCGCGTGAAACGGCGCTGAAAAAGAGCAGTGAAGCCCTCGGCCGCATTGCGTCCGCAATCAAGAAAAAGATTACGGGCACGAGGGTTCAGGAAAGTCGAGCTCGTGAACCAGACCGTGTGATAAGGCTCATCGTCTCGACAGGGACGACGCGAATCAAAGTCGAGCCGAACGAGGTCATTCGAGGATCGGTGTTTCCCGCAGAGGAGCGTGAGTTGACCCGGCGCGCGGAGGATCTGTTCGAGCTTTCGGTGAGCGCGCGCTCTCTTTCGCTGGCCGACCTTTATGGCGGTAAACTCTGTGCTGCGCTGGACCGCCAGCACCCGCGGGATTTGTTCGACGTGAAGATTCTCCTGGACAACGAAGGCATCACAGACGACATACGCAGGGCCTTTGTCGTTTATCTCGCCAGTCACGATCGACCGATCCATGAGCTGCTTGACCCCAAGCGGAAGGACGTGCGGCGGATCTATGAGAACGAGTTTGCCGGTATGCCGGTTGAGGAAATCGCCTATAAAGACCTGATCGCGGCGAGGGAAAAGCTTATTGAGGCGTTGAAGAAGGACTTGACTGACGACGAAAAGACATTTCTTGTTTCAATAAAGGCGGGCGAACCAAACTGGAGCGTCTTGGGCATCAAGGATATTGAGAAGCTTCCGGCGATCCAATGGAAGCTGGCGAATATTCGGAAAATCGGCGCAAAAAAACGCGGCGAGTTGCTGGGCAAGCTTAAGAGAACGCTCGGATTGTAGTGTGGCCGAACCAGTGGGTCGTGAGATTGTCTTGGCATAGTCGGCGGAGTTGAACTGGAATCCGGTTCCCGGCACGGATCGCTGCTGAAACAGGAGTTTTTCAAAGCCGACCGGTTAAACACTCCGCCAGCGATCGGGCGTGGTCGCGAATATTGGGACCGCTTATGGGCTTCTACATCAGAAAAAGTCTTAAGCTAGGGCCGATCCGGCTCAATTTCAGCAAATCCGGTGTCGGTTTATCCGCCGGTGTCACAGGTGCCAGATTCGCAGTTAACGCAAGGGGCAAGAAATACATTCACCTCGGGCGGAGCACCCTCCCCGAAGACCTCCAAGCGGCGGGCGATGCTGAATCCTCCGGAGCCGGTATTAGTTGGGGAGTTGTCTTAGCGTATTGTCGCTGTTCTTTTCGTGTTATACAGCGTCCTGGCAAACTGAATCGCGCAACTGCTGGCGACTCGCCCCTGACGCGCCAATCTTTTTGGATTCTCGCTGGCTTCTGACCGCTGACTTCTGATCTCTGGTTCTTCTGGAAATCATCAAAACGTGCAGGTTACGCCGATGGGAGTCGATCCCGCTGCGGTAGGACTGGGTTCGGGATCGTGGCGGTCGGTTTTTTGAATTCTAAGTCGAAATTCCTTCTGAACTGCGCTTAGCTCTTTCCTCTCCCGCCCTGCGCGGCGATAGCGGCACCCCTGCTCGTTGTCCCTGTTTTCGTTCGACTTACGCCTCACGGTTTAGTCTTGTCGCGGGCTGATAGCTGACTGCTGAGCCCTGAAAGCTGCCCGTGAAATCTTTTGCTTTTCTCCCCACGGGTTTGATACTATTACGGGCCGATAAAGCAAGAAGCGGCCGAGGACGATGCGGCGCTTGGTTACCACCTCCAGTTTCCCCCGCACCGGTTTAGGAATCCGACAGGCCAGTTTTCTAGCGAGCGGCAGTCGGGAGCACGTCTGTTGGTGACGAGCACGAACACGAAACACGAGCACGGTTTTTCTGAGCCCATAACCGTGTGGAAAAGAGGCGGTTAGAGGGCGCCGCACAAGCCGCTGCTGGCGCTGTACGCGATCGGGCGCGTGCTGCGCGGGGAGCCGCCGGCAATCCTACCATCCCGAGTATCCGTTCTGGCGGCCGCAGAACGATGATCTCTGGGAGCTCGATAATGCCGAAGGACTGGAGACGCGGCGCGGCAATACCGTCGCGAAGAAAAGCGAGCTGATCGATCACAACGTCGAAGGAGGTTTTCCAGCGGAAGTACAGCAGGAGCTATCACGCAACAAGCGGCTCGCCAGCGAAATCGTTTGAGACTTCGTGATCGCCAATTTTCCCGAAACCGTTCACCCGGATGCAAGCCGGCATGGTACGAAGCCGGATTAAAAGCTTGACCGTCTTAGGATGCCGTTGCGCCTTACCCCTGGAAAACCATCTACGTCTACTTGCTTCAAAGAACAATCCCGTCTAACATCGCGGGCCAAAGTGAGCAGGTCACCACGGAAATCGCCTCTGTGTATCATAATCGCTGGTCCGAATGGCGCCGGTAAAACCACCTTTGCGCGTGAGTTTTTACCCAAGCATGCGCGCCGCGTTCGTTTTGTAAATGCCGATCTCATAGCTCAGGGCCTATCACAATTGCGGCCAGAACTGGCTGCGGTAGCTGCCGGCCGTCTCTTCATAGCGGAAGTTGATCGCCTTGCGAAAGCTGGTGTCGATTTCGCATTCGAGAGCACGTTGAGCGGATTGGGCTATGTGAGACGGCTGAGACAGTGGAAAGCCGCCGGTTATCGTATCGAGATTATTTACCTTCACCTTTCATCACCCCGCCTCGCGTTACGCCGCGTTGCAGCTCGTGTAAAACAAGGTGGGCACAATGTCCCGCGAAAGGATGTGCTTCGGCGTTTCGATCGCAGTTGGAGTAATTTTCGGCGCACGTACAGTGTTTTGGCTGAAGAATGGACGGTGTATGATAATTCTGGCAGCACTCCCAAAGTATTGGAGCAAGGCCCATGAAGCGAAATAGTGTCCACAAAAAACCATCGCGCCTCACCATAGCCGTCGGGCGTGCGTTACGGCGTGCAGGGAAAACCGCGAGAAAAACCGCCCGCGCCTACGGCACGCCGATTTACGTTTGGAAGGACGGGAAAGTGGTGGCTGAGAAACCGTGAGCTAAGGATGCCTGATGGGTAAGCAACTTACTGAAGACGAATTGCGGCGGCAGGCTATCGAGGCGTTGAGTGATCGCTTAGGCCCTGTGGATGCGCTGCGGTTTTTAGCTCTGGTGTCTCACGAGCCTTTCGATTACCAGCACTGGCGCAATCAGTATTTTTCGCACTACACAGTGCATCAACTGGTCCAGGAAATTAGAGCTTCGCGCGGCGGAAAGGCATCGTAACGGTTCGCGAACCCGAACACGGCGGACGATCACCGGTTTTTCTCCTTTCTCGACCTCTGACTTCTGATCTCTGTCTCTTTGCTGTCATTTTGGACGTTTTGAGAATTATTAAAACGTGAAAGTTCCCCGCAGGCGAGGAAATCCGAAATCCGTAATCCCCTTTGCTGACCTCTGACGGTCTGGTTTCTGACCCCTTCCGTGGGCTTCCGCCTCACCGCTAACGACTCACACCTCACCGGGTCAAAAGCCTTTGCCTTTTCGTCTCCTCCTTTGGTAGTATCTGAAGCTGCACAGTAAAAAGCGGCCGAGGACGATGCGGCGCTTGGTTATTACTGCACGGATGTCTGATGTGGTGTTGAGTCGATGGGGGAATTCACAATCCGAAATCCGCGATTTTGTCCGGCTCCATGCTCCCAGCGCCTTGCTCCGTGCTTTCTTGTCTCCGACAGGCCAGCCGTTCTGCCCAGCAGTATTCGATGAGCCCGGACGAAATCAGGGAAAGATTTAACTCGATAACCGTTTGGAAACGCGGCGGCGAACGGGCGCGTGCTGCGCGGGGAGCCGCCGGCAATCCTACCATCCCGAGTATCCGTTCTGGCGGCCGCAGAACGATGATCTCTGGGAGCTCGATAATGCCGAAGGACTGG
>JACQUW010000087.1 GCA_016210115.1 Deltaproteobacteria bacterium | reverse complement strand
TCATGGTACCTGCCCACCTGTCTGCGTGCGGACACCTGCCCGCGCCCTGGCAGGCGGGCGCACAGGCAGGTCGGCCGCGGCCCGGAGTCCTGCACCCCGAGCCCGTTCGACTGCGCTGCTTTCGGAGGAATAGTGAGGAGTTGATCGCTGCCTCAGCAGTCAGTCCTTGCTACTGAGGCAACTAAGATTTCGGAATCTCTTTTCCCGGATCGACAAACGGCTTTCGAGCCACTCTGGCCAACCGATCGCCCGAGCCGGGCACATCCACAGTGACTTGCGTCCCCAATTCCGTGAACTCCGCCGGAAGCATGGCATAGCCGATATTCTTCTTCAGCCGGGGCGAATGAATCGCCGAGGTGACATGACCTATCGGCGCCCTGTCTCGGCTCACCTTCCACCGCGTCATGTTGAACTCGACCGGGTCGCCTTCGATTTCCACCCCCACGAGCCGCCGCTTGACCCCTTCATTTTTGATTCGGGCAAGCGCTTCCTTACCAATGAAGTCTTCTTCCTGCTCCAGATCGACGAGCCAACCCAATCCAACGTGATAGGGACTATCCGCCAGGGTCATATCTGCGCCGTAGTTGAGGATACCCGCTTCAATACGGCGAATATCGGAGGGACCGATCGGCGCGATGTTGTAGGGGCGGCCGGCTGCCAGGATTTTTTCCCAAAGCTCCACGCCTCGACTGCCATCCCTGAGAAAAACCTCATAACCCACTTCTCCGGTCCAGCCGGTTCGCGTCACGACGACGGGAATACCGTCAAGCTCCGTCTCAATGAAATAATAATAGGGGAGCTCCAGAACTCTTTCACCAAAAAGAGCGTCCATGACCGGCCTCGACTTAGGGCCCTGCACCTGGAGCGGGAATACGCCGGCCTCGCGAATCTCTACCGCCATCCGCGAATTCAAAGCGACTCCCTTGGCCCAGAGAAGCACGTCGCTATCGGCCAGAGCGAGCCAGAAATGGTTCTCGCCGAGGCGCAGCAACACGGGATCGTTGATAATGCCTCCGTCCTCGGCGGTGATGAGAACGTATCTCGCCTGCCCCACCTGGCACCGGTTCAAATCCCGCGGCGTGAGCTTATTGGTAAACGCAAAGGCATCGGGGCCGGTGATCTCCACGATCCGCTCAACGCTCACGTCCCACAGGGTTACGTCATGAATCAATCTCCAGTACTCATTCACCGGATCGTCGTAGAAGTTAGGAAGGTACATGTGATTGTAGACGGTGTAACCCTTGCAGCCATAGCGCTGCGTAGCCTCGAAATAAGGAGACCGGCGAATCCGCGCGCCGCGGGCGATGCTCGCGATATTAAAGGCTCCGCTCGTTGTATTCATGTCGACCATTTTTCACCAAGCGAGGGGGAGTGTCAAACAGGCTTCTAAGCGACCTGAGATTTTGTCCGGAAAGTGAAGCGGAGCCGGAGATCATTCTCGGCTTTTTCACTCCGCTCAGTTATGCAATACTAAGATCTGGGCGCATCTCAACGACTCTGTATTCGGGGAGAGCCGCAAATGAGATTGTACAATCTTGTAATCTCAACGGTTGCATTTGCCTTCCTTATCCTGACCGGCTCTGGGGGAGCGCAAGGAACGGAATCAAAAGCAAAAAACGTCATTCTCTCAACCACAACAAGCATTCAGGACTCCGGCTTGCTTGACGTATTGATCCCTCTGTTCGAAAAGCATACCGGCTATACCCTCAAGTCAGTTTCAGTCGGCACGGGCCAGGCGCTGGCCCTTGCGGCAAGAGGCGATGCCGATGTGACACTTGTCCATGCGCCCGACCTGGAAAAAAAATATCTCGCCGAAGGAAAGCTGCTCAATCGCCGGTTGGTTATGTACAACGATTTCGTCATCATCGGTCCCAAAAACGACCCGGCGAAGATCAAGTCGGCTAAGAATGCGATCGGAGCATTGAGACTCATCGAGCGCTCCAAAGCTCGCTTTGTTTCCCGAGGAGATCATTCCGGCACCCACAATCTCGAGAAATCGCTCTGGAAGAAAGCGGGCGTCGAACCCAGGGGGGCCTGGTATATCGAGTCGGGTCAGGGCATGGGAGCGACTCTGGGCATCGCCAACGAGCGAAACGCCTATACGATCACCGATCGCGGAACTTATCTGGCGTTTGCGAAACGCATCTCATTGCCTGTTTTAGTGCAAGGCGACAAATCGCTCCTCAATATCTACTCGGTTATCGAGGTTAATCCGAACAACGGCCCAAGAATCAACGCTCCCGGCGGCAAGGCTTTCAGTGAGTTCATGCTCTCACCCAAAACGCAAAATATCATCGGGAGCTTCGGTGTGGAAAAATTCGGGCAGCCGCTGTTCGTGCCCATCGCAGGCAAGCGCGAGGATGAGTTTGGAGAGTGGCCGTGGGGCTGATCTGGGAAGGGATCGTCAAGGCCTTCGAACTTGTTTTCGGCGGAGATCCTGACGTTTGGACGATCACCTGGATCTCCCTGACCATCTCGGGCAGCGCCACAGTGATTTCTCTCTTGCTGGGAATACCTTTGGGAATTCTCCTGGCTTTAAGCCGTTTCCCGGGACGTTCAATGGCGGTGGCGCTGATCAACACCGGGATGGGCTTGCCACCGGTGGTGGTCGGGCTTTTCATATCGATAATTTTCTGGCGCAGCGGGCCGCTGGGATTTCTGGAGCTGATTTATACGCCGGCCGCTATGATCATTGCCCAAGTCGTGATTGCCTTTCCCATTGTCGCCGGTTTGACTATGGCAAGCTTCCAGAGTCTCGACCCGAATCTCGCGCTTCAGTTACTCGGAATCGGCGCGTCGAGACTCCAAGTCCTCTGGCTGCTTTGCAAGGAGGCTCGACTGCCGCTTCTCGCGGCCGTCATGGCGGGCTTCGGCGGGGTCATTTCGGAGGTCGGCGCTTCGATGATGGTGGGCGGCAACATCCGGGGGCAAACCCGGGTTCTGACCACTGCGACCGTCTTGGAAACGGGAAAAGGAAACTTCGATGTTGCCATTGCTTTGGGACTCATTCTACTCGCTCTTAGCTTTGCCTTGAACCTCTTGCTAACGCGCGTTCAGCAACGGGACCGAATCAGATGGCCGAGGCTCTCTTAGAGCTGCGCGACATCTCCGTTCGATACGGAGCGGCGACGACGCTCGAGGTTTCTGCGCTCGACGTTCAGGCCGGCGAAATCGTCGCCTTCATTGGACCGAACGGAGCGGGAAAATCGACGCTCCTGCGAGTCATGGGCCTGCTCCAATGGCCCAGTTCCGGAAAAGTTTATTTTCGCCGACAAGAAGCTACCCCGGAGAACGCGCTATCTCTGCGCCGCCGTATGGCCAGTGTATTTCAAGAACCGCTGCTGCTGAACGGCTCAGTCAACGATAATGCCGCCCTCGGGTTGAAACTCCGCGGTCTGCGCCGGGATCGCATTGAGAAGCGGCTTCGGCCCTGGTTCGAACGTCTCGGCATCGCGCATCTAATTTCGCGACAAGTACGGACGCTTTCCGGAGGCGAAGCGCAACGGACCAGTTTGGTGCGGGCGCTCGCCTTGGATCCGGAATTGCTTCTTTTAGACGAGCCCTTCTCCGCGTTAGATCCTCCCACACGGGAAGCTCTGCTGTTAGATTTGCAGCAGATCCTGACGGTTACGGGAATAACAACCGTGTTGGTCACCCACGACTTGCACGAGGCGCAAGTGCTGGGCAAGCGAGTTGGTGTTTTGAGTCGAGGCCGGCTGCTTCAATTGACGTCGAATCGAGATATTTTCACGCGCCCTGCCACCGAGGAGGTGGCGGAGATTGTCGGGATGGACAATAGAATTCCAGGGAACGTGACAGCGGCGGCGGAAGGAATGAGCGAGGTCCGCTTCAGTGGCGGCACGGTAAAGGTGATGGGGCATTTTGAATCCGGCGCCCGGGTGGTCCTGTGTATCAGACCCGAAGACATCAGCCTCAGCCGCCTGAATCAAGACCAGAATCGCTCAAGAGAGATGAATCAACTTGAAGGGAGGGTCGAAAGAGTTTCTCCATGGATGGCTCAGTACCGGATCGCTCTGCGATCCGGCGAAAATCAGTGGGTCGCATTAATAGACAAGAGACATTTTGCTCAGCTTTGCCTTCGGGAAGGAGACGACGTTTTGGCTTCATTTAGTTCCACCGCCGTCCATATCCTTCGCTCTCGCGATCATTGAATTCAGCCTCTTCTTTATCTCCGTTCCTTCCCTGCCTGGCCCCTTAAGAAGTCGGCGTCCAGGATAAAGTTCTGGCCGGCGGGCAGCATCATGACCTGGATCTTATCGCTGAGTTTCTGAACCATCGCGTAGCGAACGAGTTCCGGGGTGATAGAAGCCGCCAATTTCTTGTTGGCTTCGGCTTCCTTTTCGGCCCTGAACAGAATTGCGCTTCCTTCGCCCTTAGCCTTCTCGACCGCCTGCTGAGCCTTGTACCGCTCACCTTCGACCTTCTGTTGCTCTTCCAACGCCCGCTGCGTCGCAATCTGCTTGTCTTCTATGGCCTTTTTAAATTCGGGCTTGAAATCGACGTTGTCCAGAAGCAAATCGACCACTTCTATTGAATATGGCGAGAGTTCCCTTTCGAGCCTTTGCCGGACGGCTTTTCTGATATCTTCCCGGTGCGGCGCGATATCGACGCTCTTGTATTTTACCGTCTCGTCTTTGAAGTTCTGAATGACCCTCGATTCAACCAGGACGTTGAAGTAGTTAGGCCCGACCGTCCGGTAAAGCTGCTGGATCGCCTGCGGAGAAACACGGACATTCAAGCTGGCTCTCACAAACACGTCCTGACTTTCCTCGCTGAATGCCGCGAGTTTATCAAACACCCGGCGCTGGACCTGAATGTTAGCGAGCAAAACGCTGCGCCACGGAGCCACAAACTGCAGTCCCTCGCCGACCTGACCACGGATCGCGCCGAATTCATAGATCACTCCGAGGTGGCCGGCCGGTACCTGGTAAACGGAGGCAAAGAAAGTGCTGAAAATCATCACGACGAGAACCAAAAAGCCCGCCGGTTTGAGCAAAGCTGGGAATATCCGGGCCCTGGGCTGCCTGTGGTCCTCGACCTGCGGCAGTACCCGTCCTGCCAGGAAAAAAAGAACCGCGATCACTGCGAGGATGGCCATCCAGATGACGTACAACATAAGAGAACCTCCTTTGAAGATTGCTTGCCCGCCGCAGCTCACGTGAACAAAATTCGGAGCCTACCACAGAGAACGAACGGCTCTTCCGTTTTCGGGCGGAAAATATCCGATCCGATGCTGTGATGTCAATTGGAAGGAAAGTCGAAAAAGGTTGGCTGATGAAATCTATTGGTACAGCCGATCGATAAAGCCGCTGTCGTCCAGCTCTTTTAAGAGCGTGAGATTCGCGAAGCGCTCGGGAGGAATCTTCGCCGCCTCCGGCCTGTCTTTCGCTGCCAGGTCGAGGAGAGCCTTGATTCCTTTGACCGTCGGATACGGCTTTCGGGGAACGATCTTGCGCGCAAAATAGTCATACGTCGCCCCCACCGCTTCCATATCGTCGGTGCGCATGTAGCGGGCGATGATCGCCATGCTCTCCTTCTTGCGTGTCTTATAGAAGTGAATCCCCTCCACAAACGCCCTCATGAACCTTAACGCCGACGGTCGGTTCTTATTGATGAACCCCTGGCTGCTGGCAAGGCCGGTGATCTGAAATTCGGCGCCCAATTCGGACATGTCGAGCAGGATGTTCATTCCCTCTTTTTGCGCCAGGGTCGTGATGGGCGGAAGAAGAATAGCGGCCTCAAGGTTTCCGGTCTTCATAGCCGCAAGACGGGTCGACTGTTCGCCGAGTTGCAGAATAATGACGTCCCGGAAATCGATTCCCATGTGCTTTAAAGCGTACCGGGCCGCGACATCCGGAGCCGCGCCGAAGCGGTTGACGCCAATCCTTTTTCCTTTGAGTTGCCCGGGCGAGGTGATTTCCTTCACGGTTACAAATTGAAATGCAAAGGTGTTCACGATGCCCGCGATCATAACCAAATCCGAGCCGGCAAGATTGCTGGTGACAATCGCAGGCCCCGCCATGGCCACGGCCTGCATCTCCCCCGCCATCAGCGCTGCCGCAGCCGTCGGGCCGCCCGGAATAAAAACCAAATCCACATCCAGACCGTTTTTCCTAAAAATCCCGGCCTCCTTGGTGATCCAGATCGGCGCAAACGCCCCGGCCTGCGCGCTGTAGCCGACATGCATCTTCTCCAGCTTTGGCTGCGAAAAGGCAGAGGGCGCAATGAAAACGAGCGCCAAGAGTTTGGCGAGTGCGACAACGGCAAAACGATTTAAGTCCACGCAAACCTCACGGCCACACGGATTTAACAAAGCCCGTGTTCTCCAATTCTTCCATCAAGCTCAGATCGACGAATTCTTCAGGTCTCCGGTTTTTGGCTTTCGGATTTCGCTCTGCGATCATCGCGATCGTGTTTTCGACGCCTTTTAAAGAAATCTTTGGAACCTTCTTGATGTATTTGGCGGCAAAGAGGTCGTAAGTTTGCGCGAGAATCTCCTGATCTTGCATCCCCGTGTACTTACGCAGCGCTTTGATCCCGATCTGTTTGTCCGTCAGGAAACGCCGGGTGCCCTCGATATAGGCCTTTAGGAATCTCAACACCAGATCGCGATGGGCTCTGCTGTATTCACGACTCACGATCAGAGCGACATTCGAAAATTCTATTCCGATATCCGCCATATCCAGCAATCGCCTCATGCCCATCTTCTCGGCCTGAAACGAAGTCGGGTCCGAGATGACTCCGGCATCGATTCTCTTTCCCGACAGAGCCACAACCATATCGGTCATTCTGCCGATCTGGAGCAGTTTGACGTCCCGGTCCGCATTCATGCCCCATTTTTTCAGAACCTGCCGGATGGCGACATCCGGCAGCGACCCGAAGCGCGTGATGCCGATTGTTTTTCCGCGAAGATCCTCCGGCCTTGTAATGCTGGGCACCACGATGAGCTTGTAAATGAAACTGTCGATGGAGCTGCCTATGAGGATCAGATCGGCTCCCTCAACCGAGGCCTGAAGAGGCAGCGGCGCGCCCGTGACGGTGAAGTCAACCTGCCTGGCGACATGGACTTGCGTAATCTGAACGCCCTGAAGATACAACAGCTCGACTGAGAGGCCGTGTTTCTCGAATAGCCCGGCTTCCTTGGCCACAAACAAAGGCGAGAAGCTCGCGCTTGGAGAAGGATAACCGATCCGGACCCGGGTTAAATCGGCGCCGTCTGCCAGAGGCGAGCCGGGAAGGACGACCATCAGGCCGCAGAGAAGCGCGAGCGAGATCGCTTTGGTCATCATACTCCTGCTTCCAATTAGAGCTCGAAGAGAGCTCTGGCGTTGGCAAAAAGAATTTTTTCCTTGGCGTTCTCCTTGAGACCTAACCTGTCGTAGCTTTCCAGCGCCTTTCCGAGATCGACATAAGGGAAATCCGTTCCGAACAGAGCCTTATCCTGCAGCCGGCCTCGAATCGTTTTCAGGAAAAGCTCGGGGAGTTGTTCCGCCAAGTAACCCGAAGTGTCAACGTATACATTCTTTTTATGCGTAACCACCCCGAGTAGCTCCTCCTGCCAGGGCCAGCCCGGGTGGGCTGCGACGATCTTCATTCGGGGAAAATCTCGCGCCACCGTATCCAGATGGATCGGACGGCCGTAATCCAGGCCGATGCCTTTTCCGCCTTCAGCTCCGGCGCCAAGAACCGTGAAGCCCGTGTGGAACATCAAAGGCTTCCCCAGAGCCGCGAGCGTCTCCCAGAGACTGTAGTATTTCTTATCATTGGGATAAAAGCCCTGATCGGGCGGGTGAAACTTGAAGCCCTTGACTAACGGATTTTTGCCCAGTTCCTCGGCGCGCCGAATACGCCCGTCCGAATTGTCACTGGACATGTCAAGTGAACCGAGCACACCGGCGAACGCCTCCGGATATTTTTTCACAAGGGCGAGAACATACTTGTTCGTAACCCGCGGCTCCTCGTTCACCGTCGATGGATGCCACGCGATGAGAAGCGCTTTGGCCTGCCGGCTGGAAAAATACTGGGCAAACGTCTCTTCTGTCGTTGGCAGATCCTTGAGTTCCCGCCTGAAGTACGCGTAAGCATCAGGATCAAGACCACGTGTGCTTGGATGCACGTGTACGTCAATAATTTGCATAGGTTCTATCCATTACCGAAGGGCCGTGAATTCTTTGGACTTCCTCCGCTCGCGCCAGTTGAAGGTCGGCTTGGCCGGAACGTACCCCTCACCCTGGCCCTCTCCCGCAAGGGGAGAGGGAACCTAAGAAATCTCCCTCCCTTGACGGGTCTTGACGGGAGGGGATTAAGGGGAGGGTGATTTTACTATGGCGTGTCAGCCCGCCAGAGCTTCCAGCTCCTCGGCGATTTTCAAATATTTCTCGTGAACTCCCGTCCCGAGCTCTCTCTCCTCATGCTCCTCGAATTCGCGCAGCAGCGTCTTTTGCTCCTCCTCCGACAACGCATCTTCCGCCATCATGAATAAAACTTCATCCTCTTTTAAAATATGCTGCCGGAGCATGCGCAGGTAAGCCCCCGCGTTTTCGATCAGAACGGTTTTGGCCGCTTGCGGCTCCGCTTTCGCGCGCTCCAGAGCCTCGGCCATTCCTCGAACATACCCGCGTCCTTCGTCATGCTCGATCAGCATCATCCCGATGGGACCGCCTTCCACGGGTATTCCTTTGCTCTCGAGCAAAGGGAAAAGGAGTTTTTCCTCCCTGAGATGATGGCACCGGTCGGCAAAGTTTCGGATAAAATCCACCGCCTTTGACCACGCCTCAAACGGCGCGTCCACAGAGCCACTGGTGGCTTTTTCCAGAAACCCGAGCACTTTCTCAATAATGCGATGGTCGCCTTTCAATGCGTCCGTCGCTGTTTCAAAATGCTGCGCGTTGCTTTCCATCGGAATTTTCCCCTTTCTATGTCCTCCATCCAAGCATACGCCTGCCCTCTTGGCTGATCATCTTTTCATGCCAGGGAGGCTCGTGAACGATCTCTACATGAACCTCTGTCACTCCCGGGATGTTGCGAATTGCCTGCTCCGCCTGAGCAGCAATATAATTTCCGACGGGACAACCCACCGCCGTGGTTGTCATTGTGACATCGACGCGGCCGCCATCCATTACCACCTCGTAAACGAGCCCAAGGTTGACGACATCCACGGGAATCTCCGGGTCGTAAACCCGTTTCAATGCATCTAGAACCGTTTCTTTATCGACCATGACTCCTCCTGAAAATAATATGTGAGGAGTTGATAAAAGCAATCCTTGTGCCACTGAATGCGCGCTGTTTTATGAGATGAAATTCCTTACTCTCTTCGCCTTGACCAGCGCCATCATTTCCGCCGAACTCATCGTTTCGTTAAGGGCTGTTATAGTCCCTGACTCCTGGATCTCCAGCGCCAGCCGTTTAACGGCGCTTATGGCTGCGCGTGTGAACGCAGCTCCGTAACTCACTCGGGCCACACCCAAATCCTGAAGTTCTGCAACACCCGGAGTTTCGGGGCGAGCCAGGACGCTGACAGGAGCCTGCACTTCTTTAACCAGACGGCCGATGGTATCTCGCGCCACAGCATTCATATAGAAAATGCAATCGGCGCCCGCCTCCGCATACGCGTTCCCGCGGCGGATCGCCTCGTCGAGTGCTTTTTTCGGCTCCTCAGTCATCACGGCCAAAGCATCTACTCTTGCATTGAGAAAGAATTCGCTCCCCAGCGCGCGCTTGGTCGCGATGATCGCTCTGATTTTTTGCAGCTGCTCCGCCAGCTCAACCAGACAGCGTGGCTGCTTTTTCTGGTGGGGCGCGCCATCTTCGAGATTCATGCCCGCGCTCCCTACAGCGATCAGTGCCCGCGCGGTTTCGCCGACCGTAACTGCGTCCCCGTAACCTCTCTCCCCATCCGCATTGACCGGCACCGACACCGCCTGCGCAATCTGGCCCGTGACGTTCACGGTAAGCTCGCGGCTCATTACTTCGCCATCGTCATAGCCCAGGACTGCCGCGATGCCGCCACTGGTGCACTGGATCGCGGAAAACCCAAGCCGCTCGAATAACAAAGCGCTGAGAACATCGTAGGCCCCGGGCATGATCAGGATCTCCGGCGCCCGGATCAGCTCTTTTAACTTAAGGCTTCTTTCATTCGCCGCCGCAACGCGTTCGGCAGAGGGTGGCTCCATTGAATCCTCCTTCATGCGTCATTTCCGCTCGGAGAGCGGGTGGCCGCTTCCTTTGTTAAGGTTGAAGCGAGTGGTCGTGATTCATCCGAAAGAGAGCCCTCGGGGCGTAAGGTGTAGGGCCGCGGACGTCCGATGAGCCCGGTTCTATTCATGGCACCTGCCCACCTGTCTGCGTGCGGACACCTGCCCGCGCCCTGGCAGGCGGGCGCACAGACAGGCAGGTCGGCCGCGGCCCGGACTCTTGCGCCCCGAGGGCTCGTGTGCGGCCTCCATTGTTTAGGGGGATCCAAGTTCACGCGTCATTCCCTGAAGAGCCGTGAGGCGGCAGCAGCCGCTTCTTGGACGGCCGGGACCGAACAGAAGCCGTGAGATTCGATAGCAAAGACAGGGTTAAACTTGCTGCGAAAGTTCTCCAGGGCGATAACCGCAGCTAATTCTACCAGCTCTTCGTCCGTGAATTGTTTCTTAAGACGTTTAAAAAAACTCTCCGTTACCCGTTTGCCGGTATAGGTCATTCTCTCGGCCAACTCCAAAGCCAGACGCTCTCGCAGAGAAAACAGCGCGCTTTTTTTGTAGTCTCCCACCAACGCTTCCATTTTTTCTTCTGACGCCCCGTTTTGCATCGCACTGGATGCATTGAGATCCATTCAGAAGGGACACCCGTTAATGCCCGCCGCCTTAACGCAAACCAGGTGGCGCAACTCAGGTTCGATGAGCCCTGATTCACGTATCCCTTCGGCAAGCGCCTGCACCCCTTTTTGAATCGTGGGCCTGAGGCCATAAATCTTCGCGGTATTCGTCACAAATCCATAGCGCTTCTCCTGCTCCGTGAAAATGCTTCGCACTTCTTCCGGCGCGCTCTCTTTGCTGACGCCCTGAATTCTAGCCATAGTTCCTCCCAAAGCATGTCCCATCTTGATCGAAGCCGTCTCGGGACGCAAGGTTTCGGGCCGCGGACAAGCCCTACGGGATGGCAGATTACACATCTCAAATGGCAAATTTGAAATCTGAGATCTGCCATTTGCAATTTCTCGCGCAGCGAGGATTAATGGCCGATCCTTACGGCACGGATGTTATTGGCCAAAAAGACCACGATCGCCGCCGCATTCAGCAGAGCGCCCCACTTCTGGCCCGGCCGCCAGAGCGCCAAATCGCCGCCGATGCGGAGAAACAGTGATAGATGCAGCAAGACGAGATGAGCATAAAAAGCTCTTTGAAACGGCATTGAGATTCCGAGGATCGAGGGAAAAATTATCGGCGAGTGGCCGAAACTCATCGAGAAGACAAATCCCAGAATAATCGCGTGAAGCATGGCATCGTAGCGAAATCCCGCGGTAAAGTGCCCGGCGAAAGAAATCCAAAGAATACCCGCGATCCCAAGCCAGAAATACCCCGAGAGCAAACAAACCGCCGTGAAGCGGGAGAGGCCGCTTTGACGGATTGTGCGCCATGCCAGGTCATAGCGCAGAAGCCAGAGAGCTACGGCGATCAGTCCGGCGCCCGCAAGCGCGACTCCGGCTGCGGGCATAAAGAGGCTCATGGACAATCCCAGAAAAAAAACGGCAATGGCAACGAAAAGACCGGCGCGGCTCCAGACGGAAAGCCGCATCAGGCGTGAGAGCTCGAGTCGTTCCCCGCCAATAGTGAGCACGAGAAAGCCCGCCCACCAGGAAGCCACATCAGGAAAAGGACGGCCTGCAATCCAAAGTAAGATCCCGATAAGCCACAGCAATGCTCCAAATCCGATGATAAACAGGTAACTCTCATGTCGTCGAAACCAGAGAAAGGTGAAAATCGCAACCAAACTCAAAGCAGCCACCAGGCCGAAGATTTGCCCCAGTTCAGCAGGCAGGCCCACCAACTGCGAAAGGCCGCTGAGCGCGCCAAAGATCGGCGCAAGATAAGCCCAGCGCTTCTCCACAGCAACCGCCCGTTCGAGCCCGATCACCGTACCCAAGAATCCCACGATCATAAGCGGTCCATGGCTCGACAGAAAACCCGAGGTTGGCTCGGGGAACTTCCAGCCCAACCTTATCAGCCCGGCCCACATCGCGGCGAGCAGCGAAAGACCGCCCAGAGCCATCAGGGGAACAAGAGCACGCCGGGATTCCATGTTTTCCGTTTTTATTCGTTAATTCCCGCGATGGCAACCTCACGCCGCCTGATGGATACAGGCGCAGATCAAGGCTGCCGTCTCGATACGCAGTGGCGGGTCGTTATTCATGCGGCTGGATAAGTAATCCGGCCATTGCGGACCACCGCGAAGGGAGTCAGCATGTGCGGGCGGGAACTGGTTTTGGAAATGATATGGACCACGGCCGCTTCGCGCACCAGAAGCGCGTCGGCAATCAATGAGCGGTGGCAGCGCCAGGGAACGGCTTCTGCGCACATCAGCGCCAGTTTTTTTTCCTTGCCGAGAGCGACCACCTCGCCCACACCTTGCCAGAACTCTTCGGTCTGCATGTAATCAGCAAAGCCCCGAAAGCTCAAGTTGCGCCAGCCCTGGTTACACGAATCCTTGCCGGGCTTTCTAAGCCCGCCCAACCGTTTCATATGAACGTAATCGATTCCGTGTGGATGCAGAGAGCGACCCAGAGATTCGCCATTGAAATGAGGGACACGCCGCGATTTCGGCACGGTCCGGACATCAACCAGAAGCTTTATCTGGAAACAGGAGAGAAGCTCCTCGAACTCGGCCAGCGATCTGGTTGAATGACCAACGGTGTAAATCCGGCAGCACGAGCTTATGCCCGCGGCTTGATCCATGTTTCCACTTCTCCTGCCAAAGAATTCTCGAATCTAAGAAAGCCCGTCTTAATTCTTTCCAGTATTGGGAAAGAATTGAAGGTATCCTCGCGACAGAGAGGCTAAGTTTACATATTGACAGCGTCCAAATAAATCCCTAAAGTGGCATGCGAATTGCTCGGTTCTAGTTCCGGAATCGATGAAGATGAAAATCGGCCGCAACATTAAAGTTTCGATCTTCTCCATTATCTTTATTCTTCTTGGATCAGGCGTTTATGCCTGCCCCGAGGTGGGCACCCTTTCTCTCGCGAGCCGGTGGGCTTCAGGCAACGTAGATTCGCATGCGGCGGATCCTTGTGCAACAGAAGGTCGGGATTCATCTCACTCGCTTTGCTATCAGCCTTTTCACGGTCGGCTGGCCTACCCATCAGGGGCATTTACTTTTTCTGCTTTCGATACCGTTCGACAAGTTGCCAATCAGCTCGTAGGACCGGCAGAGTTTCTCTGTGACACCGGTGTACTTGCGGTCCTTCCGGAGTCTATTCCCAAACCAACGCTAAACATCCTTCACAGCGTCCTCCGAATCTAGCATTCTTGCCGTAGAGTCTTGTCCTGGCTAATAAGACGGCCAGAGACAGAGATTTTCGCCTATTTTTCGATGCCGGAGCAGCATCTGCTCTGCATTATTGGAGGATTCATGGGAAAATTTGTCTCGAATTTGTGCGCAGTACTCGCGACATCGGTCTTGTGCTTTGCGGTTCCGGCGATTGACGCTGGTGAAGGTTCGGCGCCGTTGCGACTCTCAGACGCGGTCAAGGAGGCTTTGGAGAAGAATCCCGAACTCCATGCCTTAAGGGAGCGAGTTCGAGTCATGACGGCCAAAGCGAAGCAGGCTCCTTATCTCGAAGATCCGGAGATTGCTATCCAGGCTGAAGGCGTCCCGATCTCGAACCCGACAAACCTCAGCCGCGCTGACGGGAACATGATCGGCATCCGTCAGAAACTTCCCTTCTTCGGAAAGCTGGGCCTCAAGGAAAAAATTGCTCAGCAGGAAGTGAAGGTTATGGAACAGGAGCTGCGCGCAAAGGAAAGAGAGCTCATCTCGATGGTAAAAATGGCGTACGCGGACCTGTTCATGGCGGAGAGATCCATCGAGATTCTACGCGAACAGATGGAAATCATGCGGGGAATCATCCGGGCTACCGAAGTCCGGTATCAGGTGGGAAAAGTCACGCAACAAGACGTCTTCAAAGCGCTTTTGGAGCAGAGCGAGATCATGAATCAGCTCATCATGTCGGAGGAGGAGAGAAGGGCGACCGAGGTCAAGCTGAATACCATCATGTATCGCCCCCCGCAAACTCCAATTCAGGTTCCCGCGGACCTTACGACGCCTGACTCGATTCCGGGTGTCTATGGTCTTCAGGAACTGGCCCTGGCCAACCGCCCGGAATTG
>JACQUW010000008.1 GCA_016210115.1 Deltaproteobacteria bacterium | reverse complement strand
GCTTCTATCTTGCCTTGGTTATTATCGGCAGTCTTCTCATTTTCGGCGGTAACATTGTGTTTCAGAAGAGCATCGTCCAGCCCATTCGCCAGCTAGCATCTGCTACGGTTGAAGTGTCTAAGGGTCACTTCAGAAAACGGGTTTCTGTTGCGTCGCGGGACGAGATCGGCCAGCTTGCGCACTCTTTTAACGTGATGGCGGAGCGTTTGGAGGAACATGAGACGATGCTCCAGGCCATGGCGACGCAGGAGGAAAGGGAAAGGATAGCCCAGGAGCTCCATGATAGTATCGCCCAAGACCTTGCTTTAATTCACCTCAAACTTGGCGAGACAGAAATGAATCTAGCCCGTACTGGATCGACGGCAGCGGATGAGACTTTAAGAGAGATGCGTAAGGTCGCGAATGGGGCATACGAGAATGTGCGGCAGGCTATCTTCGGCCTACGAACTATGGTCTCCAGGGGCCTTGGCTTTATCCCCACTCTCACCGAGTACCTTCATGACTTCAGCGAGATCAGGAAAATCCCGGTCGATCTCACGGTCCAGGAGCCAGAAGCTGTCCGGTTTTCTCCTCGCGAAGAGATCCAACTGATCCGCATTATCCACGAGGCTCTGACTAACGCTTTTAAACATGCGCGGGCTTCGAAGTGCACGCTCAATTTCGAGCGGGATGGGGATTTCTCGAAGGTGACTATTAAGGACAATGGGGACGGGTTCGTCCCGATGGAGGCGCGGGGAAAAATACTCCATTTCGGCCTTCAGACTATGAGAGAGCGGATCGAGGGCGTAGGTGGGAAGCTTGCGATTGAGAGCGCTCCCGGCGAAGGAACAACGGTCATCGTTCACGTACCTCTTAAAGTTAAAGAGAGAGTATGAAACCTATTCGGCTGTTGCTGGTCGATGACCATGCGCTTTTCAGAAAGGGGTTGGCCAGACTCCTGGAGACGGAGACCGGCTTCCAGGTCGTGGGAGAGGCGCAGGACAGCACAGAGGCACTCAAGAAAGCAAAGGAACTCATACCTGACCTCGTCCTGATGGATATTCATATGCCCGGAAACAGTGGCATCCAGGCTACTCAGCAGATTAGAGAGGCTCTTCCCTCGACTAAGGTGGTCATTCTTACTGTATCTGAGGAGGATAAAGATCTTTTCGAAGCGATCAAATATGGCGCTCATGGATACCTTTTAAAGAATGTCCGTCCTGAGGCGCTGTTTGAAACCATTCGCGGGGTTTTCCGCGGCGAGGCCGCTATCTCCAGGGCAACCGCAGCCAAAATTCTAAACGAGTTCGCCAGGCAAGCCAAAAAACCTCCCGAGCAGACCTACGAAGAAAAGCTCAGCGCCAGGGAGCAGGAAGTGCTCCAGCTTCTCACTGAAGGGCGAACGAACAAAGAAATCGGCAATAGATTGGGAATCGCCGAGAACACGGTGAAGAACCACCTCAAAAATATCCTCGGTAAACTCCACCTCGAAAACCGGGTGCAGGCCGCCACCTTTGCCCTCGGAAAAGGCGTCGTCCCCAAGAAGAATCACCTCGAATAAAAAAAATAATTCCGCCCGAAAAACTCCTCCGTTCACCCTTCGAGGAGCCTGTCCTCGCAAAGTCGAAGGGCTCAGGGCCTGTCCTGAGTTTATCGAAAAAACGATCGGCTACCTACAATAATTGATTTTGTAGAGTTTACCCTCGTTCGTGGTGAGCTTGTCGAACCATGAACGGGATTGTGACACAGCCCCATAGCTCCAAAGAGCTACTTCTCCGACGGCCCTTTATTTCTCCAAAAATGGCTCTTACGCGGCTGTTCCCCGGCGGAGAAATGCCTTACACGTTCCATCCAGGAAAAATGTGCACGGTTTTCATCCTCTACAATCATTCTCTTTTCGCTTGTGGCTTAAAGGAACTTCTGCAGCAACAGGAAGGGGTGAAGGTCATGGGGATTGAGGCAAGGGGAGAGGAAGCGTTTTCCCACCTCAGCGAGCTCAATCCCGATGTGATCATCGTCGAAGCCAAAGAGGGGGAATCTGAACCGGAAATGCTCCTGTCTCGTTTTCTACACGAGCATCTACGGGCGAGAGTTGTTCGATTAAACCTGGAGGATAATAGCTGCATCCTCTACTCCGGCTCCCGCTGCACGGCTAATTCGGTGGAGGATCTAATCAAATGCGTCGTTACTTCCATAGTGCCGGGGCAGTCGCGGAGCCCACCGGGAGGCTGCCCCACGAAAGGAACACATTAAAATCGGCACATAGTAAAGGAGGCTAAAAATGCGGATCGTGTCTATCGTCGGAGCAATAATTTTAACAGTCGTGTGGATTGCGGTAGGAGTGGCGGCGGGTCCAGGCGACGCGGCACAAGGGAAAGAAATATTCGCCAAATCCTGCGGGACCTGTCATGGAAACACGGGGAAGGGAGATGGTCCTGCGGGGGCAGCTCTGAATCCGAAGCCTAAAGACCTGACGGATAAGGCTTATGTGTCGAAGCTGGACGATACATACCTGACCAATATCATCGGCAAGGGAGGCGCCGCCGTCGGTAAGTCCGCTCTCATGCCGCCATTCAACGGCCCGCTCAAGGAGCAGGATATCAAGAACGTGATTGCGTACATCAGGAGTTTAGCGAAGTAGGGAAAACCCATGCTGAGGTACCTCACGCGCGAGAGGGTCCGTTGGCTTTTGGCCGGAGGGTTCCTGCTTTTCTTGATTAGCTGCGCCACGGTCGAAAAACCGAAGCTCGTCGAGCTGATGTGGCCGCAGCCTCCCCTCACGACGCGAATCAAATTCGTGAGGACGCTGGCCAGCGAGGAGGATCTGCAAAGGAAGACTACGTTTGGCGAATCCCTCATCGAGTTTCTGACGGGGAAGCGCCCTCCCATCTCGCACCTCTACCGGCCGATGGACATCGACGTCTCGAACGACGGCAAAAGGCTCTACGTCTCCGACTTCGGCCAAGCCAGCATCTACCTCTTTGACCTGACGCAGCAAAAGGTCACCCGCCTCGGTCCCTTTGTAAGGCCTTTTGGCATCGCCCTGGACGCTCAGGAGCACCTCTACGTGGTAGAGCAGGAGGCGAAGAGCTTAAAGGTCCTGGACCGCCGTGGCGGGGTGGTGAAGAACATCGCCATAAGCGAGACCGAGCGGCCGACCGACATCGCCATCGATCGGGAGCGGGGACTGATCTACATCGCTGACTCTTCCATCCAGGCAAGCAGGAACCATTTTGTCAAGGTCTACGATCTGGCGGGAAACTTCCTGAGGAACATCGGCAAAGGGAGAGGGACAGCGGACGGCTACCTCCACTTCCCAACCTACGTCACAGTCGATAAAGACGGGAACGTTTACGTAACGGAGACGCTGAACTCGCGTGTCTCCGTGTTCGACCCCGAGGGGAACTTCGTCAAGAAGTTCGGCGAGCGGGGAACCGC
>JACQUW010000092.1 GCA_016210115.1 Deltaproteobacteria bacterium | reverse complement strand
GTTCTGGAAACTGGTCGCCGACATTTTTCTTTTCGTTGGCCATAATATCCTGGATTTTGATCTACGGTTTATTTATCAGCGTTCAGTGATCAATCGAATCAAGCCTTCCCGGGGGATACCTTTCGCCAGATATCGGAGCGCTCCGGTCTTTGACACAATGCACGAATGGACAAAGTGGGGAAGGGACTCGGTCGGCCTGGATGCCCTCGCGAAGGCGCTTGGGCTTGAGTCGCCAAAGGCTAATCTGGATGGCTCGCACGTCTACGATTACCACAGGGTTGGCCGGCATCCTGAAATTTATGAATATTGCTGCAGAGACGTCGAGACCGTACGAAGAATCTACCGGCGTATGACGTTTACGGAGTAATCGGTCATGACAATTCTTCGGGCTAAGGATGGGCAGGTGAGGCTGTGGGCATTTAGCCTTGGGGTGGTAATTCTTTTGTTTTCCGGTTGTACGAGCCTCAAAAAATGGGCGTATGAGGGATTTAACCGGGATAAATGGCAAAAACCTGACGAAGTTATCCGCGCGCTTAAAATTCGCCCGGGAGATCAAATCGCGGACGTCGGTTCGGGCAGCGGCTATTTCACCTTTCGTCTCGCCAAGGCTGTTCTTCCGGGCGGGAGAGTCTTTGCCGCGGATGTGGACGAGGGCTTAAATCAGTACGTAGCCGATGAGGCTCGCCGGCAGGGACTCGGAAATGTCCAGGTCATTCTGGCCAGGCCTGAAGATCCTCAACTGCCGAAGTCCGGAACAGATCTGGCTTTTACCTGCAACACGTATCACCATATCGAGAACCGCGTGAGTTATTTCTCAAATTTCAGGAAGTACCTTCGGCCCAATGGCCGCATCGCAATCATAGACTTCAACGGCAAAGGATGGTTCGCGACTCTCTGGGGACACTACACTCCCGCCGATGTCGTCAAAGAAGAGCTGAAACAGGCGGGTTATGAATTACGGCAGGAATTCGATTTTCTCCCGCGACAGCACTTCCTCATTTTCGCTATGGAGCAAGGAGGATAGCTGTGGCGGTGTCAAAGAGGGCGGTTTCTTAACGAGGGTCTCCCGATGTGAATGTGCGCGCCGGTCGCCGATCCGGAGAGTTTTCCCCTAAAAGCCAAAAAAGGTATGCCCGCTTTGCGGAGGTACGCTATTAGAGCCGTGCCCTCCGGAGAGTCAGGGTGGAGCGCTACATCCATGGCATCTCGATGGTCAAACTTCATGCGGTCATGAACAGCGGTTTGGCCCAACGCGCTCACCGGGAGGGGACGGCCGAAAGTTTTCGCGAAGAAGGCAGAGATCTTCGCCGCATCGGCTAAAGACCAGCCAGATCGGCCGTCAAAACGAATCAGAGCGGTCGTTTCGCGATAGCCCCCGGCCCGAAGCGGTGGTCCCTTCAGGAGGTCCGCCCATGCCTGGGATTCAGTAATCAGCGTTTCCGCTTCGCTCCTTCGCTGTCGCGTCTGGTTGACACTGACTTCAAGTTCATTGACCCTTTCTTGTATTTCCTCAACTTCTTTCTTCGACACGTAACCCTTTTCGAAAAGAGCCTGTCGCTCTTGCAGTAGACCTGCTGTGCTCCCCAAATGGCGCTCATAAATTTCAAGCAGGCGCTCAAGGCTATCTCTGTAGCCCTGAGTTGCCCTTATCACGGCCTCATTGGACTTGAGAAGGTCTGAGACGGCAGCAGTCGACACCTGGTTTCGCAGCGGCCTCGGCTTGCGCTGGCCGGATTGCGACCAAACGAACGGCGGGATTAATAACAGCACAAGCGGCGCAATCAGGAGACCGCAAGAGCGCGAGAACCTCATTCCGAGTCGCCCCCGAACCCCAGATATCGTAAAAATGCCGGCCGTGATTTGCGACCGAAAAGACGACCGTTCCAGGTCTTCACTTTGGCGGCATAAGCTTCGCTCTGGCGCTCATTCCAGCGGAGGACCGCCCGCAGGGCTTTTCGCGTCACCCGTCCATCCCAATCGTGAAGGCACTTTGCGGCGCGGCTCAGGTAAACTCTCTCGACCGCTCCGGTCTTTGAAAGAGTGGTGTTGAACGGATATTCCCTACAAGTGACCGGCCGATGCTCGTAAATGGTGCATCGGTTGTCTGGACCGAGGAAATAGCAATGATTCCGGCGCCAGCGCAATGCCATGACGGCTCGCCTGTTGGCAAAGCGAATCCAGAAATTGTCGCGTTTGTCCATGCTGACCTCTTCCTCGGGGAAAAACCGCGCGAACTCCCGCGCCGGCTTTCCGGTTCCCTGTTCAATGCGACGCACATCCTCGTCAGTAAGGCAAACGACCGTTTCCCGGCAGCAGTTGCCGCAACCCGTGCACCGGAAGTGGAGTAATCTTCGCCAATCCTTTTTTGCCACAGCTTCTCCTGTTCCGTCTATAATCGAGTTGGCGCGCCGGGAAGACAGGCATTGCGGCTCCGGCCGCTTCTGGACATGCCCCCCATCATACCCTAATATTTAGCACGGCAGAAATGAGGATAAAACACGTATCCGCCAGGGCGAAGGAGGACTATGAAAATTGTTTCACGGGCGAAGAGAAGGGGATTTTCCGGCTCCCGGTCATCTCTCGGAAAGATCCCGACCCATACTCCCGCCTTGGCCCGCGCTCAAAGGATAACCGAGCGGGCATCTGACCTGGGCTTCGATTGGCCGGCACTGGATCCGGTCTGGGACAAAGTCGAAGAGGAGTTGCGCGAGCTTAAGAGCGCGGTTCCCACCGGAGACCCAACGCGAATCGAAGAGGAGGCGGGAGATCTGTTCTTTTCGCTGGTTAATCTCTGCCGTTTTCTTCATGTTGACGCGGAAGAGACCCTGACGCGGGCCGTTGATCGTTTTGTTAAACGCTTTGCCTATATAGAAGCGCGGGTTGAAGCCGGTGGAAGAACGCTGGCGGAGAGTTCTCTGGAGGAAATGGATGCTCTGTGGGAGGAGGCTAAACGGAAAGAACGAGAGGAAGGTCTCTGAAGATGGAATCGCCGGTACGCCGCGTTGTTTTTCTTGATGTCGCTACATTCGGGAATGTCTCGTTGAAGGGCTTTAGCGAGCGGTGGGACTGCACGGTCCATGATTTGACGGCGCCGGAAGAGGTGTCCGAAAGAGTCGAAGGATTCGATGGAGTGGTCGTAAACAAAGTGCGGCTGGACAAAACACTGCTAAACTCACCCGCGGCGGCGGATATCAGGCTCATCGCCGAGGCTGCCACCGGCACCGATAATGTGGATCTGGAAGCTGCCAAATCTCGCGGAATTTACGTATGCAACGTACCGGGTTATGCGACTCAGTCGGTCGCACAGTTTGCCATTGCTCTTATCCTCGAACTGGCGACCCGCGCCGGTGCCTATGCTGAGATCGTTCGCCGCGGCGCGTGGCAACAAAGTCCGATGTATACGCGGATGGACTTTTCCACAGCGGAAGTTTCCGGCAAAAAGTTAGGCATCATCGGTTACGGCAGCATCGGGCGAAGAGTGGCGGAAATGGCTCGCGGATTGGGTATGGAGGTTCTGATTTCAGCACGGCCCGGTTCCTCGGGTCCTGTTCCTGCCGGACGGCTTGCGGTTGATGATTTGCTCGCCTCCTCGGATTTCGTGTCACTCCATTGTCCTCTTACCGCCGAGACAAGAAGCCTGATCAACAGCCGTGTAATCGGTCTAATGAAACCGGCCGCGTTTCTCATAAACACGGCGCGCGGCGCGTTGATCGATGAGACCGCCCTGATCGCCGCATTACGAACCAAGCGATTGGCGGGCGCAGCGCTCGACGTCATCTCACAAGAGCCGCCGTCGGACGATCATCCAATCATAAGGGCGGCGCATGAGCTTGAAAACTTGATTGTGACACCCCATTGCGCATGGACGGCGCGGGAAGCCCGCCAGCGTTTGATGAACGAGGTAGCCGAGAATATTCTAGCTTTCTGCCGGGGCGAACGGAGAAATAGTGTCGTCTAGCCGCAGTCCTGTCCTTAGAACGGAATATCGTCGTCTAAAGGTGGCACTGCCCCACCTGCGGAAACCTCACCCATGGAGTCTGATTCAATCTCGGGCGCCACGCGGGTGCCGCCCCCGCCGCCCAAAAATCTGACTCTCTGTGCCACGATCTCTGTGATGTATCGTTTGGTCCCGCTCTTATCATCATAAGAGCGGGTGCGAATGCTTCCTTCGATAAATACCTGCCTTCCCTTGGCCAGATATTGCCCGCAGGTTTCGGCCTGTTTGCCCCAGACAACGATGTTGTGCCACTCGGTTCTCTCCTGGCGATTGCCTTCAGTGTCGACCCACATTTCAGAGGTGGCTATGGGAAAACGACCCACTGCCCGCCCGTTGGCTGTAAAACGAATTTCCGGGTCCTTTCCCAGATTGCCTATAAGAATTACTTTGTTGACAGACATAAATGAACCTCCCCACCTTTTTGTCAGACTCTGATCAGATCGGTCGCCGATTCTTGGAAGAATGAACGGTTGCGGTGATCCAACAATCGGGGACCTTATCGCCGGACGGATGTTTAGTCAACAAAAAACAGCCGTTCGTCTCTGGCCATCGACACTTCATTGCATTTTCCTGGTGCCTGAACTAAAATACGACAATTTTCCGTGATTTTCTAAATAATTACAGATATTAAAAAGCGTTTTATTTATTAATGACTTATTGTCTGAAACTGCTGTTGATACTCCTCATGAC
>JACQUW010000091.1 GCA_016210115.1 Deltaproteobacteria bacterium | reverse complement strand
TTAGCCGGCCGGCTCGAGCGCCGATGGGCGCGACGACTCGCGATGCGGCGCCAGCCGCCAGCGGCCGTAGGCGACGAATGCCGAGAGGAAACCCACCACTAGCGGGATCAGCGCCATCGCAATACTACCGCTCGCCAGCGTGAGCACCGTCGCACCGATCATGATAATCACCAGCCCGGCGGCGGCCAGCGGTGTCAGGCCCGGCCGAATCCCCAGAAGCCAGGGGAGGATCAGGCCGATCGCGCCGAGCACCTCGGCCACGGCGATGAAGCGCAGGAACCAGCCCGGCAGCGCTATCTGCTTCGTCAGCTCCTCGATCGGCAGGACCAGCTTCATTCCACCGGCGAACAAGAAAATGAGCGCGAGCAGTCCCTGAACGATCCACAGCGCATAATACACGATCGGTCACCTCCTTGAGGACTCGCGGTCCTTTCTGCGTGCTGGCCATGGTTTTCCCGTTAGTTAGCGTTTCTTGTTTCCTTCATTCCTACGACGAACGAAGACGGACGTTCAGGACGACGCGCGTCACTGATTTCACAACGAACGTCCGTCGAAGTGCTGAACCGGAATGCTTTCTAGGTCAATTCCTTCGAGGCAGCGAATGTTGATTGCGGCCATCCGATTGCCCTTTGGATCGATGCCTTCCCCGTACGGGTGAATGCCACAGGTCTGGCAAAAGCGGTGCTTGATAACGTGCTTGTTGAACGTGTACGTGCCGATGTTTTCTTCCGGTGTAAGCACGTGCAGCTGGTCGCGCGGCACAAACCACAGGAGAGATCCTTTGCGGGAACACATAGAGCAATTACACGCCATCGCCCCATTGAGTTCGCCTTCTACCTCGAAGGCGACCTTCCCGCAGTGACAGCTACCCTTGTGCTTCACGTGAGACCTCCTTGAGTTCTGTTAGCGCCGTTTCTCATCGCTATCAACCTGAGCCGAAAATCTTTCTTTGGGTATTGAGGCTCGAAACCGCTTCAATTGGCTCCTCGCCCTTCCCATGGAGCACAGAGGATTTCTCATTGTTGTTAGCTTTTCTAACCATCTCATCGACTTGTGCTCGGCTTTCGAAAGATAAGCACACGAGCACCTCGTGTATTTCTTCGCGTCACATATCTCTTTGGGAGTAAAGGCCTTGAACTTTTCTTCAGTTAGCAACATGACGAATATATCGTCCGTCACAGTCATGCATGTGGCAGTCTCATCAGTAAATTGCTGATTAAACCTGAAGCCAAGTTTGGAGGATTTCGCCACATGGAGCAGCCGCGGGATCCGGCTCGACTATCGCTCCAAGGTAGCGAGCGCTTTTTTGTAGAAGCGCTCGTCGATGTATTTTTCCGGTTTGGGTACCGGAGGCTTCATCAGGCCGGCCGTCTCGCGCAGTTCTAGAACCGTGCGTATACCCTCCACGTCGACCCTACCGCGTGGCGTGGACCCAAACCTGGGACTGACACTCTCTTCGTACATTTCCTCAGCGCGGCGCCGGGAGTTTTTGTTCTCGGGCAGTAGAACGTTCAGAACTTCTTGCTTGTTCTTGGGATCCGTGACCCAATCGGTGGCGCGTATCATTCCGCGAATAAAGCGTACCAGCAGCTCCTCGTTCGCATTGGCCCACTCTCGCCGCGTCGCGCCGAGTCCTCTGGCGTAGTGCTTCACGTGATCCTGGGAGCGGGCCAGGATTTTGAAACCGCGCTTTTGAATCTCGTCATCGGGGAGGTTCATCATGGCCCCCGAAGCCTCGCCGCGGCTCATTGCTTCGGCTCGTTTTGTGGTATTGCCGAATGCCTTGAAAGTGTAGTCGCGATTCAATTCCAGTCCATTCTTCTTGAGAATGTAAACCCCAACAATCGCGTATCCGGTGGTTGGGGCGTCCACCGCCAAGACTTTCCCTTTTAGGTCATTGAAGTCGTTTACGCTGGGGACTACGACCAACTTTTGATTGACTCCCCGGCTTCCGCCCATGAAAATCACGAAATCATTGGGCTTCGGGTCCGCTCCTTGTCCTTCGGCCCAGGCAATAACATTGTCCGCATTGTTGATGATAAGATCGCATTTACCGCTGATCAGGTTGCGTAAGAGCGTGGGGGAGTCGGTGACCCGATTTATTTCAATACGGATGTTTTCCTTTTTCAGAAACTCTCGGTGCTCCGCCGCAATGATTACCGCGTCTTTGTTGAAAAGGCCTATCCGGATGAGATCTTCGGCCATAAGCGTGGAAGGCAGGAGCAGAAACGCCACTGCCAATACCTCCTTTAGTTTCATAAGCAGAGTCCTCTCCGCGTAATTTTGCATCTATGCCCACTGTTGTCAATTCTTATCCGGGCGTCAACGGATCAAAACGAACGCTACCGCGCCAGGTTATTGCCGGATTGATCTCGAGATTCCTTTGTACTAGAGGTAAATTCACTGCAATTTTGACCACAATGATCACCACGGTTATTTTCGACTTGGACGGCCTGCTTTCCGACACCGAACCTTTGCACTGTCTGGCTTACCAGGAGACTTTGAAGGCTGAGGGCGCTATCCTGACCGATTCTGATTATATTGAACATTGGGTCCGTGCCGGAAAGGGTATTGCAGAGTGGCTGGCCCATCACGGCCTGGAACTGGATCCGCTTCCACTTCGCGCTCGCAAATCGAAGCGCTATCTCGAGCTGCTGGCTTCTTCGTTGCGGCCAATGGACGGGGTGTTCGAGATCCTGGAACGGTTGTACGGCAATAAAACACTCGTGCTCGCATCCTCTTCTTATCGGGACGCTGTGGATGGTGTGGTAGACGGTCTTAAGATCGCGCACTATTTTAAGGTAATTGTAAGCGGCCTCGACGTAGAGCGCGTCAAACCCGCTCCGGATATTTTCCTCACGGCGGCCCGCAAGGTCGGAGCGAGCCCTGCAGAATGCGTGGTTATTGAAGATGCGGAAAAGGGCGTGCTCGCCGCGCATCACGCCGGGATGCGTTCCATCGCGGTGCCGAATGCGCACACCCGCAATCATGACTTTTCAAGAGCAACGCGCATCTGCTCTTCTCTCCACGAGATTACCCTCGAATTGCTCGAATCGATCGACACCTAAGCCAGCAGGGGTATTGTGACTTTGGTCACATATATTGACAGTGCCCGCGGCACGTAGTAGCGTGTGACGGTCATCACAACTTCGAAAGGAGAAAGACAATGAAGACACCGGTTAGACTTCTGCGTAATGCAGGCTTCACGCTCATCGAGTTGCTCGTGGTCATCGCCATCATCGCGGTTCTAATAGGTCTTCTCCTCCCAGCAGTTCAGAAGGTCAGGGAGGCAGCCGCGAGGATGGGTCAGAATCCGCACCTCGCGGGTCTCGCCGAAGAGATCACTGAGTTCGTCGATAAATCCATGGACGGGGCACACATGTTTTTCTCGGAGTTCGGCATGCAGGCGAAAATGTTGGAGCCGGACACCGGGGAGGAGGTGAAATTCGACTCCTTGGCGTCTTTCTGCACTGCCGAGACAAAACTCATGGAATTTCAAGGCAAGATCGACGAGCGTCTCGGGATGCGTCTCCCAGCCGTGCAACGCAGGCTGCTGGGGGACACCAAGCAAGCCCTCGGCGAACTGCTGCCGGCGGTGAAGAATATGGGTGAACTGCTCCGTCGTAGGGGGATTAGTAGCCCCTGTGAAGGTCTAACAAGAGAATGAGAGAAGAGCGTCCGAAAGGAGCCGGAGTCGCTCCTCTCGGACGCTTTGGGCGCCGCGAGTTACCGTGTTCGCCCGGAACCATCGCTCGCCAATCAGTGTCGTTTTCCGGTTGGGCGGAGTTGCGCCCGTTCGCCGGTTTTCTCCCAGCCTATTCTGGGGCGAGAGGCAAGCCTTTTAGCACGGTTTTGGCATCGTCCGGGTAAATACGTATAGCGTGCGTCCGGAGAGATGGTGCGGCCGACTCCGCCGCAGAACTGATTCTGACTGCCTGGCTCGTCCGTTTCGGCATGTGACAGTCCACGCAGAGCTCACGGGCCCTCTCACCAACTCTCCTGACAGTTCCGCAGTCTCGCGGCTGATGGCACTGCATGCATTTCTGAGCTAGAAGCGCCGTATTTCTTTGCTCCTTATGGACATCGTGACAGGTTGAGCACGACATCTTTGCGCTGGCGACAAAACACCGGCTGCTCCTCAGCAAAGCTACCTGGTTGCCGTGCACATCCGGCTCCGCCGAAGCACCAGGCCCGCTTTGGAAAAAGTAGTCCTCCAGCGGCTGTCCGGGCTGGTACGAAAAAACCGGCCTCTTCGGCGTAAGCGGACCGGAATGGCACAATGCACAGCCGGCAATTTTTTTCTCGCGTGAAAGGCTCCGCGGATTCAGAATAAAAGCTCCGGACTTTGCCGCTCGGCGGGCCGAGTGAAGCTCAACGTGCTTGCTTCCCGCACCATGGCATTTTTCGCAGGCGACGCCGAGCAGGTAATCGTTCCCGTATTCGAATCCTTCTTGCACGCTGAAAAAGGTTGCGTGACACTCCAGGCAGCGTGGCTCAATCAGCCTGTCAAACCGGATTTCGCCGTCGGTAAATCCCGGGCTGTTTATCCATCGATCTCTTTCGGCCAGGTAAGAAACCGGTAACTGGAAAAGACGATTTCGGCTCCAATAGAGATACGTCTGCCCTCTCCTGCCGGATCCAGTGACCAGGTCAAAACGCTCTGATCTTGTTCGGATTTCCTCGTCGAACCTCTGATAACCGATCTGATAAAAACCGTCATCGCGTTGCTCCATTTTGAAGTACACGCTTGGATTCCGCGTCTTCAGGACGTTCCGGCCCTCAGCGAAACTCCCCTTGATGGTGTCATGACTCGCCACCTGGGATGTCCTGAAATGAGCCGTCTGGATAAAACTCCGGTAAATCTCCTCGTGACAGGGCTGGCAGGACTGCGGCCCGATGAAATTGGAGTTTGCATCAGAATTGGCCAAGAGCCCCGCCCAGCGAGGCAATAACGAGGGAGGGAAAGAACCTGTCTTAAAGATAATATAAAGGGATGACAAAACTAGCGCCCCCAGGGCCGCTGCCACCCCTAATTTCATGCTTCAACGAGCTATCATTGTTTGAGGGCGCAAGCCGTGAATCGGATGGAAGCGGCCCGGGAAAGCAAAAGAATCGCCAGAACCATCAACGGGGAATAGGCACAGCCTCCCAACTGTTGGACTCAACGGTCCAATTAATACCCCGGGGCAGAGGGCCCGGGGTTGGCAACTGGATGAACAGACCGGTTCTGCCGTCAGATTCGATTACCTGGAGAGTCGCTCCGAAGGTCACGCCTTGAGTTCCTCGCATACGAGAGAATCTTACACCGCCGACGAGCTGAACGGCTGGGATCTCCCGCTGTTGAGATTCGAAGTCAAAGAAAGCCCCCTGGTGGGCGCGCAAAATCATCGGCTCAGATTTGGATAACACCTCTCCCGTTAAGCCGTCAATGAAGCTCATCACCACCATGCCTTCGATATCACTGATGTTGTGAACCGTCAGGCGCGCCTTCTGACTAGCCGGAAGAATGTTTATCGGACCCGCGGCGGTCTCGCAGACCGTTGAATTACAAGGCCGGCCATTGTCGGGGGGGTTCGCTGATCCGCCGGATCTGACCTGAACTAGCGTCACAGCAACCAAGATCGCGCCGATAAAAAAGATCCCAACCGGCGCGACCACCCACTTGTGCCGTTGAATCGCGTCTCTCATGGCATCTCTCCTTATCTTCGGCTGTTAAAATGCAGCGTTATTATATATCCGCAGTTCAAAGCGGCAAGAGATGCCCTCGGCCTTAACACTCCTGCGCAATGGACCTGTCCTACCTGCCCGGCTGAGCGGCAATGGCCCCCCGTCCTTCCCGGATGGTATACGAATGATTCGGCTTGAGCCCAGAGATACTCTCGCGTCTGCCGCTCGGCCAAACGATATGCGCGGTTACTGGTGTTGTGTCCCGGCCGAGACCAAATGTCAGGGGAAGCTCGCTCTGCGATAGATAGCTCGATCCGCTTTTCACCCACTTCACCTGCTTGTCGCGTTTTCTCTGGAGCATTACGCGGGCGCCGATGCCGTCGCCCGCGCGCTCTCCCCGGAGCAGCGTCAGCCGGACGAAGTTGTTATCGTTACCGCCATCGTTGCGAAGAAGGTATGCTGGCCCACCGTTGGTCGTGATGACGGTATCCAGGTCTCCATCGCCATCCAGGTCCAAGTAGGCCGCGCCGCGCCCGACAACCTTTCGGCCCATGGCCTCCCCACTCTCCAGCCCAACCTCTCGGAATACTCCTCTCCCCGTATTCAGTAAGAGTAACGTCCGCTGGGCGTGAGTCACTCCAGTCTGGAGTTTATGAACCTGATCGTTGACGTGGCCGTTGACGACAAAGAGATCGTCGAAACCATCGAGGTTGTAATCGAAAAAAAAGATTCCCCACTTGACGAACCCGAGCCCGGTCACCTTCAGGAATGCGCTCTCGGCCGCTCGGAGATCGCCCTGCAAGAAAAGTCCGATGCCATAATCGTTCCAGCGTTCGCGGATCTTTGAGTTCGGGAAGCCCGTTGGGACTCAGTGAAGAAACTGCTCGGAATCAGCCCCTTGGTGCTCGTGGCAACTGAAGAAGGGAAGAACGGGCCATTCTTTCCTTCCATCGCTTCTTCCTCCATAGATAGAGGTGGCGTGTTGGGATTCTCGATGGTAGGCCCCGATATATTGGAGGCCGCTCTCGTCAACCAGAGCGCCACTGGGAGAAGTAGCGCAGTGAGCACGGCCACCCGAAACACCCTCCCGCGGTCTGGACCCCACCCGGTCTTTCTCGGCAGGTACGGGGTCCCTTGCCCGAAGGCGAAGAGGATTACGCCGGCGATGACCAAACTCATGTGAGTATCCATAAGCCAGTGATAGGCTCGGAGGCCGCCAAAAATCGCCAGAGCGATTCCGGTGCCAATCCCAGCGAGTATGACGATGAAGCTGAGACGGCAAAGGAGAAGACCGGGTCCCTTGGGAGCAGCCCGGAAAAGATCTATTCCCCAGAAAAACAACGGTAAGATGAGCAAGACGCCAACGACCAGGTGCAGTAGAACATTGGCGAAGTAAAAGAAATTTGCGCCGACAAAGAATAAAAGGTAGAAGCTGTTGACAGCCAAAAAGAGAAACCCGGCTGCCAGTGCCGGCACTGGCGAAAGCCACCTGTCAACGTGAGGCACGTTCTAACCTCTCATGGGGTTCGTCTTGTTTTCTACCTGAGGTGAGACTAAATGTCTATTGTGATAAGCCGCGGAGTTTTTGACCGGCACTGCCGCTAATCAAAAGGAGAGGTTCACAGATGAAGCTCCAGGAGTTTGCATCGAAAATCCGCAGCAGCCGCAATATTGTGTTTTTTACAGGCGCGGGCATCAGTACGGAGTCGGGCATTCCGGACTTCAGGAGTCCGGGGGGAATCTGGACGAAATACACTCCCGTCTATTTCGATGACTTCGTCAATAACGAAGCCGAGCGCATCCGCTACTGGAAAATGAAAAAGGAGTCGCTGGAAACCTACAAGAAAAACGTGAACCCCAATCTCGGCCACTATTCGATCAAGGCGTTTGAAGACAGGGGACAACTCCTCGGCCTCATTACTCAAAACGTCGACGGTCTCCATGCCATAGCGGGGGTCTCGAAGGACAAAATCGTCGAGCTGCATGGCACCGACAGAAAAGTGGTGTGCCTGGAATGCAGCAGACTCTACCCGTGCGATGAGATCTACAGCCGGCTTGTCGGCGATTTCAAACCGCCTCTCTGCGACGATTGCAACGGCATTCTCAAGCCCGCAACCGTTTCTTTCGGGCAAGCCATGCCGGTCGAGGCGATGAAGCGGGCGCAAGCTCTTAGCCAGAGCGCTGAGATGTTCGTCGTCGTCGGAACTTCCCTCCAGGTCCAACCTGCCGCATCTTTTCCCGTGATCGCCAAGCAAAGCGGCGCGTTCGTTGCCATTGTCAATCGCGACGCGACTCCGCTGGATGACGTGGCTGATTACAATTTCAAAGGAGAGATAGGAGACTTCTTCCGGCAACTCAATCCCCTGCTATCGGACGCGTGATAGCCCGGTTCCGGAAACGAAAGCGGCGGTGGATTACAAGAAAACACCTCATCCGAAGCCCTCGGATTTTTTTTGGAGTGGCATTATGAAGAATAGGCCTTTCCTCCTATCGGCTTGCGTGTTGCTCTTGCTGTTTTTCCCGCATCCGGGTCGCCCGCAGTCTGAGGAACAGAAAATCGAAGCGGCGAAGAAAGAGGGCATACTTTACTGGTACGGGTCGATGAGCAACGACGATGCCACTGCCCTCATCGCAGGAATCACGAAAAAATATCCTTTCATCCAGATTAGGAGATTCCGGGGTGGCAACAGCGTCGTGCTCAGTAAGCTAGAGGCGGAAGCTCGTGCCCGATCGTTGACCGTTGATGTGATCGACGTCGACGGGTTTTACGTTTGGCAATTGCTTAAACGGAACTACTACGCTCCGTATCGCTCTCCTGAATTGGCTGCCTATCCCAAACAGCTCACTGACCTGAAAGCGCTATGGGCGGGGTTCTTCCTTCTCCCCCATGTCGTGGTGTACAACACCAAGCTGGTGCGGCAGGAAGATGCTCCACGGAGCTACCGCGACCTTCTAGAGCCGAAATGGAAAGGTAAAATGGCGATACCCGATTCGGGCGTCACATGGTTCCACGGGATGTTGCAGTACATGGGAAGGGAGAAGGGTCGCTCGTATATGAAGCAGCTCGCGGGACAGAACGTGCACGTTCAAAGCGGCAACCGGATGATGGTGGAGTTGACGATGGCTGGCGAACACGTGCTTGGCATTGCCGCTTACAGTCATCGAATCGGTCAATTCCAAAGGAAGGGTGCGCCTATGGGCTGGATGAAGGATGACGTCATTGTCACCACACCTCAGGCCATTGGCATCAGCGGATTGGGCAAGGCGGCCAACTCGGCGAAGCTTATTGTGGATTTTGTCTTTTCGCCGGAAGGCCAAGCCATTCTGCGAAAATCCGGCAGGATTCCCGCCAGTTCTAGAGTCGACCCCGATCCAGCCGAACTCACCAAAGGCAGGAAGCTCTTTTACTCCGACATCATTGACGGTGGCAGCCGATACAACGAACTCAATGAGGAATTCAATAGAACCTTTGGAATTCGGTGAGCCATGAGCATCATGAACATCAGGCACGATCAAGAAACCCTCTCTCCGATTGGCCACCAATCACCCGATATCGTGATAGCGCGCCAATTCCCGTCGGCGGATCCCGGAACTATTGTCACTTTGTGAAGGTGCCGCGGGCCGGATTGGACTCGCACAGGACCTTCGGGGCGCACGAGTCGAGAGCGTTGGCGATGATTTCGTGAGGTGTCTCCTCAATCGATAAGCCTGGCGCAAGTCTTCGACAACCTGCGGGAGATCGACTCGGGTTTCACCTATCCATCGCGTCCTCTTGATTTCAGTTGGAGTACAAATCGGATCAGGTGAATCTTTGGAATTTATCGGGTACACTGACGCAAGGCGCAGTTAGATCAAGTATGAAACTGGATCCTTACGAGCTGGAACAAATCGCCCATCTCACCCTGCAACATTACGACCAGCATGCCGAAGAGTTTTGGGAAGGCACGCGGGATCACGACGTCAGCCAGAACATCGAGGCGCTATTGCGCTCCATCGAGGGTGACCCGCCTTTCACGATACTGGATTTCGGCTGTGGACCGGGACGCGACCTCAGGGTATTTTCCGAGCTCGGTCACATCGCTGCAGGTTTGGAAGGCTCCGCTCGCTTTGTCGTAATGGCGCGCGCGTACAGCGGCTGTGAAGTGTGGCAGCAGGATTTTCTCAAACTCGACCTGCCCGACAGCCATTTCGACGGAGTCTTCGCGAACGCCGCGCTGTTCCATGTGCCCAACCAGGAGTTGCCGCGCGTTTTGCGGGAATTGAACGCAACCCTGAGACCAGGCGGCGTTCTGTTCAGTTCCAACCCGCATGGTCACAATGAGGAAGGTTGGTACTACCAGCGATATTGCGCGTATTATGACCTTGAAACATGGCGCCGCCACATGTCAGCCGCGAACTTCGCTGAGCTTACTCACTATTACCGGCCTGCCGGATTGCCACGCGAACAGCAGCCGTGGCTGGCCAGCGTCTGGCGTAAGGGAGGGAATTGAGG
>JACQUW010000090.1 GCA_016210115.1 Deltaproteobacteria bacterium | reverse complement strand
GAACCATCGCCTTCATGATGGACTGTGACACGACCGGCGTGGAGCCGGACATCGCCTTGATCAAATACAAGAAGCTGGTGGGAGGGGGTCTGCTCAAAATCGTCAACAACACGGTTCCACGGGCTCTGAAAAGGCTCGGTTATGACCTGAAACAGATTCAAGAAATCATGGAGTACATTGAAGAGCATGAGACGATCGAGGGCGCGCCGCATCTCAAGGATGAGGATCTGCCGGTTTTTGACTGTGCTTTCAAGCCGGCCAATGGAAGCCGTTCGATTCATTACCTGGGACATGTGCGGATGATGGGAGCGGTACAACCCTTCATCTCCGGAGCGATTTCCAAGACCATTAACATGCCCAACGATGCATCCGTAGAGGAAATCATGCAGGCGTACATCGAAGCCTGGAAACTGGGGCTCAAAGCCGTCGCGATTTATCGAGACGGCTCCAAGCGCACCCAGCCGCTCAATACTTCGAAAGAGGAAAGCAGGCCGCCCAAGGTTGAGGTCAAGGAATCGCGCCCGTTCAGACGCAAACTGCCCGATGAGAGAAAGTCGATCACCCACAAGTTCGATATTGCCGGGCATGAAGGCTACATCACGGTAGGGATGTACGAAGACGGCCAGCCCGGGGAGATTTTTATCACGATGTCCAAAGAAGGTTCCACCATTTCGGGCCTGATGGATTCTTTCGCTACGGCTGTTTCCATGGCGCTTCAATATGGCGTACCCTTAAGAGTCTTGGTGGACAAGTTCAGCCATATGCGCTTCGAGCCCTCCGGCTTTACGAAAAATCCCGATATCCCGCTGGCGAAATCGATCATGGATTATATTTTCCGCTGGCTCGCCAGCAAGTTCCTGGACGGAGAAGCCCAGCGGGAGGTGGGCGTGATTCAGAGAGATCTCTCTTCAGGCGCTTCCCCGGCCCCGGTCGCGCGCGGCGGGGCTCCGGCAACGATTAGCGGCGTAACGAGCCTCTACCAGCAAGACGCCCCACCGTGTCCGGACTGCGGGGCGATCATGATCCGTAGTGGAGCGTGTTACAAGTGCATGAACTGCGGCGCGGTGAGCGGCTGCTCTTAGATTACGCATAGTTAGCTTCTGTCCGGGGGGCCTCTGCTACCGTTTTGCTACCACTCGTTGCGGGGGACTCTCCGGGCACGTCATCCAGTTTGTCTACGGCCTGCTTATTGGCGCCCGGCATGAGATGGCCGTAGATGTCCACCGTCATCTGAATCGAAAAATGGCCTAACTGATCCTTCACGTAAGCCGGGCTTTCCCCTTGCTGGAGAAGTAGGCTTGCATACGTATGCCTCAAGTCGTGGAACCTGATGCGCCTGATTCCTGCCATGTCTAAAACCCGGTAAAGAATCTGCCGGCGCAGGTCGTTAGGGTCCAACGCCCGCCCATCTTCTCGTATGAAGACACAACTCTCCATGACAGCATTAAGAACCAGATCGGGATTTGTGCCGTTCTTTCTCAGGGCGTCCGCCTTCCGCCGGCCTAGAAGCTCATCCAGGGTATTTGTTAGCTGGAGGCTCATGTCTATGCGGCGCGTCTTGTGGTTCTTTGGCGTGCTGAGCTCCCCCCGCGATAGATTCCTGCGAACCTCGATGAACCGGCCGTTGAAGTCGATGTCTTGCCATTGAAGGGCGGCCAACTCCCCAGCCCTCATCCCCGTCCTGGCAGCACAGAGCAAAAGCGGGTAATGATGCGGAATTCTCTCTTTGGCTGTCTGTAGAACCAGACCCAGCTCATCTCGGGTTAGCGGGTTAATCTTCTTGCTGTCGCCCCGGCGATAGTTGAACCGCCCCAGGCGAGAAGCCGGATTACTGATGACCAGTCCATCATCGATCGCATGGTTGAACATCTCGCGTAGCGGAACGATGATATTCCGCACATAGGATCGGGAAAAGCCCGCCCGAACCTTTTCGGCCACGAGTTTTTTTACCATTTCCCGGCTTATCCGGGCGAAAGGAACTTTACCGAAGGCCGGAAAGAGATGGTTCTTAAGGATCGACTCATATTCCCAATAAGTGCTTGGCTTCACATGAGTCTTTGCATAGGTCTCAAGCCATTCTTTAGCGTACTCTTCGGTAGTTCTTTTGGTATCGATGGCCCTCCGCCCGCCAGATACGATTTTGGCCATTCTCTCTTCGGCATCTTTGCGCGTTCCAGCAACCGTCTCCCATCGGCGCTTCCCAGCGGCGTCATAATAGTCAATAACCCATTTGCCCCGACGTTTCCTGATGCATGCCATCAGGCACCACCCCCTTTCTTCGTGGCCTTCTTCAGATAGGAGGCCATCAAATTCTCCAGGATCTCGTTGCAGTCACGCTTCTGCTTTATCGCTTCGATCTGCAATGCTTCCCAGAGAGCCCCGTCAAGGGTCGTTGTCACTTTGACTCTCATAGGCTTTCCCCCTTTCTTTGGCTTCTTCATAAGGTCATACGTACAGCCTTATAATAGGTTTGTCAAGGGGCCAAGCTCTTTTTTCTCTGACTTTCTAATATTTCGTGCATCAAAACGGATATACCGGCCGATTCGATGCGTGGGAATGTTTCCTTGGCGGGATTGTTCGTAGACCCAGGAGAGAGGAACTTTTAAGCGCTCTGCCAATTCATCGGGTGTAAGGAGTTCTTTGTTTTGGCCGTTCTGTCCGGTAGCTGCCTGGATCTCTTCCCGGACGACCTGGCGCAGAAGCTCCTTGAGGGCACTTTCCAGAGTTGCGGGTCTCTCGGTCATGAGAATTTCGCTTTAAAGCCCGTTTGTCCCGGTTCCCTGGCCGGGGGTATACCATGGTAGCCTTCGGCGATTTTGTCCCGGTTTCAATGTAGGAAAATCAACGCTTTTTTCGACCCCTTTTCCATGTCCGTGGCCTTCGCCCTTTGGCTTCTTTTCTTGCAGCCCGGGGAAGCCCACTTTTTGCGGTCAAGAACCGGTTGCCCACATCCACAAGCACAGTGCCGGCTCTTCCCTGATTCAACTTGGCAAAAGCGGAGTTCCTGAAAGTAGAAGGCTAAAACGGAACGGTAGGGGATAACGACTTCGGCACATTTGCCGAGCATGACTCGATGGAAGAACTCGCTCGGGTCCTCGATCTTCCCCTTGAATCTCTCAGCTAAAAACTCCGGAGTCCATCCCCTCTTGGTTGCCAGCTTTGCCAAATCGCCAAACGCGATGCCATCCATGATGCCTCCGGAGGTCTATTCAGCCCTGTTTTATCTCAAAAATGACCGTAAGCCTCTCACGTCGGCGTCGGGGTCTACGGTCTCTATCACCACGCGCCATCTTACTTCTTCCCCTCGGCCATCTCCTCGGCTACCCACTCAAAGAACGTCTCAATAGTCTCCGCCGCCGGCTCGCTCGTCGGGGCCTTGGCCGGCGGGAAGAAGCGATCAATGAAATGCCTCACTGTGGCCGGATCCACCTTCCGCTTGCGCCTAGTCCTCGCTCCCGCCAGCGCGCCATACTCTTCTAAGACATCGCGCAGCATCGTCTGGAGGATCTTTTTCGCCTCCTCGACGACCAGAAGCTTCGCGTCCAACTCCCGTTGCGCCTTCTCCAACTCAGCCTTCTTCGGTCGGCCGCCTGGAGGGTTCCGGAGTCCGCCCTTGCCCCGTCTTGAATCTGGTCCCGGTTTGAATGGCATAGTGGTTTCAGTAGTGGTTTTTGACCGTGTCGAATAGAGACGATTTCGTTAAAGATTGGTCACGGAAATAGCTTGATACGTCTCAGCCGCAGCCGCACGGCTGTTGCTTCAGCTTCCGGTTCCGTGTAGCAGCTCCGCATGAACCAGCGTAAATCCCTTCGCCTTGCTCTCTGGGGGCCGGTGGTTTCACGGTGGTTTTTCCACTGGAGCCCGACAGCGGTTTTGCAGTGGTTTCAGTGGCCCCGTTCCCGAGGATCGCCAGCTCATCTGGTAGGCTCGCTAGTAGCTCCCCGGCCTTCTTCAATACCCAAGCATTCACTTGCACTCATCTGAGCAGAAAGACCGCTTCTTTCTGACCCTCGGACCTACCGAAGCCCCACAAACGCGGTTCTGACACTCTTCAAAACCCATCGCGAAAAATCGTTAACCGTTTTCTGAGAGACTTTCTCGCCTTCACCCTATCCTTCACAATCCGAGTCCTTCCCCCTGTTATTTGCCCGTTTTGTCTCTCTTTTTGTCTGAGGAAGGGACGGTCGGTGATCTGATTCTGCCCGCCTGGGCGTTCGAGAAGTCTCAGGATGCGTTTCTTTTAAGCGCGCCGCTGACGGCCCCCATCTTAGCAAAGGGTGTTGAACTCCTCGTTGGTTTGAATCCCTCGGCTCATAGTAACGAGCTACTCCGAATTGGGCCTGAGTTACGCATCTTCGCCCATTTCACCGGTTTCGCGGAGGTTCGTCTAGAGGAGGAGCTGCGGCTAACGTTAAGGGGAACGAAAAAGGCCTCGCTTGAGTCGTGCCGATGCTCGATCCCCGCCCTCAAAAGAATTGTCAGTAGTCTCAACGAGGCATATACGGAGTTATCGCTCTACTACGAACCTCACCGCCACTCCCACACCGGCAACGTGTTTCGGCATTTCTTTTTTCGTTCGCCGAGCAAATCAGGAGAGCCTCGTTGGCAGCTACTTGAGCTGAAAAGGCAATCGATGGAATGGAAGCTAGCGACACGCTTCCACAAAGGGGAGAGTCCGGGCTAACGGTCTATTGCTGGCGGAGCCCGCCTGCAACAATTGGGCTCGCGAGCGGCTGAAGCAGCCCCTACGAGGAAAAAGAATCGATCGCTGGACGCGTTCACCTTTTCGATTCCTTCAAATTCATCTTTACACGCCTAACGGTTGAAAATTGTTCGTCAACGGTGGGAAGAATCCGTCCGAAAAAAGGGGGAAACCATGCAATGCAGACCGAAAAGGTTTCGTGATATGGACGAAACCGAAGTAACCAACGCTGTGGAAGCAGGCTGGAACTTAATGCGGCAACTGGATGAGCAGAGAGCGGCAACTAATACGCGCTATACCATAGCGTTTGCCATAACTCTGGTAAGTGGCTGTGCTTTGTACATTCTGGGCGGCAGTCACGTGATCATACTTACACTGTTAACTTTTAGCGCTTTAATCAAAATCTACGGACTGATCAAAGTGACAAGAAACGAGATTCAGCTCGTCATGTGCAACCTGGCTCGGATTACTCAGACCATCGAGTCCCTAAAAGATGAGATTGCAGCCATAAGATCCTATGTTGTTATTGCGATAGAAGGCGCTTGGCGGACTAAAACATGAAATGGAGCATGCATGCGGAGCTAAAATTCGGGGTCCTCTACGACGGGTGCTTTTCATCCGGAAAATTCGTGACAACGCAGAGGCTCCTCTGCATATTAGTCGCCTCGCACCGTAGGCCGGTTAGAACCTTGATTTGTATCAAGTTTGATAGACGGAACTGCCACCATTTAGATAACATTGGTCTCGGCATGTAGAATCGGTGACAATCATGGGTAAATCCACAGCAGAGTCTCTGAAGCGCTTGGCCGACGGGTTGGCCCTCGTCTACCATGAGGCTCGACATGTGAGACATCTCGTCAAGGCAGGTCATCTACCGGCCACAGGTTGGGAGCATCTGTTGAATCTTCCGAGGAACAGGTAGAGGCTTGGAGAACCATCCAGCCGGTTCGGGAAGCCGCCGCGAACGCACAGACGGCGGGGCAGGCGGCGAGTCAGTTCGCGCGTCGATTTGGGAAGAGCCTTGCTGATCTGGAGAACCTTTACGTGAACTCCCATTGGAAACATGCGGCAGCAATTGGAGGGCATGCCTGGCGCGGGGTTACCGCTGCCGTTGCGGCGCTTCGAGACGCAATCGAGGGAGGCGACATCAAAGAGATTGAAGGGGCGACTCGGTCCCTGTTGACGGCGCGGCACAATAATGGCCCGGTGTGTGCCAAGATAACTGAAGTCGATGGCCTCGTAGGCATTCAGAGCGGAGAATGGTGGCAGTAACTTGGCGCTTCAGCTCGCTGTTAGATGAAAGAGTCTTCCTTTTGTAAGGTTTTTGACACGCCGTAATTATGGCATTGACAACCCCTGTTGACTATGAGAGCTTTTCAGAGGGGGATTTACGATGTTTTCGGAGTATATCCAGGCAGCTTTAAAGCGAGCCCGCTACGAAAAGCTCGAAGACAGCACTTGGTATGCGCAGATCCCGGGCTTTCAGGGCGTGTGGGCCAACGGCCCTACGGTTGAAGAATGCCGGGCCGATCTGATCGAAGCCCTGGAGGGCTGGATTCTCTTGGGCATCCAGCTTCACCATCCGCTTCCCGAAATCGGAGTGCCCCTCGTTGTCGGCAGCCCACCGGCTCAATGATCAATCCTCTCACTTCCCGCGAGATCGTCCAAAAGCTTCGCGTTCTAGGTTTCAGCGGTCCCTATCCTGGCGGAAACCACCAATACATGGTCAAGGGGAACCTGAAGGTTCGCGTCCCCAACCCGCACCATGGTCAGACTATAAGCGTCGGTTTGGTCAAGAAGATTATCGGACAGGCCGGCCTGACTGAGGAAGAATGGGAGAAGGCTTAGCCTTCAGTCCAAAAGCAAGTCTCCGACGAAAACCTTGATACGTATCAAGTAGCGAACTGGTTGTGGCTGGTGTCGATTTCACCCGCCGGTTCACGAGTGCCCTGGAAACGCTGAACGCACCGGCTGGCCTAGATTCCGCCTATTCAGATTCGGCTTACCTCCACACGGCGGTTTACACTCCTGCCCGCGGCATTTAGTTGAGGCGGCGGATCGGTCAGGCATTGAAAGGGTTTGAAGCACTACTGGAGAACACAGCCCGAAAATGCGGCACGCTCCACGAGCCATTGCCATGGCTATCCCTCTAACTGCTTCAGCGGCCCTGGCTCGGGTTGGTCGCTCCGGCCGCTGAGCTTAGCGTTTTTCGACGGAGACAGAGATGCGGATGACGAAGGCGCTAGGTCGTCTCGCCAGCCTTGCCACGGCTGCCGCCGCTCTGCTTAGTTAGCGGCCTCTTCTTCACATGGCTGGGTGTTGATACAGTCAGGAATCAGGTCACTGTATCTTCCCGTCATGACGACTGCGTCGTCCGAGATCGTCTTCACTGGCGCTACCCGTATTCGAACGGTTTCGCCGCCCTGACGATGGATGTAGACTTACGTGATAGCTGATCTTGTTTCCTGTCATATGGCAATACATGCACGGAACGGCCGAGGATAGCATTTACGGTGTCTTCGCGATGGTGGTAGCAGGGCGGTAGCAAGGCACTGCAACGCGTTAATTTTTCAGGCGTTTCTTGTGTTCTACCAATACGGTAACTGTAGCATGTCCCGGATTCGTTCCCGGTGGGTAGGGCAAGATCGCGGGCAGGCCTCGAGATATTCTGTCCGATAATCGGACAAAATCCTGCTACCGGCCTGCTACCAGACTGAACTAAAATGACATGAAAATGAGGATTGAGGGGCCTTTTACCTGCGTCCAAAAACTTAATCTTTTTGGGTGAAAGCTCAGCCCCTTTCCTTGTGACTTTATGCAATTCCGTGCAAGGAACGAATGCATGAACTGCGGCGCGGTGAGCGGCTGCTCTTAACTACTTTTTCTCCAGATGGAGGACGCCGTTTTGGGTGTCGATGTCAAGCCGGAAATGGGTCAAGAAATTGAGGCCCAGGAGCCCTGAAATCTCAGGCTGCGTAAAGACATCGTGAACGGCGGCAGTCAAGTTGTTGACCTGCATGCCTCCAACGTTTATGGATTCTAGACTGACCAACGGGGCCGTTATAACCCCGTTGGCCGTCTGGAAAGGGAGCGCCGGAAGTCTCTCGTGGAGATCAATTTGCAACTCTTTTGCCGTGGCACGGGAGATCATCGTATAACTGGCGCCGGTATCGATAATGAATTTTGCCGCCGCCTTGTCATTGACCACTGCCTGGACGACCATGACAGCGCCCCTTTTTTGCAGCGGTACGGTCGCTTTTTCACGGGCGATCGGCTTTGGCGGCTCCTGAGCCGGCGGGGATCCCCGCACCTTTAGCCGGCTCGCGTTTCCCCTTAGGTTTTCAGGGATGTTATGCAGGCTGTCGGTGAAGTGGACCACGCCTTTTTCATCGACCCAGCGAAGAATCTCTGCGGGATACGAGTATTCGACCTGCCAGACAAGTGGCAGAGCTATTGCGATGGCCAGGCAGAAACTTTTCATGAAATGAACCACAGTACACCAATATCACAAAATTTGTGTGCGAAAAACCAGACCTCACCTCATGTCTCTTATTAGAGAAATTTTCTAACGCCGGGACGCTTTACAAGGTTAAACCAGTATGGTACAAAAATGCTAACAAAAGAAGGAAAAATAAAGACGGACGGAGAAGATATGGGAATTGCTCAACAACAAAAGCAGGGAATTATTGAGCAGTTCAGACTCCATCAGACGGACACAGGCTCACCCGAGGTGCAGGTTGCTTTGCTCAGCCAGCGGATTGAGTATCTCACCGAGCATTTCAAGACTCACGTTAAGGACCACCATTCCCGCCGAGGCCTCCTGAAACTTGTAGGACAGCGGAGGAGGCTTCTCGATTATCTTAAAAAGAACGATCACGCGAGATACGAAACTCTGATCCATCGGCTGGGAATCAGAAAGTAGCGCCGCCTGGGTGCACGCCCTTCGCCCTTCTTTCTTCCATCGACCACGTCTGGCTTTAGAGGACCCCAATTATGGGAAAAAAAATTGAAATCGACTATTACGGTCGTCCGGTGTCCGTCGAAGTCGGCAAGCTGGCGAAGCAGGCAGATGGTTCTGCGCTGGTTCGTTACGGAGAGACGGTGGTTCTGGTGACGGCTGTCGCAGCGAAAGAAGTTCGCGAAGACACGGATTTTTTCCCGCTGACCGTGGATTATCAGGAAAAAACCTTCGCGGCGGGGAAGATTCCGGGCGGGTTCTTCAAAAGAGAAGGACGTCCTTCGGAAAAGGAGATCCTGACCTGCCGTCTCATTGACCGTTCGATCCGACCGTTATTTTCTGAAGGCCTCAGGTGTGAGACCCAAGTGATTGCGACGGTTCTCTCGGCTGACAGAGAAAATGACCCGGATCTAGTCGCTATGCTCGGAACTTCCCTCGCCCTGGAGGTGTCGGATATTCCTTTTGGCGGGCCACTGGCCGGCGTGCGCATCGGGAGGATTGAAGGACAATGGGTTGTCAATCCGCTCCAGAGCCAGTTGCCGAATAGCGACGTAGATATTTTCCTGTCGGGGAGCCGCGACTCCATTGTGATGGTAGAAGGCGGTGCCCGTATGGTACCGGAAGACGAGATCCTTGAGGCTTTGTTTCTGGGGCATGGAGCGATTCAGTCTCTGCTGGATCTGCAGGAAGAATTCAAGAGGGAGATCGGAAAAAAGAAGCGACCGGTCCCTGTCTTCGAACAGGACAAGAGTCTGGTCCAGCGCATAGACGAACTGTCCCGGGAAAAGATCCACCAGGCTATTGCTATTCCGGAAAAACAAGAGCGTTACCGGCGGTTGGATGAGGTGAAAAGCGAGGTGCTGTGCCAGGCCCTGCTGGAATATCCAGAGAAGGAAAACGAGATTAAACAGGCTTTCGGTGAGATCAAGAGGCACTATTTCAGGCAGCTCATTGTGAGAGAACAACGCCGGATTGACGGCAGGGGACTCAAAGATGTTCGCCCCATTGCGTGTGAGGTCGAGGTTCTGCCGCGCACTCACGGCTCCGCCCTCTTTACCAGAGGAGAGACCCAGGCCCTGGTAGTGACCACACTCGGGACGACGTCTGACGAGCAAAAAATCGACGCCCTGATCGGCGAGCATTACAAAAAATTCATGCTGCATTACAACTTCCCACCCTTTAGCGTGGGAGAGGTGAAGTTTCTGCGCGGACCCAGCCGCAGAGAGATCGGCCACGGCGCGCTTGCGGAACGGGCACTTCTGCCGGTTCTTCCGAAAGAGGAGGACTTCCCCTACACGATTCGGATCGTTTCGGAGGTTCTGGAGTCGAACGGCTCGACTTCCATGGCGACCGTCTGCGGAGGCTCGCTGTCCCTGATGGATGCGGGAGTTCCGGTCGCTGCACCGGTTGCAGGCATTGCCATGGGCCTGATCAAGGAGGGCGACTCGGTTAGGGTGTTATCCGACATACTCGGAGATGAGGATCACCTGGGGGACATGGACTTTAAAGT
>JACQUW010000098.1 GCA_016210115.1 Deltaproteobacteria bacterium | reverse complement strand
TCCTCAGGCCAGGAGGCTGCAATGGGCGCCAATCTTGCCGGCGGAGATATCGTGATCATTGCAACCGGGGTCGACCGGCCTTCCTTTTTTCTTTTTACGATTCCGGAGATCACGAGAGTCGAGCAGCTGAAAGGCCGGCGATTAGGCATAAGCCGCCCCGGGTCCAGCAGTGACTTCGCCATGCGTTTTTTGTTGCAGAAGCACGGACTTGATCCCAAACGGGATGTTCGCCTTGTGCCCACTGGGGGAACCCCAAAAGCACCCGCAGCGATGCAGGCGGGCGTCATTGACGGAGCTCTTGTGGCGCCCCCAGTAACTTCGCGAGCGCGCAAGCTGGGATTTCGGGAATTACTCGACCCTCAAACGCTGGGTTTTCCTTTTTACTCGGCGGCCCTCACAGCAAGAAAGTCGTGGCTTGACAGGCAACCCGATGTGGCTCGACGCTTCATGAAAGCTTACGTGGAAGCGATCTCCGTCATTCACAAAGAGAAGCCATTTACGTTGCGGGTCATTGCCAAATATTCTAGGGAGCGGGAGCCGGAGGGAATGGAAGAAAGCTATCAGCTTTTACAGAACAACCTCCCCCGCGTCCCGGAGCCGGCCCTCGATGCGATTCGCATGGGCTTGAACATCCTTGCCGAGACCAAACCTGAAGTCGCTGCCGCTGATCCTTCGCGGTTCATCGATACGCGTTTTATCCAAGAACTGAAGCAGAGCGGCTATATAGATGCTCTTTACAAGTGAAGACTTATCGGGGGATGCACCACTGCCATCGGGCAGGTAGCCAGCAGGCGTCCAATCTCCTTATCGACCCAACAGCGTCGACCCTCACGATGACGCCTCTCGAATCGTAACGCGCCCACTTATTCCCTCTGAGTGCACCAGGGAACCATCGATTCCATGCGACAGCGGGCTCCCGCCCTTGCGAGACGAGCTTCGAAGATCTCGTGAATTTCTCTGTCCTCATCTTCGTATTCGATTTGCGTCCCGCCTTGCTTGAGGCTTACGTCGTTGGGAGCATCGCTGGAAAGGACGACAAACCTATACCGCCAGCTGTTCCAGCGAAGCGCCAGATATCTGGCCGGCTCGGCGCCGGAGTTGAAATGCTGGTGAAACCACTGGTTAGGGGGAACGACGACGCTTCTCGGTTTCCAGTCCACCCGAACCCGATTCCCTCCTTCAGGCCATAAAAGAGAATAGCCCTGCCCTGAAAGGATGACCACGTGAGCTCCGGGTCCATGGCGGTGCGCTTTTTTGTAGCGGCCGACGGGAAACTCCGAGATATGCGCCCCCATGACGTTGCCGGCCATATCGAAATTGATGTGTTTACCGCCGGCGCCGCGCTCCTTCCATTCATAAAGCTGTAGCTCGTAAGTATTGGAGACGAAATTAACCGACGTCCTCTTTTTATGTTCTCCCCATATGTGACCTCTGCCGCTGAAGTAGTCCTCTTCCTCGGGTGAAAAGCGGCTGGTGAAGGCAAAATCGTTTTCAAAGATAAAGTCGAGATTGTGAAAAAGATTCAGCATGAACGGGGCATTGGTCACCCCAAAATATTTGACCGGGGCATCTCCTTGACCGTTGAAGTGCTGATACGAGGCGTTAAGCGGTATCGCAAACAGGCTGCCGGGATGCCATTCGAAAGTATGTTTCCTCCCATTGCTCTGCCATACGGAAGTGGCGCCACGCCCGTCCAAGATAAAAACCATCTCCTCGTACAGGTGCTTCTGGGGCTTCAAATGCCTGCCGGGGGGAATTTCACAGACGTAGCCATCATTGCTGCCCCCGGTTCCCTCCAGGTTCACGAATGCTCCGAGCCCCCCCTTCCAGTCCCAGGGGGCGAGTTCCACTTCGCTCAGATCTTCGATAAAAAACCCGCCGTGAATCGGGATGTTCTGGGCTTTCTGCCAATTCACATAAGTGTCGATTTGTTCGTCGCTGGTGTACTTCATGCCGTTTTATCCAATATCACAGCGCGTGTCCCGGGCTTATTTAACAGACTATTTCGGACCATAAACCGCCCGCAGCCGCTCGAGAAAACCGCTCTGATCGAGCTTCTGAATAAAGTGGTTATCGATCAGAGACTGGACGTCGATTTTCGCCACTTGTGGATTATGGAGCTTCATCAGACGCTGGATATTGTGCATGCCTTCGAGCGAGGTGTAAGGCTTACGCTCCATGATTTTGGTTAGTTCCTTGTACCTTTCTTCTGCGGCTTCGCTTCGAAGGTTCAGCCGTCTTGTCATCAGTTCGATCGTAGCGGCTTTCCGCTCCGGCGAGAGCGCGAACGCAACCGCCTCGCTTAATGCCTTCATCGCGTTCTCGACCACACCGCCGCTACGCTGCAGGAAGCCTTTTTCAACCACGATCCCCACGCTCACAAAATTGATGGGCGGTATCTCGCCGACTATCCGAAAGCCCTTCTGCTTCAGCATCGAGGCAAAGGAGATGTCGGAAAAGACGGTAAAGTCAACTGACCCCGCCTCCAACGCCTGAGCCCGGACCGGGCTGCTACCGGTGTTTATCACACTAATATTGTCGCGACGCGGCTCCAACCCGAGCTGCTCTAACGCAAGCATGCACTGCATCCAATTCGCGCCGCCGATACTTTGCACAGCCAATCGTTTGCCCTTGAGATCCTCGGCTTTCTCTATCTCTGGCCGGGCCACGACCCTTAGAATCGGCTTATTAAAAAACGTCGCGATAATTTTTAGATCAGCTCCCCCCGCCGCTGGTCCGACAACGCCCGTCCCTCCCGTATAACCCATATGAATGTCGCCCGAGATGAGCCCGGAGATCACCGTGGGCGTTCCCTTTACGACGACCAGCTCGGCTTCCACGCCGTACTTGTCAAAGAATCTCTGCTCTTTCGCGATCCAAAGCGGCAACGTATCCCCGCTGACGGCGCCGTGAGCGATAACCACTTTCTTTCCCGCTGCGCCGGCCGGCGTAAAAGAAATCCCGATTAAGAGCAACAACAAAACCCAAAGCCGCATGCCGAACCGAATCATGTCAATCTCCTTACTCTTGGTTGAAAACCCATATCTCTTTCCCAGCGAAAGGATAAACGCGAACAAGTGTGCCGGATTCCGAGCGACGCATCCGTTATGCCGCCAGAGTCGCAACCGGCGCTTCAAGAGGTCAAGCGCTTATAGCGCTTGGGGCGACGAAAAGTCAATGTCATCATCGGGAAGCTCGCGTTTTATGGCGGCCGGCGCCTCCGGCCGCCTGGCGAAAGCGTCGGGTTGACAGACCCGTAACGGATGAACGATATTCCTCAGCAGTTTTTTGGGAACATTAGTTAGGAAAATTCACTGCGCGCTCCAGCGGTTCCAGCTCCAAAACGGATCAACCAAGGAGAGCTTCGATGTCCAGTGGCAGAAGTGTTCGCAGATACGGACCTGTTGCGATTTTGTTTTCGATTCTTTTGTTGCAGCCGTGTGGATGGGCGGCTCCTCCCGCTAGGAGAGTTGTCATTGCCTTTCCCGGCCTTAACGAGAGGAGTGGCGTTCTTTTTGTCGCCAAGGAGCGAGGTTTCTTTGATGAATACGGTTTGGACTCGCAGATCGTTCAGGTGCGGAGCGGACCTGTCGCTTTATCCGCATTGGCTGCGGAGGAATTCGCGCGCCTTAAAATTGAAGATATGATCGATGACCGAATAATCAGGAAGCTGGAAAGTGAGAGGTTTGGAAGTCGGTCCCCGTTCACGAGGCTTCCAAGTTTGGGGAATTGCGGAATTGTTTTTCTAAAATCTGAGATTCGCTTCTCGTTCTGATCTGCTTTAGCCGGACACCGGCTCTCGTGACCTTTGGTAATTGCAGCTTCGTGCCAGTTAGACTGCGTGGCATGTTTGTTGCTACCGTCAAATGCAAAATTCCCTCAGGCCATCTATAAAACTGGAAATCTTTCGACTTCGACCGCACTCGCCCGCATGGCTGATATAAGCGTCCGCCAGTGCGCGTCGCACGGAGCGAACCTAAATAGTTTCAGTCGACCTTCATTCTTTGCAATATCGAGGAGAACAATATGGCATCAACATGGATTCATACGACTTGTGGTATGTGCTACGTCGGATGCGGCGTTAAGGTCCTGGTCGACGATGGCGTGGTCGTGAATATTGAAGGCGATCCCAATCATCCGATGAACCGGGGCAACATGTGCGCCAAAGGGAAGTCTGGCGTAATGAACCTTTACAACCCCCATCGGGTCAAGGTTCCTTTGAAACGAACGAATCCGGTTAAGGGGCTCGACATAGATCCGGGCTGGCAAGAGATTTCTTGGGAAGAGGCTATTAACACGGTAGCGAGCAAGCTTCTGTCGATTCGCGATAACCCGAAGAAGCTTCACGTTCAAGCTTGGGAGCCGACAGGGGACGGGCTTAATTGGTTCGCAGCCTTTGCCAGCTCTTTCGGCACCCCGCATGGGATCGGCCATGGTTCTCCCACCTGCGGGAAGGTGATCCACCCGGTGGAATTTTTCTCTGGAGGTGGATTTCACCAGCAGCCCGACCTTCACTATTGCAACTATCTCCTTCTCGTCGGGACGCAGTTTGCCATCGCGGCCCGCGGCTCATTCACCCATATTCTTCGCGATATGGCGGAGGCGCGGTCCCGCGGGATGAAGTTAGTCGTGGTAGATCCGGTCGGAGGATTTGCTGCAAGCAAGGCAGACGAGTGGGTTCCGATCCGCCCCGGCACCGACTCTGCCTTTGCGCTAAGCTTGCTCCACGTTTTGCTGAACGAGCTTGGAATTTATGATCGAAAATTTTTGCAGTACCGGACCAACGCGCCCTATCTCGTAGGCCGTGACGGCCTCTATGCGCGCGATCCGGCCTTCGGCAAACCACTGATCTATGACGCCGCGGATCAGAAGATAAAGCTTTACGATGAGTCCACGATCGAGGAGCCCGCCATCAGCGGCGGTTGTGAGGCGGGACGTCCCAGCTTCGCGCTTTTGCGGGAGCATGTCGCCAAGTACCCGCCGGAAAAGACCGAGGAGATCACAACCATTGCTGCCCAAGCCGTAAGACGCATAGCGCGTGAATTCGGCGACGCAGTCAATATTGGAGCTACTTTAAAAATCGATGGAGTAGAACTCCCTCACCGGCCAGCCTGTGTGGATTGGGCAAAGGGGCCGCAGGGCCACGTCCATGGTTTTCATCAGTCTTGGCCGCTCAAGCTTCTGAATATAGTAATGGGAGCCGTCAACGTCCCTGGCGGAATTCTGAGCACGGCCGCGGCTGGCAAGAGACCGTTTCGGTGGTGGCCTGAAGGAGGAACAGACGGCTTACTCGAAAAAGGAGGAAACATTCTTCCTTTGCCACACCCAAAAGCCTTCCCGGGCCGGACGCCGACCAAGCCGGCTCGACTGGACCTAGGTGAGCTTTTCCCGCTGGCGCCCCACTTCCACACCCTCCTGCCGATTACTGCCCGAGACCCCGCCCACTTCGGCCTGGATTATCAAATTGAAGTGATGCTCCATACTCCTACGAATTCTCTTCTGGGCTCCTTCGGCGATCTGGAAACGGTTGAGGGCTTTTATCGCTCGATTCGGTTCAGTGTCGGCTTTGCGGTAGAGCTGAATGAGACGAATGGTTTTGACGATATCGTCCTGCCTTTTCCGAGCTACTTGGAAAGGTTTGATTTTACTACAGGGGGTGGTAATCGGGTTATTCCTCCCTGCGGCAAAGAAGACTTTTTCTGGCAGATAAGGCAGCCCGTGGTGGCGCCACCGGTGGGAGTAAGACCTCCACAGGAGGTCCTTATGGAATTAGCTGAAAGAGTCGGTACCCTGAAAGATTTCTACCGTCTCATCAACCATGCATTTCGCCTCCAAGAGCCGCACGCGCTGGATCCTGGCCGGCGTTACCCGGCTGCCGACGTCGTGGACAGGATGGCGCGCTCCTGGTTCGGGGAAGAGCGTGGTCTGGAATGGTTCCGCGAGAACGGGGTAATCCGCATACCGAGAGAAGTAGATGAGGCCTACATCGGACCGTACATCAATGCTCGCCTTCCTATTTACCTGGAGCACTTCCTGACCCGGGGGGAGGAGCTCAAAAACGTAACGGCGCAGATGAACCTTAACTGGGATTTATCCGATTATCAGCCGCTGTCTGAATGGCTTCCCTGCCCTTCTTATGAAGCGGTGCGAAGCGGGAAGTACGACTTCATCGCGGTCCACTATAAGCTACCGTTCGTTTATGGCGCTTTCAGCAATGAGAATCCCTGGATAAACGAGCTCTGCGAGCGCAGCCAGAGTTATAGTCTTCTCATAAACGAAGATGCGGCGAAGGCCAAAGGTTTTCGCGATGGGGATGAGGCGTGGTTGGAATCGCCTGTGCGAAAGGTGAGGGTCAAGCTCAAACTTACTCAGTGCATCCATCCGGAAGTCTTAGGCATTGCAGGCCACTTCGGCCACTGGTCGCCGGGTATGCCTGTGGCTCGCGGAAAGGGGATCAGTTTTAATTCTCTTGTGCCGACAGGTCTTGACCGTATCGATAAGATATCCACAGCCATGGATCATTGCGTTGAGGTGAGGCTTTACAAGTAACGAGCTCCGTGGGCGCTGGCCCTGTGCCCGTCATCGGCTCAGAAAATCCACCACGATCCGGGTAAATTCCTCTGGCGCGTCGACATGGATCCAGTGCCCGGCGTCCGGGACGGTGATGACCTCGGCTTTTGGGAATGCTTTCTTGATTGCGGCAACGTCCTCTTTGTCAAGGTAGTTTGAGCGGCCGGCTTTGATGAAGCAGGCCGGTTTCGCGAATCTCCGTTTCTGCTCTACCGCCTTACTAAGTTCGCCATCATTCTTATAAATCGCATTAAGGTTTATCCGCCACCTGAAGCCGCCCTCCGGTGCACGGGCGAGACTCTTGAGCAGAAAGCGGCGAAGTCGCCCCTCGGGTATTTTTTCTTGCAGGGCCGAGTCGACATCGGCGCGGGTATGAAACTCACGCAAGTCCAAGGAAAGAAGCGCTCCGAGAATCGGCTTGTATTCCGGCCGATAAGTTTTGAGCGCAACGTCGACGATAACCAGCTTGTCCACTTTGTCCGGATGGTCCATCCCGAACTGTATCGCGACCTTGCCTCCCATGGAATGGCCCATGATAAAAGCGGAGGGAAGCTCCTGCGCGGCTAAAAAGTCCCGCAAGTCCTCCGCCATCGCGGGGTAACTGAAGACGTCACTATGGGGCGACTTTCCGTGATTGCGGAGATCGAGAGTGTAAACCCTGAAAAAGCGACTCAGGTTTTTGCTCTGAGTGCGCCAGTTCTCCAGCGACCCGAATAGGCCGTGGATAATAATGAGAGGACGTCCTTCTCCTTGGACTTCGTGGTGAAGCTGCATGGGCAATTATGCTGCTAGTCGAAAAACTACTTGTGGGAGACCTGGCCTTCCGGGACCATCTCAAAGACCTCGCGATCCATGAGCGGCGGCGAGTCACGAAAGCTCAGTACTCGCCTCCTAAGCCCCTCATCCGTGACGCGGCCTGCGAGGCAGCGAAATCGCTCGTTGCCTGTTCTAATCTCCACGGAAGGATTTTTGAGCATATTCCGGCACCAATGCTTCTTCTCAATGTTGGCGGAGGAGGCATAAAACCTTCCGTCTAAATAGAGAGTTCTTAGCTCGATGGTTCGGGGAAGGCCCGTCTTCCGCCCTACCGTTGTAAGCTCAGCGACAAAAAAGGCTTCATTTTGGAGCGGCATGTTTCCTCTTAACCCTTAGCAATCTCTGCTTGCAACGTCCAGCCGCAATAAAGCGAACCAACGCTCCCTTGACCTCGGTGGAACTCAATTCTACACTCAATCAGGTCGAAAGTTATTCCTGTCCCGTACGCTAACCGGAGTTTCCGCACAGCCTGACAAACCGGATGGGCCTTTCTCAAAGCCCCCGTCAAGGAGTGCTCAGGCAGGAGGTTGCGATGGCGTTAGTTGGAAATACGATTCGTAAAGTCTCGCTCGTCCTGGGAGCGTTATGGATTTTTCTCTTTCCCACATTCGTCTTTTCACAAGCTTCGTTCTACCAGGGAAAAACGATTACCATCATCCAAGGTCGAGATGCTGGCGGCACGGGAGACCTGAGGGTCAGAGCGCTCGTGCCTCTTCTGCAAAAATACCTCCCTGGAAACCCGACTATAGTGATGGAATATATGCCCGGCGGCGGAAGTCGAAAGGCCGCAAATCACATCTACAGAACAGCCCGCCCGGATGGGTTGACCATCGGGAATCTGAGCGCGGGGATGGTTTCCCTCGCCGTTCTTGGAGAAGCGGGTGTCTTGTACGATCTCGATAAATTCTTCTACCTGGGTTCGCCTTACAGCAGCTATCATGCAGTCTTTCTTAGCAGAAAGGGGGCTGGTCTTAACAGCCCGGAAAAACTTCGGGCAGCCTCCGGGGTTAGAATCGGCGGCCAGTCCGTCGGTTTCTCCACCTATAACGAAGGGCGGCTGTTCGCCTACGTCCTCGGATTGAAGGATCCGAAGTTTGTGACCGGCTATTCAGGCACTGAGCTCGACCCGGCGCTGATCCGTGGTGAGATTGATGCTCGGTCGACAGGTGCCGACACCATCGAGCAACGGAATCCGGACTGGCTTGAAAAAGGGCTGGTAGATTTTCATGCGATACTGGAGATTCCCAAAGGGAATAAACATCCTAAATTCGCCCGCCTCCCTGAAATTGAGAGCTTCGCCCGGTCGGACAAACAGCGAAAGGTTATCACCTTGCAGCGCGCTTTTAGAGTTACCGGCGCGCCTTTTATCCTTCCTCCCGGAGTTTCCAAGGAGCGCGTGGAGGCTCTCCAGCAGGCATTTCGTAAAACGTATAGGGATCCCGAATTCCATAGAGAGTATAAGAAACTCACCGGCGATGATCCCACGCCGCTTCTGCCGGAAGATCATGAGAGAGCGATTAGGGAAATTCCGCGCGACCCTGAAGTCATAGATCTTTTTAAAAACCTTGCGGGTTCCGGGCCTCTTCCGCCGCGCTAGAAAACCCGAGGAAAATGTCAGGCTAGCTCTCAGACATGATGAACCGCCACGTTAATTCCGTTCTCTCACTATGAAAAAACTTCTCGTCTGCCAGCATGTGCCTCACGAGATCCTTGGCACTCTTAACCCTTTGCTGAAACGCGCCGGCTTTCGGATTCGATATGTGAACTTCGGCCGCCATCCCGACGCGCAACCGGAACTGGAAGAATATAACGGTCTGGTAGTTCTGGGTGGACCGATGAGCGTCAATGATACAAACCAATTTCCCCATCTGATCACTGAAATGAAATTGATTGAAGAGGCGATGAAAAGAAGCCTTCCCGTCTTGGGAATTTGCCTTGGCGCTCAATTGATCGCCAAGACCCTCGGCGTCAACGTGTATCCAAATCAGGAAAAGGAAATCGGTTGGTATGAGGTTACGCCAACGGAAGAGGCAGAACGTGATCCCCTCATGGTGGAATTTCGCCGCAGGGAAAAAGTCTTCCAATGGCACGGGGACACCTTCGACATCCCGAAAAGCGCCGCGCACCTGGCCTTCTCCACTCTTTGCGCCAATCAGGCCTTTCGTTACAACACAACCGTTTACGGCTTTCAGTTCCACCTCGAAGTCGACGAGCCGATGATCAGGCGTTGGCTGCGCGTTGCGGAGAACCGGGAGGAAATCGCGGGCCTGAGAGGAAAAATCGACGCTGACCGAATCCAACTGGAAACGCCGGAACACATCGAGAGGCTTCAGCAGCTCAGCCATCGCGTCTTCGGTGAATTTATCAAGCTGTTCGGCATCCAAAAGAAGTACGTGAAACTCCCTTCCCACTAAACCCGATTTTCCTTTTGCAGAAGGGGAGACAAGCGCGATTTCCAACCAAAGCTGCTTTCTGAGTTCCCCTCTTTGAAAACCTTTGAAAAGGAGGGGCCAGGGGAGATTTTCCGATTCCGAAACCGCTCAAAGGTCTTGGAGACAAAGCGAAATCGCCCCGTATCTCGTTTTTCTCTTTACAAGCCCTTTCGCAGGCAGTAAGTTCCCCGCTCAGCGGAGGGAAGATGCTGCATGAAATTCCCAGAGAGAAGCAACTCGGCATCATGCGCGCGATGCTATTGATCAGGCGGGCCGAGGAGCAGGTTATTCACTTCAACGAGGACTACACGGACCTGATTCGTGGTCACTTCCACGTCTACATTGGCCAGGAAGGTACCGGCGCATCCGTGTGCGCGGCCTTGGAGCCCGAGGATTATCTTTTCACGACTCACCGAAACCATGGCCATGTCATCGCCAAAGGCGGTGATCCAAAAAGGGTCCTGGCCGAGATCATCGGGCGGGAAACCGGCTATTGCCGCGGCCGGGCCGGGACCTTTCACGTTGCGGCGCCCGAGCTGGGGATTCTTCACACATCGGCGATAGTGGGCGGATGCCTGCCGCTTGCGGCCGGGACCGCTTTTGCCTCTCAGGTTAAGAAAGATCGTCGCGTGACAATCGTCTTTTTCGGCGACGGCGCGATGGAAGAAGGGGCTTTCTACGAGGTATTGAACATAGCGAAACTATGGCAATTGCCTTTGATCTTCTTGATGGAAAACAATTACCGGCGATCTCAACGGGGCCTCCCGAGCCATGCGGCCGCAGAACTTGCCGCCATCCCCCGCGCCTTCAATGTGGAAACGAGAGTTATTGATGGAGCCAACGCTGGTATCGTTTATAAGACAGCCTGTGAGCTGGTGCGAAGGGCCCGCGCGGGCGAGGGACCGTTTTTCGTCGAGGCCCGGACCCATCTCTGGCCAGGAAATTACCGCGCGCTCCCGAAGCTTATTGCCGGTGAGACGAAAATCAACTGGGCGTGGGAACCCGACGGAGTTCCTCAAGCGGCTCGCTCCTGGCACGCCGAGTCTGATCCGGTGCTGCTCTTCGCGCGCGAACTTCTCAAACAAGGGGAAACAAGTTGCGCTGAGATTGAGCGGCTCGACCGCGAGGTGCGCGAAGAAGTAGCCGAAGCGGCCCGCTTCGCATTGGCAAGCCCGCTGCCGGATCCCAAGGCTGCGCTGGACCTTGATTTTGCCGGCGGAAGGGATAACTGATTTATGGCCCAAGAGATGACCTTTGCCCAGGCCTTGTTATCGGCGCTCGATGAAATCATGGAGGAGGATCAACGGGTCGTGTTGATCGGCGCAGGCTTCGCGGGTTTGGGAACCAGCCACGCCCAGCTTGCCCGGCTTCGGGATAAGTACTCTGCCCGGATCAAATACCCGCCGATCTCTGAGCTTGGCTTCTGTGGTATCGCAGCCGGCTCGGCGATGGCGGGGCTCCGGCCGTTAGTGGATATCGGCACGGCGACCTTTTCTTACGAGGCAATCCCCCAGATTGTCAATGAAGCCGCGATCGCGTATGCGAACTCGGGTGGCCAGACTAAAGTGCCGGTTACTTACTATATGCGTTACGGTATTCGCGGCGGCGGGGGCGTTCAACATTCAGGCAGCCCTCAGCCCTGGTTTTGGAACACGCCAGGTCTCCTGGTGGCTATGCCGTCTGATCCCGCCGATCTGAAGGGGCTGCTGCGAACAGCCGTACTCAAGAACGATGATCCGACAATTTTTTTGGCGCATGACCGCCTTCTACAAGACCGCGGCCTGGTGCCCGATGGCGCCTATGAGATTCCTTTTGGTAAGGCAGCCGTCAAGCGGGAAGGTTCTGACGTTACGATCATCGCCACCTCGATCCAGGTCCCGCGCGCCCTGGATGCCGCAAAAAAATTGGCTGATGAGGGGATCTCGGCAGAGGTAGTGGATCCGCGCACCCTCCAGCCGTTGGACAAGGCCGGCTTACTCGCCTCAGCTCAAAAGACGGGCCGGGTGGTGGTTACAGACGAAAGCCATGACAATTGTGGAGTCGCGGCCGGACTGGCGGCGATAATCGCCGATGAGGCGTTCGCGAGCCTGCGCGCGCCGGTCAAGCGTGTAGCGATCCCGCCGGTGCCCGTCCCCTTCTCATTGCCGCTCGAAGAGTTCGTGACTCCCACGGCCTCGCGAATTGTCGAGGCGGTACGAGCCTTGCTCGGATGAGCCCAGTGCAAGCGAGGCGGCTTATTGATACCGTGATTTTAAACTGGCGGTTGGAAATCGGTTACGTTGGTTGCCCTCTTAAGGAGTAGAAAATGCCCTACTGTTCGGTTAACGGCATCAGAATCTATTATGAGATCTCGGGTGAGGGATTCCCGATGGTCCTCATCCATGCCAACCCGTTTGATCGCCGGCTCTGGCTGCACCAGATTGCCAGCTTCTCTACTTATTTTAAGGTCATTGCGGTTGATCTCCGGGGTTATGGCCACTCGGATAAACCTACAACAAAGACCAGCCTTTCCATGATGGCCGAGGATGTCATGGGAGTCTGCAGGCAGGAAGAGCTAAAGGAAGCAGTCGTGATGGGCATCAGCGTCGGCGGCAATGTGGCGCTCCAGTTGGGACTCGACCATCCCGACGTTTTTAAGGCGCTCATCCTGGTCGGCTGCAGCTCGGGTCCCAGCGAGCACCGCACGCGCATCGATGGCTATTTGAACGAAGGCGTCGAGAAGTATCACATCCAGCATTTACGTGCTTTGGTGAGCCCGGAGTTTGCCGATTCCACTCTCGGAAAATATCTCCTGGCGCGGTTTACGGATACCGATCCGAAACTCAATCCCGAGTCTCTCCGGCAAATCTTTGAGGCCCTGGAAGTGAAGAACCTGACTCCCAGATTGCCGGAGCTTAAGATGCCCGTGCTGCTCCTCAATGGGGAGTTTGATGGCACGCTGCCGCGCACCCGTCAAATGAGCGAACGGATTTCAGGGGCGGTCCATCGCGTCGTGCCGGGGACCGGGCATGCCTGTTGCCTCGAGAACCCTATGGAGTTTGACGCGATGGTCCGCGAATTTTTGAGAAAGCATCGATTTATGCCTGAATAATGGGAGGCTGAGCCATGAGAGCGTTGCGCATTTCTATCGGTATCGTTCTCATCTTATTTTTGCAGTTTACTCCATCGGAACAAGCGCTGGCCCAAACGGCTGAAAAAGTGATCGTGGCTATTCCTAGCATCGGTCTCAGCCAGCTTCCCCTGTTTGTCGCGCAAGAGAAGGGTTTTTACAAACAGGAAAAGCTCGAGGCGCTGCTGGTGGTGATGGATGGCACGATTGCAGCCAGGGCGACCATCGCCGGAGATATTGATTTTCTTCTCGCCTTTGCCTCCGGCATCTCGGCCATTGTAAACGGGGCGCCTCTCCGGGGAGTGATGGGTCTTACCACGAGGGGAACCCAGGCCTTTGTCTCAAGACCGGAAATCAGCTCGGCGGCCGACCTTAAGGGAAAAACAATCGGCGTAAGCGGCTTTGGCGGATCGACATACCACAACGCTCTGATCGCGATCCAACATCTCGGTCTGGATCCGAAGCGGGATGTCTCGATTTTGAACGTCGGAAACAGTGCACTGCGTCTCACCGCGCTGAGATTCAACAAGATTGATGCGACGATCCTCGATACGGCTTACGTCCGGAAGGCTGAGGAGTTGGGGTTCAAAAAACTTGTATCTCTCGCAGATCTGGGCGAGATTCCCTCCACCGGATTTATCGTGACCACAAAGAAACTCAAAGAAAAGCCGGATCAGATCAGAAGGATTATCCGCGCTACCTTAAGAGGCGTAAGCTATTTCAAAAAAAATCGCAGCGAGATGATTGCTTTCATCTCCAGGAAACTTGCGGTCGATTCAAAAGAAGCCGAGGAGCTTTTTGACCTTGGCGCAAAAGTCTTCAGCAGCACCGGAAGAGTTTCCGACGAAGGCCTAAACGTGTTGCTACGGCAAAGAGATTCAAAAGGGGCGCGAATAAACCGCGCAGAGGTCGTAGACTGGTCTTTTCTCCCGGCTGAGGGAGAGCAATAGAAGGATCTGTTACCATGCTTACGCGTCTTCTTTTCTGCGCCTGAGATGCATATGAAGGATTTTCCCGGTGGGCGAGGCCAGTGGCACACGCCGCTCGACCTGAACTATATCCGTGTCGCGCCATAACAAGCTCATGACTCGTTCCCCCGCAGACCCGGCGCCGATTGATTCCAGGAGGGTTCGCGTTACTGCATCGCTATCAACCGCACCAACATCGGGATGAACGAGCAGCCGAAGGCGCGGGCTTCCGGTCTCCTGTTCCTCTTCCACCAGCTGATAGTCACCGGGACCGCCGCCAAAACGAGCCGGCAGTATATCGTCAAGCACTCGGATTACATCGTTATCCAGGAAGTTTATCCCTCCGGCTGTAAGTTTTTCGTAGCTTCGGATCGTATGGAGATGCGTCGTCCAGCCAAGTCGCTCCAAGGGACAACCGCACTTCCGCTCTGCCATGACAGCCTCATCGCCTAGTGAAACATTCAACAGGACGAGAGGCGCCGTCCGTCTGAGGGAAGAAATCAGAAGCGCATTGTGGCTTAAGCCGCCCTTTTTGCCATCGGCACCGACTTGAATGAGCGCGTTCAGGTCGTGAGGAAAATGAACATCATCGGGGGCCTGTGGCCTCATGCAACCGAAACCGATCGGGCCGTTGGATTCCGCGTTTCCGTACCAGGGCAACGCGACGACTCCAGCTCGGGAAATCGCGTCCAGACGCGCCCGGGTGACCGGCTCCCCTCCGATCGTGAAGCGTGCGCCGGAAAGATCGATCTTTGCATCCAAAGCAGCCTGGCAGAGATACACGGCAGCGCTCGGAAAGGTGAAGAGATGGGGCGAATATCCAGCCCGCAGGCGCCGATCTATCCAACGCGCAACAGGCAGCGGATCATCTCGCGGCGTGTATTCCCATCGCGGCAGCGGTTTCCCTGCCAGGCGGCCGCCCCATTGAACGGCGCGGGCGCTCCAAAGATAGCGAGGGTGGAGTTCGGAAGCGGCCGGGTCCACCAGAGTAAACCAGCGTTCGGGCGGTGATCCAATGAGACAAAATCTTAGAACAAGCGTGATTGCCGCCCCGCCGGGAATAGTCCAAAGCGCATGCTGAGAACCCTGAAGGCCTTGCGCGCCGAACGCCAACCTTAGATCTACTGCACGGTCTCTTATGGAAATCAGGTCAGTTGGAATCGGAGTCCCTTCACTTCGACTCCCGCCGCTCCGAACCGGCAGATGAAACGCTGTCAGCGGATTGCGGTGCTGGCTCGGCGATATTTCAAACTTGGCGCTGCCCCGCACGACAGGACAACGGTCTTTGAACTCTTCCACCCTGAGATAGACGCCACTCTGAAAGAGCTTATGAAGCGCGCCTTCCAGCCCCTCCTGACGCACCATCTTCTCCAGATCTCCGAATTCACATCCCGCGAGAGCTAAAAGCCGCCTGTACGGGCTTGCAGGGTTCTGGTAAACGGCGCTTCGCGCCAGCGACAGAAAGTCCCCTTCCCGATTCTCAAGTCGCTGCCGGAGTATCCTTTCGCTTTCAGTCAAGGTAACCGGGCGCCGAAGAAAAACCGGCAGCCGGAGAAAAAACCGAACGCCCAGGGCTAATTCCTGAAACGAAACGACACTAATGTGTTTTCGGATCACCTTCACTCACTTGCGTCCGGTTTCCCAGAAGGCCGGGTTGCTTTTGTTGCGATTGCTCAACCAATCACCGTAGCCTAGTGCAGGTGCAGAGACTCTGCAACCGGCAAGAATAATGTACGCAACCTCTTTCTTCTTTTCCGTCCAGTTGTCTTGTATTTTTCCTGCCACATCGCTTAATATTTGGCGATCATTTTTTCAGTTCTCGACGGTTCTCGACAGTAGCGCATGCCCAAACTTTCGCTCGCTAAACTAGAACGCCATCTCTACTCCGCCGCAGACCGGCTCCGTCAGGAGGGTCTGGATGCGGCGACCTATAAGGACTACATCTTCGGGATGCTTTTCCTGAAACGCAGCTCCGATGTATTCGACGCCGAACGGGAGAAGAT
>JACQUW010000012.1 GCA_016210115.1 Deltaproteobacteria bacterium | reverse complement strand
GGGTTCTCCGATGATCATCGTCTGAAGGCGCCGGATCTCCTGATCCAGCATCCATTGAGCCTTCTGGGGGTCTTTCACCGCCGTCATCGGGAGCCCGGTGGCATGCGCCAGACAGTCGAGGCCGTTCAAGGCCGCGTCTCTGGCGGTAATAACTCCTAAATGCCCAATCACTTTCCGCCCCGCTTTGTGCGCCTCTTCAGAAACGACTTTGAGCATATCGACGGTACAATAGGCCCATACCTTTACCGCATCCACTCCCTCCGAGAGGAGCCGCTTCACTTCCTTGTGCGCCTCGCCAGCGTCCTTGACGTAACCGCCGCGGCCGGGAGGATGTCCGATACCCGGGCCGCACGCAAAGATGCGCGGGCCCCTAATCTTGCCTTTCGCAACTCCGTCACGGTGCGCCAGGATCCACGTACTGGGGTTTCCCAGATCCAGAATCGTTGTCACTCCGTGGGCGAGGTAGAGCTCCGCCATCCATTCGCGATAATGGACGTGGGTATCCCATAAACCGGGTAACAGCATTTTGCCTTCCGTGTTGATGACCTTGGCTTCCTTGGGATAAGAAACCCTGCCTTTCTGCGAAACCGTCTTGAATCGGTTTCCCTCGATAACCACCGCTGCATTTTCTAGAGGCTTTTTTCCAGTGCCATCGAAAAGGCTTCCACCCTCAAGCACAATGGGAACTGTCATAAATTACCTCCCGAACCATTAACTATTGACCATTGACCATTTGACTGTTGACCATTACCCGATGACCTTCTTTGCAACCTGTTTGATGATGTCCTCCTTATTGCCGTACGGCACAATCGAGACGATATCGACCCCCGCCTGGATGACTTCGTCAATCCTCTCCTTCACCTCTGCCGGAGTCCCCGCCGCGGCAAAAAGGTCCACCCAACGGTCCGGGACGAGATGGCTGTGGGCTTTACTCATGTGATGAGAGAAATCATATTCGCGGCTCATCCTCTCCGCGGCCGCCCTATCTTCTTCGGCGACCGGTTTTCCATCGCTGACCATTTTTAGAAAAGAGGTCCAGCCGCTTCGGGCGACGTGAGGCTTCACGGCATCCTTCGCCGTTTTTGAATCGCGCCCGACGGAACACGGGACCCACGAAACGACCTTGATCGACTGCGGGTCTCGGCCTGATCCACTCACGGTCCGGCGCAGAACACTCACCCACTCTTTTAGGAGATCCTGCCGCCCCCCGCCAATGACCCCGTCCGCGATCTGCGCCGCCAGGTCGCGGGTTCCGGTCGTGCTCGCCGCCATAAAAATAGGAATGGGTTCATGATGCGCGAACATCACCTTCATCTCTTTCCCGTCGAGGTCCACGGGCTCGCCCGCTATGAGCTTTCTCAAGCTTAAGACGGCTTTCTTCAATTCATCGCGCGACGCGCGTTTGACGCCGATATTAATCGGCCCGCTGGCGCCAATCCCGATGCCGATTCTCATCCGGCCGCGCGCCAGCTCGGATAAGCTCAGAAAACCGCTGGCGGTTAAACTCAAGTGCCTCACGAGGGGGTGGGTGACGCCGGAGCCGATCTTGACCCGCTTCGTCTGAGATGCAATGGCCCCCATAAGCACGTACATCTCGCGCCAGATGATGTGCGAGTCCCCCACCCAAACTCCGTCGTAGCCGAGCCTCTCCGCAAGCTTCGCCAGCGCCAGGGTCTCTCCGGCCGGTTCGGTTGGAAACAACGCCACATCAAAAGAAACATCCGCCATGCTCACCTCCCACTTCTCGCTACGCGAGAAATTGCAAATAGCAGATCTCAGATCTCAAATTTGCCATCTGAGATTTGTAATATGAGATCCCGCAGGGCTTGGCTCACCGAAACTTCACCATAAAGTATTTCGGATTTGATCGTTCGTTCTCATGCAGCGGGTCCTTTATGGCGACCGGCTTTGGATTAACTACGGTCACCATAAAGGTCCCCGCTCGATTCAGAAGATAACGCGGGATCCGCGCGCGTATCTCTTTTGCGCTCGCGATCTCTGTCGCAATCCTTGCATCGCCGAACTCCACGACCGATCCTCGAACAAAGCCTTCGCCCTCGATTTCCAGCGTCACATCGTCGCCGCCTTCCACCGTTATCCCCGGCGACATGCGCGAGATCTTCGGAATCGGATAAGAATGGAGCGACGATTGGAAAGGTCTTGGAATCGGATTGGTATAGTCGGGATGATAACCGACATCTATGATTTCACCACTCTTGATGACTGTTTCGATATTCTTGATCGAAGTGATATCTGTTAAAGGATCGCCGTCGACGACGATCACGTCAGCAACCTTGCCCGCCTCCACTGTCCCCAACTCATCGTCTCTTCCCAGAAACTCCGCCGATCCTTTCGTCGCCCAGACAATGACGTCTCTCGGTGAAAACCCGACATCGACCAGAAATTCAAATTCCCTGTGCGCTCCTTTACCGGCCATCCGACCTTCCGAGGTGTCCGTTCCCAGATCGATCTTTCCCCCCGCCTTAACAAAATAATGGAGAAATTTCTGAAACTTGTCGTAACCTTCCTCCAACTCGCGAAGCTGCTGCGCATTAAGCCGGCGGTAGACCTGCCAGGAGCGCATGTTTCGGGTTCGCGTCACTTCGGGAATGTAGCTGAGCCGTGGATCCGAGAACGTTACGAAATCTTCGTATTCACGCTCCTCTCGTTTGCGCGAAGCGAGCTGCCAGCGGTAGACGAAATCAGGCTCGATCCGAACGTCCTCTTTGACGAGAAATTCTGAAACGGCATCGAAAGTGTCTTCCTCCATCATCGCGAACAGACCCCAGGCC